>JAABQG010000069.1 GCA_011391595.1 Hydrogenophaga sp.
GAACTTCCGTTTTGCAGCTAAAGCACGCATCCAGCAAACAACCCGAGCGAGACGAAGCCCGCCCGAACGCGAGTCCCCGAAAGGCTTTGGCGTTTCACTTCGCGTCCGCGATGGTCTTGCCGATCGGGGCAAGCGCAATACCGGCGAGCTTCAGATGCTGTATCCCAAACGGAATCCCGATGATCGTGATGAAGCAGGCCAGCGCCGACAGCAGGTGACCGATAGCCAGCCAGATCCCGGCAAAGATGAACCACAGCACGTTGCCCAGCAAGCCCAGGGTGCCGGTTCCGATATCGCCTTTGCCTTGAACCTTTTCGCGATCAACTGCAACTTTGCCAAAAGGCCAGAACGCAAACTGACCGATCACGAAACAGGCCTTGGCCCAGGGGATGCCGACAATCGTGATCGCGCACAGCAACCCGGCCAACCACCAACCAAGTCCCATGAAAAAACCACCCAAGACCAGCCAGAGGACGTTCCCGATCGTGCGCATAGAGGCCCTTTTCTCTGCAGATGTGAAAAGCGTTTGACAACCGGCTCCAGCATAACGGGCCCGAGCACAAGCCAACCACCAGAAAGTTATGCGAGCGGTATTGCCTTGCTAACTCAGCGAAGGAAGAGCAATATCTTTAGCCCGTTGGCACGACCATGTTGCAAGGAAAACCAATGCCGAAGAAGTGGATTGCCCTCGTTCTATCAGTGTCGTCGTCCTGCTGCAGCGTACTTGCCCAAGTGGAAACCGATATCAAAGGCAACGATAGGACTGTCTCGGCACTCCTTATGGGTGAGGGTGACCATGTTGTGATTGCCCTGCACGGTGGGTCCGGCACAAACCGGGGGTTTTTCTTTTCCCCCTGTGGCGGACAAATGGGGCGAAAACTGGCAAACGCTGGCTTTCGCGTTATTGCTGTGACTTGGCCAGGCCGGACTGGCACCGGGTTCATCGAGGTGGGCACGGCCATTGCCCATGCACGCGAGACAGGGGCCAAGAAGATATCTCTTATGGGCCATAGTCGCGGTGGCGAGCTTGCTGCAGATTACGCTCGTGCTGAGGTTGACGGCACTTTTGATACGGTCATCGAGTTCTCTTCGGTGAACGACAAAGGATTGCCAATGACCAAGACCAAGAAGCTCTTCGCTTTCAACAAAAACGACCCACATGCGAGATGGCAACCAACTGCGTTTGATAAGTCTGCTGATCCCAAGCAGAAAATTGAACTTGGCGGTGGCGGCCACTGCGTTGGCCAGTTGATCGTCGACAAGGCGGATCTTGTGCGGGATGTCATCAGACTACTTAGACAATAGGCCGCAAGTCCTTCCCCGCCACCGAACCCAACCGAACTGAAGGCGCTCCTGACGGCACCCTGGACTGCTATGGACGTAAAAAAACCAGCTGGGTTAGAGCTGTTTGGTGATCAGGTTGGCCATTGGTGTGATCGTACTAAACGGAGCAAGACGCATCTTGCGGCTTCGTTAGATTTCTGCCCTAGACGTAACTGACGCTAGATCCCTTGCATTGCCGGGGACTGTCCTTTTGCTCTGAAGCCCAACATTCAGCGATTACTCGTACTGGCCGTTCGTCTGATTCAATGATCAAAGCGGCAGGCTGCTTTCGGTGCGGCAGAGTCGGCCAGCATGGAAGGCCGATGCTTGGCCCGCGAGCGTCCGCTGTCTTCCTAACCTCGGCGCCATGGAATGTACGTGCCGGCTTGCTTGAACCGGATGCATAGGATCGAGACTTGCAGGCCACGCCGAAAATCTGAAGGCCCGTTCCCAGTCTAAGGCGGTCGACCGCGAACGATCAGGTCGTTGCCCACGGCAGCAATGGCGTCATAGCCGCCAAGACGTGCATAAAGTGTCTCCTGGTTCATGTGTCCTCCTTGTGGCACCGGCTTGCGTGGCTTCAGGCGCTTGCCGCCATTCGCTCCAAGGGTGGAAGACCCTGCATGAAGTTGCCACGGACTGGTCGAGAGAAGTAGGTCTTCATGAGCAGTTCACCCGTAAACGGCACCTGGCGGTTCCACGGCATGAGCGACATGGTGCGGGCCATAAGACAGTAGCCAAACAGCGCACGCGCCCACATGCCCACGACGGGCACCCAGAACAGAATCTGCATTGGCGCTGGATACGACACCAGAAGGTAGATCAAGACCACGAGCCGAACCTGAACCGTAAAAGCCGTGATACTTCGCTCGCCCAGCACAAAGTCGATCAGATTGATGACAGTCAGGCCGATGGCCAGATCGAATCCGATTTTGTAGCCCGTTACCCCCGCTGTGAGCAGACCAGCCGTCAGAAACCAGTACCACCAATTGCGCTGTTTGTAATCGATCATGAACATGTTTAACCTCTATCCGTTAGGGTCAAAAATCCGCCGTTGATCACTGCCTTATAGGCGGGCATCTTAGGCACGCTGCGCCTGTACCTCCAGATATTCCGACTCGACGTGCGTGGTTCCGTCCTTGGCCTGATTACTGCCGGCCCAGAGCTGCTCCAGATCCGAGTGCATGGCTGCTTTGCCTGTTGCATCCAGCGCGGCGTAGGCGCGGTTGGTGGGGCCGTAGTAGGTGATGAAGAAATCCACCACTTCGTCGGGCGCAAATGGATAGCGGAAGGTGTACATGCGCTTGCTCGTCTCCAGGCTACTCACGCCGGCGCCGAAGCGCTCACGTACCTTGGCTTCGTCGCCCCACAACAGCGGCGATACCATGAGGGGTGACGGCGGCACGTGCTTGCCGATTGTCTTGAACATCTGCCCGACAAAACCCTGCGGCGTCCAGTTGGCCATGGCGATGCGACCACCTGGGCGGCATACGCGAAGCAATTCGCTGGCAACCAGATCCGGACGCGGCGCAAACATGGCGCCGATAAGACTGACCACCATGTCGAAGCTTGCGTCCGGAAATGCCAGTTCTTCGGCGTCGCCCTCTTCAAAACGGACCTTCACGCCTTCGACGGTGGCACGCGCCTGTGCCTGCTCGATCAGATTGGCGGCGAGGTCCACGCCCGTGACCTTCACGCCGGCCTTGGCGGCGGGAATGGCGATCTGACCCGCGCCGCATGCCACGTCCAGCAGGCGCGTGTCGGGCTTGATCTTGAGTCCGGCCAGATACTTCAGGGCGTCGGGTTCCAAGTATTTGGCGAAGACACCATAGTCTCCCGACATCCATGTGGTCCTGAGTCGGGTCTTGAGCGCCTGCATTTCGGGGCTCATCGAAGTGCCAATCATGGTGTTCATCAGGCTTACTCCTGTGTTAGGTAGATGAAAGAACGGACTCGTAGATCCGGCTTCTATGCTAGGCTTCGAATTCGTAATTACCATATCTGGGCGTCCGGAGTTTTTGACCAAAAACCCGTGCAACCCTGAGGGAGTGGCCAATGGATGTGTTGTCAGACGTTCTGCGCATGATCCGCCTAGAAGGCGCCCTGTTCCTCAACGGTGAATTTCGCGAGCCTTGGTGCGTGGACGCCCCCAGTGGTGGCATCCTGGCGCAAGTGCTACACCCCGGCGCGCAGAACTTGGCTATTTGCCACTTTGTCCTGGAAGGCCAATGCTGGGCCCAATTGCTAGGCGAAGATCCCGTACTGTTGCAGGCTGGCGATGTGGTGACTTTCCCCCACGGGGATTCGCACCTGCTCGGCAGCGGATTGCAGAACGCACCCGTGACCGTTGACCATGCTCTCCAGGTCCAGCTGCCGCTGCTGACCCGCATGCGCTACGGTGGCGACGGAAATCTCGCACTCGTCATTTGCGGCTGGTTCGCCTACGAGCGCGATATACCGAATCCGCTCATCGACTCCTTGCCGCGCATGTTCTGCGCATCGGTGGGCCGACGCCCCTCCGGTCCCTGGATCGCGCAGTCGATCCGCTATGCCCTGGATGAAGGTGACGTGCCTCACCCGGGCTCGACCCTGGTGCGAGCCAAGGTAGCCGAGATGTTGTTTGTCGAAGCATTGCGCGGCTATATCGAGGCCCTGCCGCCGTCACAGACCGGCTGGCTGCCGGGCCTGCGAGATCCGCAGATAGGCAAGTGCCTTGCGCTCATGCATAGCGACCCGGCGCATGCTTGGAGCGTTGCCGAACTGGCCCATGAGGTTCACATGTCACGCAGTGTGCTGGCCGAGCGTTTTACCCAGCTGGTGAATATTCCGCCCATGCATTACCTCAAGCGCTGGCGCCTTGCGATGGCGGCACGCCTGCTTTGCAACGAACTCAGCAACCTCGCCCAAATTGCCGAGACCATCGGCTACGAATCAGAAACCGCCTTCAGCCGCGCCTTCAAGCACGAGTACGGTATTGCTCCCGGCCTCTGGCGCCGTGGCACCCTGCCCAACAATGGCGCTGCCCTGTAACCTTATTTTTCAGGAACCGCCCACCTCAGGCCGACGCTGCCGTCACGCCGGTTCGACAGGTCCTTAGACGCGTGAAGCCAGGTGGTTGCGACAGGTGGCGCTGATCACCCGCAGTTCAGCCGGCGTCCCCAGTGGTGAGCCGAGCCGCAAGCTTCCATGGTGACCAGACGGACATCCCAGTTGATAAACCAGCGCTCGAACTGGGTGCCTGTGAGGCGCTGGGTTTCAACGACGCGCCAGTGCTCGTCGGCCACGGCGAGCTGAAACCCGTACTCAGCAAGCCACTGCGGACAGCCGAGTCGGCACAGTATCGTAGAGTGTCCTGGAGACCGTTCTTGGCTTGCCAACGAGAGCGCCTTGCTAGACAGCGAAATTCCATTGCACAAGCCCCTCCACCGAACCCCGCCCGAACCCAACCCACGCAATGGCGCAATGCCCAAAGAAAAAAGCCCACTACGGTGACATAGCGGGCTTTTCATACTGGTGGCCTGGGGCGGAATCGAACCACCGACACGCGGATTTTCAATCCGCTGCTCTACCAACTGAGCTACCGGGCCGAGGCTTAAATTATAGCAGGCGAAAAACCGGCTTTCCGATCAGTTGCCGGCCTGGCGCTTGCCGCGCGAGAGGTCAACACCCAACTGCTTCAACTTGCGATAGAGGTGCGTTCGTTCGAGGCCGGTCTTCTCGGCCACGCGCGTCATGGAACCGCCCTCCTTGGCCAGGTGAAATTCGAAATAGGCCTTTTCAAATTGGTCGCGTGCGTCGCGCAGGGGCTTGTCGAGTTCGAAGCTCTGCTGACCGACAGGCCCCAGGTCATGGGCTGCTGGCAATACCATGCCACCGGTCATGGCGGTCTCCAAGCCAAGGTCCACCACCTTCAGGGCCGCCACAGGCCCCGATACGACCCTGCGCGCACTCTCCCGCGCCAGACCCTGCTCGACCGCCTTCAGCAGTTTCTGGAGCGTGATGGGTTTCTCGAGGAAGGCCTGGGCACCGATTCGTGTGGCTTCTACCGCCGTATCTATCGTTGCATGGCCACTCATCATGATGACGGGCATGCTCAGCAGGCCCGTGGCAGACCATTCCTTGAGCAAGGTGACACCATCGGTGTCAGGCATCCAGATATCCAGCAACACCAGATCGGGCCGCGCCCGGCCTCTCGCGGCACGGGCTTGCGCGGCGTTCTCCGCGAGCTCCACGTTATGGCCCTCGTCGTTCAGGATTTCCGACAGCAGGTCACGGATCCCCAGTTCGTCGTCGACCACCAAAATATTTGCCATGATTGCTGCTGAATCCCTTGGTATGACTGCACCGTCTTCAAGCTGCCGGTGTAGTGTGCAAGGCGAATGATAACGACACTTGGGCCCCAACGACGCTCCCCTCCGACACGCGGTTGGAGATATCGATTCGGGCGCCGTGTTCGTCGGCGATTTTCTTGACGACGGCCAGCCCCAATCCGGTCCCCCTGGCCTTGGTCGTGACATACGGTTCAAAAGCCCTCTTCAGGATATGGTCGGGGAAACCACTGCCGCTGTCGAGGATGGTGAGTCGCACCCGGCGTGTGCCTTCAACCCACTGCGTGCGAACCACCACTCGCCTTTCGGCCCCCTCACGATGGCTTGACTCCGAGGCGTCCAGCGCGTTTTGCAAGAGGTTATGAATGACTTGCCGCAACTGCTGGGCGTCGCCGCGCACCGGCGGGCAGGCCGGATCGAGTTGCGCCTGGATCCGGCTGTTTTCGTCGCCCACCTCGGTGCCGTAAAGGTGCAGCACATCGACGACGAGATCGTTAAGGTCGAGCGCCTTCAGGTCCGCGGCGGGCAGCCGGGCGTAGTCGCGGAACTCATCGACGAGTCGCTTCATGGCGTCGACCTGGTCGACGATGGTCTTGACCGACTTGGCAAGGAGGGTGTTTTCCGGCGGCGCAAGTTTGCCCGCCAGCTTCATTTCAAGTCGCTCGGCGGAAAGCTGGATGGGGGTCAGCGGATTCTTGATCTCGTGCGCCAGCCGCCGGGCGACTTCGCCCCATGCCTGAGCCCGCTGCGCCGAGACGATTTCTGAAATGTCATCGAATACGAGCAACCGGGTCGAATCAGGCAACAGCGCGCCCCGCGCCACAACGGTGATGGCGTCCTGCGGCATTCCCTGGGCTGACGCATGCAGCTCGAATGACTGCTGCCAGTGATCCAGCCCGTGCTGCAGGCGCTCACCCTGAAAGGATTCAAACTGCGCAAGGACGCTGGTCGCGAATTCGCCCAACCCGGGGATCAAGGCCAGCGCACGCCCCTCAAAGGCGGCCAGCGGTGCCCGAAGGATGCGCGTGGCGCCGGGGTTGGATGACAGGACGACGCCCTGGGAGTCCAGCACGATGACGCCTGCTGTCAGATTGTCAAGAATGGTCTGCAGATTGGTTCGGGCATCGTCCAGCTGCACCATGGTGTTCTCCACCGCCCCCCGCGCATCAGCAAGTTGCTGGGTCATGTCGGCGAAGGAACGCGTCAAGCCGCCGAGTTCGTCCTTCCCTTGCAGCACGGCCTTGGGGGTGAAATCACCGGCGGCGACCTGACGAACACCATCCGCCAACAACAGCAGGGGCCGCGCCAGCTGGTTGCCCAGTATCACGGCCAGCAGTACGGCTGCAAACACCGCCAGGAAGAGGCTGAGCGTGAGCGTGCCGATGTACATGCGCCGCAAGCCCTCGCGGCCCAACGCGCGCTCCTGGTATTCCCGGTTGGCCTCCTGCACTGCGATTGCATTGGCCACCAGTGCCGGCGGAAGGGCCTGGGTGACCTGCAGGAACCGAGGCTCGGCCAGCAAGCCGATCCTGGACGTCGGCACCACTGCAAGGGCATTGATCTTGGCGTTTGTCCCCCCCGCAACAGGATGCTCGTCCAGCCCCTCCACGTTGGCCACGACACCCTGGCTGCGCGCGGTGCGCAGCTGCTGCGCGGTGGGTCGCTCCGGATTGATCTGGAAGCGTGACTTCCCGGCGCTGGCAATCAGGGTGCCTGAGGCGCTCCACAGGACCACATCACTGGCATCGAGTTGCTCACTCAATCGTTCGAGACTCAGCGCTGCACTCGCATCGGTCCCGCCGGAAAGCTGGTTCGCCGCCGATCGCGTCTTGCTCGCAAGGTCGTTGCTCAACGCGTCCAGCGTGGCGCGGCCCAGGTTCAGACCCGCAAAAAGTGCGCCCTCTACTTTGACGTCGAACCAGCTTTCGATGGAACGCGAGACGAACTGGTACGACACCACATAGATCAGGACGCCGGGCACAAAACCGACCAGCGCGAAAATGGCGGCGAGCTTGACGAGCAGTCGGCTGCCAAACTTGCCGCGTCGCAAACGCAACCCTAATCGGATGGCCATCCACAAGATGACCGCCCCAAGAAGCGTGGCCACCACCACGTTCAGGACAAACAGGCGCTCATAGTTGCGCTCGTACAGTTCACGATTGTCAGTGGCCTGCGTCAGCAGGAAGAGCAGGACAAGACCCAGAGCCACCATGGCCGCGGCCCCGATGACCAACGCCCACCGCACGGCACGCGACTGGTACACCCGACCTGGTGCAGCACCCGCGACGGGCGCTGTCACTGGGTGTTCTCCGGCGTCAATCGAAGGCTGCGGGACGCGGCCAGATTCCATTCGGGCTGGCCCACCACCCCGATCTGGAACGGGCGCGGGAGTTGCGAAACATCGAGCCGGAAACGGAATTCCACGTAGTACCGTGCGTCCGACGCAAGCGGCACCGCATCCGCGATCTTCCAATTGGAAATCCGCTGCACGGCCTGAAGTGCATCCTCGAGCGAATCGAAGTTCTGACTGAAACTCACACCCAGGCCAACGTTTCCAATGGGTTCAGGAGAGACATTGAGCCTCCAGCGTCGTGTCAGGGGTTGATAAGCCAGTCGCATGTGGCGAGTCGCAGCGGACACCTTGCTGTCGTACCAGTACCAACGGTCACGCAGCAGTTCCGCCTCGGCAACGAAAAACACGGCGACGCCTTTTTGCAGTGCATCCTCGACGATGGACGGCAACTCCAGCCGGATCTGGGCCGTGAGGAACAGGCCGTCCTCGGCGCGGCTCGCCCGCAACTGGGCAATATCCACCGGATTGGGCTGGGCGCGGACTGATTGCGCCCCGAAGAGAATCAGGACGCAGACCAGCCAGAACGCCAGGCTATGCCGCGCGCTTCTCAAGCAGTGCGTAGAAAAAACCGTCGTGATCACCCCTGTGATTGTCCGGGACAGATCCTTCAAACGCCCACGAATGGGGCATTAAGTGCCCAGGCGAAGCCTGCAAGACGGCGTCGGTGTTGTTTGCAACAAACGAATTGATCTGCTCGCTGCCTTCTTCACGGAACACCGAACAGGTGCAATAGAGCAATCGTCCACCTGCCTTCAGCAAGGGCCACAAGGTCCTGAGAAGCCTGGCCTGAATGACCGCCAACTGCGCAATATCGCTTTCCCGCCGCAACCAGCGCACATCGGGATGGCGCCGGACAATGCCCGATGCCGTGCACGGCGCATCGAGCAGGATCGCGTCAAAAGTCTCGCCGTCCCACCAGCTTGCGGGTTCCGCCGCGTCGGCGGTCAACACCCGGGCCGTCAACCCCAGGCGACGCAGGTTCTGCGCGATGCGGTCACAGCGCGCTGGATCGATGTCCAAAGCAGTGACCCGTGCTGCCGAACACTCGAGCAAGTGGGCCGTCTTTCCGCCTGGTGCGGCACACGCGTCCAGGATATTCAAGACAGCTTTGGGGTCAATGCCACGAAGGAGCAGGGGCGCAGCAAGCTGGGCGCCGCCATCCTGAACTGAAACCATGCCGTCAGAAAACCCGGGGATGCTCTGGACCGGCATGGCGTGCTCGAGCACGACGCCCGAGGGCGCCTGCAGCGTGGCGCTGATCCCCGACGCTTGCAACACCTGGAGGTATTCCGCCAAGGTGACGCGACGGGCATTGGCACGCAGCGTCATGGGTGCCGGGGTGTTGTTGGCGCGAAGAATGGCTTCCCACTGGTCAGGATGCTCCTTCTTCAACCGTTCCACCCACCAGCGCGGATGATTCCAGCGTGCAACCAGATCGTTGTCGGTGGCCTTGACCAGCAGATCTCTCTCACGCAGGAAACGCCGCAGGCAGGCATTGACAAAGCTGGCTTGAGCCCGGGTTGCGGGGTTTTTCTTGGCTGCCTCAACCGCTTGATCGACCAGAGTGAATGCTTCGTAGGGCGCGTCTTCTTGCCGCCAGATCAGCGCAAGCGCGGTGCAGAGCAGGGCATCCACCGCTTCGGGTGGTGCCCTGCGTGCCAGCTTGCGGCAAAGTGCTTGCGCACGCCCCAGAAACCGCATGACGTGAAACGAAAGGGCCTGAACGCCTGGGCGCAGCTCCCTATCCACGCGCTCCAGAACGGGCGTGAGGGAATGGCCGGACCTTACTTCGGTCAGGACATGTGCCGTGGCTTGAAGCTGCCGCCACAAAGGGATTTGGGCTTTGGTCAAATGCGGGTTTTCCTGGTCATTCGCCGTTTTGTTCCGGGTTTCTCGGCTGGATCAGGCCTGCCGGCTTGAACCCCCATATGCGCGCCAGCAGCATGGCCGGAAACTGGCCGACAGCGGTGTTGTACGCAAATACCGAAGCATCAAAGGCCTCGCGCAGACCAGCAGCCTGATCGGCAAGCCGGGCGAGCCGCGCCCGCAGTCCGTCCATCAGACCCGCCTGCGGGTCGCTGCCCGGCTGGGTAGGGATCTGCCACACATCATCCAGCACACTCTGCGCGGCACAGAGCGCAGAGATGGCCTCGGGATCAAGCGGCCGCGAGCGCGCATTGGCCAGCGATCGCGCATACTGTTCTCCGGCCGAACTGAGGCGGCTCCACTGCGCCAGGGATCCATCCGGCAAGACGTCCGGCGGCAAGGCGGCAGGCAGCGTCGCCTGAATCAATGCTGGTTGAACGGCGAGAACACTGTCAAGCGCAGAAAACGCCTTGACGACGTCAGAACGCAAACGCACGAGCCGGTTGTAGGCGCCGACAGCCCAGAACAGGATGATTGCCGCCAACGCGACCCATGCGAGTGACGGCGTCATTTGGCAACCCTGGCAGGTGGCGAGTCGTACATGGCTCAGTTTTCAATGAAAAACGCCCAAAGCCAGCGTCAACCGGACTTCGGGCGCTATCGAAAATAGACTATCCGATCAATCCGCGGCAGCACCCTCGCTGCTGATCGTGGTCTCCGCCGATTCACCGGCGCCGGCCAGCTCTGCTGCTTCCGCCTCCGCAATGGCACGGCGCTCAGCGTCGTCCATCAGGTCTTTGGCCTTGCGTGCCTGGTGGTACGCGAGGCCCGTGCCGGCAGGAATCAGGCGCCCGACGATGACGTTCTCTTTCAGGCCACGCAGTTCGTCACGCTTGCCCATGATGGCGGCTTCTGTCAGCACGCGTGTCGTCTCCTGGAACGATGCGGCGCTGATGAAGCTGTCAGTGGACAGGGAAGCTTTGGTGATGCCCAGCAGCAAGTTGGTGTAGGTGACGGGAATCTTGCCGGCGGCGCGGAGTGCGTCATTGGTGTCCAGCATTTCCGAACGCTCGATTTGCTCGCCTGCAATGTAGGTCGAATCGCCCGGGTTTCCGACCACGACACGACGCAACATCTGGCGAACGATCACCTCGATGTGCTTGTCGTTGATCTTCACGCCCTGAAGCCGGTAGACGTCCTGCACTTCGTCAACAATGTAGCGCGCCAGCTCTTCCACGCCAAGAAGGCGAAGGATGTCCTGCGGGTCGGCCGGACCGTCGACGATGGATTCGCCCTTGTTGACCACCTGCCCCTCGTGCACCAGGATGTTCTTCTCCTTGGGGATCAGTTCATCCCAGACCTTGCCGTCAGGATCCGTGATCTGCAGGCGAACTTTGCCCTTGGTCTCCTTGCCGAAGGACACCGTGCCGGTCATCTCGGCCAGCATGCCCTTGTCCTTGGGCGAGCGCGCCTCGAACAGCTCGGCCACGCGCGGCAGACCACCGGTAATGTCCCGGGTCTTCTGGCCTTCGACAGGAATGCGGGCCAGCACCTCGCCGGGACCCACGTCCTGACCATCGCGCACTTGAACCAGCGAGCCGATCTGGAAGCCGATCGTCACCGAGTGATCGGTGCCGGGGATCTTGACCTCATTGCCGGAGGCGTCGATCAGCTTGACCTGCGGACGCACCACCTTGGCCACGCCACGACGCTTGGGATCAATCACGACCAGCGTGGACAAGCCGGTCACTTCGTCCATCTGCCTGGCAACCGTCAGGCCTTCCTCGACGTTCTCGAACTTGGCCCTGCCGGCGAACTCAGTGATGACCGGGCGGGTCAGCGGATCCCATGTGGCGAGAATCGTGCCGGCCTTGATGGCCTGGTCAGCCTTGACCGCCAGTGTTGCGCCGTAGGGCACCTTGTGTCGCTCGCGTTCGCGACCATGCTCGTCGTGCAGGATGATTTCACCGGAACGGGAAATCACCACCAGCTCACCCTTGCTGTTGGTCACATAGCGCATCGTGGCATTGAACCCGATGACGCCGTTCGACTTGGCATCCACGCTGGATGCGACCGCCGCACGGGACGCGGCACCGCCGATATGGAAGGTCCGCATGGTCAGCTGCGTGCCGGGCTCGCCGATCGACTGGGCCGCGATCACGCCGACCGCCTCACCGCCGTTGATCAGCCCGCCACGACCCAGGTCGCGGCCGTAGCATTTGGCGCAGATGCCAAAACGGGTTTCACAGGTCAGCGCGGTACGCACCTTGACCTCATCCACGCCATCGGCTTCCAGGGCATCGATGAGGTCCTCATCGAGCATCTCGCCAGCCGGAACCAGCACCGAGCGGTTCTCCGGATGAAGGACGTCATCGGCAACCGTGCGACCCAGGATACGGTCACGCAGGGACTCGATCACTTCACCGCCCTCGACGATGGCACGCATGAGATAACCACCGTGCGTCCCGCAGTCCTGTTCGGTAACGACCAGATCCTGGGTGACGTCGACCAGTCGACGTGTGAGGTAGCCGGAGTTTGCTGTCTTCAGCGCCGTGTCCGCCAGGCCCTTTCGGGCACCGTGGGTGGAGATGAAGTACTGGAGCACATTCAGGCCTTCACGGAAGTTGGCCGTGATCGGGGTCTCGATGATCGAGCCGTCGGGCTTGGCCATCAGGCCACGCATGCCAGCCAACTGGCGAATCTGCGCAGCGGAACCGCGCGCGCCAGAGTCGGCCATCATGTAGATCGAGTTGAAGGACTCCTGATCGACTTCATTGCCGTGCCGGTCGGTGGTTTTCTGCTTGGCCAGCTGGGCCATCATCACCTTCGACACTTCATCGCCGGATTTGCCCCAGATGTCGACAACTTTGTTATAGCGCTCCCCCGCCGTGACCAGGCCGGAGACATACTGCTGTTCGATCTCCTTGACCTCTTTTTCCGAGCGCGCAATGATGCCGGCCTTTTCCTGGGGCACCAGCATGTCGTCGATACAGATCGAGATGCCGGACTTGGTGGCCAGTCGGAAACCATTCTGCAGGAGCTTGTCCGCGAAGACCACGGTCTCTTTCAGGCCGCACTTGCGGAAAGAAACGTTGATGAGCTTCGAAATCTCCTTTTTCTTCAACGCCTTGTTGATATTGGAGAAGGGCAGGCCCTTTGGCAGGATCTCACTCAGCAAGGCCCGTCCCACGGTCGTCTCGACCAGACTGATCGAAGGATCGAATTCGCCAGTTTCCTTGTTGCGGGTGTACTCGGTCAGGCGCACGCTGATCTTGGCGGTGAGTTCGACCTCACCGGCGTCCAGGGCGCGCTGCACTTCCCCGGTATCGGAGAAGACCAGCCCTTCGCCCTTCGCATTGATGCGATCGCGAGTGGTGTAGTACAAGCCCAGCACCACGTCCTGTGAAGGCACGATGGAGGGCTCGCCGTTGGCAGGGAACAGGATGTTGTTGGACGCCAGCATCAAGGTGCGGGCCTCCATCTGAGCTTCCACCGACAGCGGCACGTGAACGGCCATCTGGTCGCCGTCAAAGTCGGCGTTGAATGCAGCGCAAACCAGCGGGTGCAACTGGATGGCCTTGCCTTCGATCAGGATCGGCTCGAACGCCTGAATGCCCAGACGGTGCAACGTGGGTGCCCGGTTGAGCATCACCGGATGCTCCTTGATGACCTCTTCAAGGATGTCCCAGACCACCGGCGTGCCGGATTCGACTTCCTTCTTGGCCGCCTTGATGGTGGTCGCGATGCCCATGGATTCGAGGCGCGCGAAGATGAACGGCTTGAACAGTTCCAGCGCCATCAACTTCGGCAGGCCACATTGGTGCAGCTTGAGCGTCGGTCCCACGGTGATCACGGAACGGCCCGAGTAGTCCACGCGCTTGCCCAGCAAGTTCTGGCGGAAGCGGCCACTCTTTCCCTTGATCATGTCGGCCAGCGATTTCAGGGCGCGCTTGTTGGCGCCCGTCATGGCCTTGCCGCGGCGGCCGTTGTCCAGCAAACTGTCCACGGCTTCCTGGAGCATGCGCTTCTCGTTGCGCGCAATGATTTCGGGCGCCTTGAGTTCGAGCAGGCGGCGCAGGCGGCTGTTGCGGTTGATGACGCGGCGGTACAGATCGTTCAGGTCAGAGGTCGCGAAACGACCACCATCCAGTGGCACCAGCGGACGCAGGTCCGGTGGCAACACGGGCAGCACATCCAGCACCATCCACTCGGGCTTGATGCCGGACTTCTTGAAGGCCTCAAGCACCTTCAGGCGCTTGGCGTTCTTCTTGACCTTCACTTCGGAGCCGGTCAGGTCTCCGCGCAGGCGCTCGGTGGACAGGTCCAGGTCGATGCCTTGCAGGAGTTCCTTGATCCCTTCGGCGCCCATCTTGGCGACGAATTCATCACCGTATTCCTTGCGCTTCGCGTCGTAGTCATCCTCGGACATGATGCTGAACTTCTTCAGCGGCGTCATGCCGGGGTCCGTGACCACATAGGCTTCAAAGTACAACACCCGCTCGATGTCGCGCAGCGTCATGTCAAGCACCAGGCCCAGACGCGAC
>JAABQG010000006.1:0-69826 GCA_011391595.1 Hydrogenophaga sp.
AGGGGTGCTCGCTGAACGGCTGCAGCAGCTGGGTGCCGTAGATCGTCAGGGCGTCGAGCAGCGGATGGGTGAACAGCGCCAGCCACAGCGCAAGGCACCAGCGCCTGTACAGGCCGTCGCCGCCATGCACCCGGTTGGCGACCCAGGCCAGCAGTGGCGCTGCCAGGGTGACGAAGAACAAGCCGTGGCTCTCGGCGCGGTGGTGGGTCATGTTGCTGACCGCATCGCCGAAGTCGATCAGCGCATCCAGGTCCGGCAGCGTGCCCGCGATGCCGCCCCACAGCGCCGCCTTCCACACCGCGGTGCGCCGCCCCATGACGGCGACGCTGCACGCGGCACCCAGGGCCAGTTGCGAGAGTGAATCCATAGGGCCATGATGCTAGCGCGGGCATCCCGGCCGGGTCGGCAGGCCGGACGGAAACCGTACGCCGAGGATGGGGTACGGACGCGTTCGGGCGGGATGCGTGGAAACGAGCGGAAATGATCGGGGGCGGGGCGCGTCAGCGCGTGGCCGGCGCGCCGGTTGCCGCACCCGCCACCAGCGCCTCCAGCGCCTGGGCCAGCGGATCATCCCCCGCCACCACGCCATGCCGCACCGCGAAGTCCAGCGTGGCCAGCGCGGCGTCGGTGGTGAAGCGGCCCTCGGCGGCGGCGGCCAGGGCATCCGCCACGGGCCAGCACTGGTGCCAGGCCACTTCGCCGTCCTGGTTCTGCGGCGCGCGGCCGGCGGGCAGGCGCAGGTCGTACACATGCAGGTGCTCGCGTTGCAGACCTTCGGGGATGTCGCAGTGCAGTGCCACGACGCGCCCGGGCGTGGCCCGGGCGATCTCGTCCGGCGCCAGGCCGGCCTCTTCGAACGCCTCGCGCTGCAACGCCTCCCAGGGGCTTTGGCCGAGGGGCACGCCGCCGCCGATCAGGTTGTCCAGCATGCCGGGGTCGGTGGGCTTGTTCAGGCTGCGCTTCGCCACCCACAGGTGCGTGGGGCGGCCCTGGGCATCGGCCACGTAGCCGTTGCAGTGCGCGCCCAGCGTCAGCGTGCCCCAGAAGCGCGAGGCCGCGCGCTCGATGGTGGCGTGGCTCAGCGCCTGCTCGTCCCACACGCCGTAGGGCTCGTCGCGCCAGGCGACGATCAGGCCCTGGGCGCGCAGAGCCTCGTTCACTGCGGCCCAGCGGGTGTTGATGGCCTCAATCTCGGCGCCGATGTCCATCGTGACGGCTTCGGGGCCGATGGTGATCCACTGCGGCCAATCGGCCAGCGCCGGCAGGTGCGCCTCGGCCACGCTGCCCACCGCCACCGGCCCCCGGGGGCCGTGCAGGATCAGTGGGCGGCGCGGGATGACGGCATGGCGTGCGGCGCGCAGAGCGTGCCAGGGGGAAGGGGTGATGGTGTCGGCGGGGCGGGGCATGGCGCGCAGTGTAGAGGGGCAGGGGCCTGGGGCGAGGCGTCACCTGCAGCGTGATTGACTCGCATCAAGTGCAGCGCGGCCGCCGCCGCCCACAATGGTCGTGTCCCGCAACTTTGAATCTGGGGGAGTCATGGCCTTGAGCCTTCAGCAACGCGTGCAACGGGTGGGCCTTTTCTTGGGGCCGGTGCTGGCGCTGGCCTTGTATGTCGCGCTGCCCGAAACCTATGCCAACGCGCAGGGCAAGGTGGTGGCGTTCTCGCAGGCCGGCCGAGCCACGTTGGCGATGATGGCGTGGATGGCCACCTGGTGGATGACCGAGGCGGTGGACATCGAGGTCACCGCGCTGCTGCCGATTGCCGCGTTTCCGCTGGCGGGCATCATGCCACTGGCGCGCACCACGGCCAACTACGGCGCAGACGTGATCTTTCTGTTCCTGGGCGGCTTCGTGCTCGCGCTGGCGATCCAGCGCTGGGGGCTGGACCGGCGCATCGCCTTTGCCACGCTGAAGCTGGTAGGCACCCGGCCCAAGGCGATCGTCGGCGGGACAATGGCTGCCACCGCGTTTGTGAGCATGTGGGTGTCCAACACCGCCACCGCCGCGATGATGGTACCGATCGTGCTTTCGGTGATCGACGTGGCGCTGCGCCGACGTACCGGCCGGGGCCTGGCCGAGCACGGCGGCATTCCCACCGAAGACCGCGACCTGTCCAACTTCGCCTTCTCGGTGCTGCTGGGCGTGGCCTATGCCGCCTCGATCGGCGGGCTGGGCACCATCATCGGCTCGCCGCCCAACGGCATCCTGGTGCGCTTTGTCGAGCAGAGCGCCGGCATCCGCATCGGTTTTCTGGAATGGATGGCGATCGGCGTGCCGATGATGCTGGCCTTCCTGCCGCTGGCCTGGTTCCTGAACACGAGCGTGCTGTTTCCCTCGCGCATGGGCGAGATCGAGGGCGGGCGCGAGTTCGTACGCGACGAATGGGCGAAGCTGGGCGACTTGAACGCCGGCGAGCGGGTGACGCTGGGCGTGTTCGCCGTCACCGTGGTGCTGTGGATGAGCTCGCCGTTGCTCAAGGACTGGTCGGTGGCTGGCATGCGCCCGCTGGCCGGGCTCTCGGACGCCGGCATCGCGATCCTGGCGGCGCTCGCGCTGTTTCTGTTGCCGGTGGACCGGGCCCGGGGTGTGCGTGCGATGGACTGGGCCACGGCGCAGAAGCTGCCCTGGGGCGTGCTGATCCTCTTTGGCGGCGGCCTGGCGCTGGCCGCGGCGACCGAGGCCAATGGCGTGCCGCAGTACATCGGCGCGCTGGCCGCGGACTTTGCCGGCTGGCCGATGTGGGCCGCCCTGCTGGCGATCATCACGATCATGGTGTTCATGTCCGAGCTCACCTCGAACACCGCGCAGGTGGCGACGATGCTGCCGATCCTGGCGGCGCTGGCGCCGGTACTGGGCGTGCCGGCCGGCATGCTGCTGGTGCCCGCCACCATCGCCGCGAGCTGCGCGTTCATGATGCCGGTGGGCACGCCGCCCAATGCCATTGTCTTCGGAACCGGCCTGGTGCGCATGCCGCAGATGATCCGCGCCGGGCTGTGGCTCAACCTGACCGGCATCCTCGTGATCTTCGTGCTGACCTACGCCGTGGTCGTGCCGATCCTTGGCGCGGGGCGCTGAGCGGCGGCGGCTGCCGGCAGCCAGCGGCGGCTTCATCCGGCGCCTGGACCACGCGCAGCTGCGCGTGGCGACGGCCTGCATCCGCGATGCTTTCCTGAAACTTCGACGCGCGCCCGCGCGTCAAGGGCCAGCGGCGACAATCCCCGCATGACCACTGCCATCGCCGCTGACTCTTCGCTCGACATCGCCCTCATCGGCGCCGGCCCGGCCGGGCTGGCGGCGGCGGAAGTGGTCTCGGCGGCAGGCCGCGCCGTGCACCTGTTCGACGCCATGCCGTCGGTGGGGCGCAAGTTCCTGCTGGCGGGCAAGGGTGGGCTGAACCTGACGCACGCCGAGCCGCTCGATGCCTTTGCCGGGCGCTATGGGTCTCGCCGCGCCGCCATCGAGCCGCTGATTCGCGAGTTTGGCGCCGACGCGCTGCGTTCCTGGGCGGCCGGGTTGGGCGTGGAAACTTTCGTGGGCACCTCCGGGCGCGTGTTTCCCGCCGACATGAAGGCCGCGCCTTTGTTGCGCGCCTGGCTGCAGCGGCTGCGGCATCCGGCGGCGCCGGGCGTGCCGGTGACGTTTCACATGCGCCACCGCTGGACGGGCTGGGACGCGGAAGGGGCACTGCTGTTCGACACGCCCGCCGGAGCGCGCCGTGTGAGCGCCCGCGCGGTGCTGCTGGCGCTGGGCGGCGGCAGCTGGGCGCGGCTGGGCTCGGACGGCGCCTGGGTGGCGCCGCTGGCGGCGCGCGGCGTGCCGGTGGTGCTGCTCCAGCCGTCCAATTGCGGCTTCGACGCGGCCGGGCGTGACGGCCAAGGATGGACCGCGCATTTCCGCGAGCGCTTCGCCGGCCAGCCGTTCAAGTCTGTAGCCATCACCCTGGGCGAGGACGGCGCAGCGCCCTGGCACCGCCGGGGCGAGTTCGTCGCCACCGCCACGGGCGTGGAGGGCAGCCTGGTCTATGCCGCCTCGGCCCGGCTGCGCGACGCCATCGCCGCGCAGGGCCGCGCCACCTTCTGGCTCGACCTGCTGCCCGACCGCCCGGTCGAGCGTGTGCTGGCCGAGGTGCGCCACCCGCGCGGCGCGCGCAGCCTGAGCAGCCACCTCAAGAGCCGCCTGGGCCTGGAGGGTATCAAGATGGGCCTGCTGCACGAGCTGCTGCCCAAGGAGACGATGGAGCAGCCCGAGCGCCTGGCCGCCGCCATCAAGGCGCTGCCGGTCACGCTGACGGCCGCTCGCCCGCTGGATGAAGCCATCAGCACGGCTGGCGGCGTGCCCTTCGAAGCCATGGACGAGTCGCTGATGCTCAAGTCCTTGCCCGGCGTTTTCTGTGCCGGCGAGATGCTGGACTGGGAAGCGCCCACCGGCGGCTACCTGCTCACCGCCTGCTTCGCCAGCGGGCATCGCGCGGCGCAGGGCGTGCTGACTCGGCTGGGATAATTCGATCCCATGTCCGAGCCGTCAGCCCAAACTGTCTACAGCCCCTGGCGCCTCTCCGTTGCGCCGATGATGGCCTGGACCGACAAGCATTGCCGCTACTTCCACCGCCTGATCACCCGTAACGCCTTGCTCTATACCGAAATGGTCAGCACCGGCGCGCTGCTGCACGGCGACCAGCGGCAGCACCTGCGCTTTGACGAAACCGAACACCGGGTCGCGCTGCAGCTCGGCGGCAGTGAACCGCTCGACCTGGCGCGCGCCGCGAAAATCGGCGAGCAGTGGGGCTACGACGAGATCAACCTCAACTGCGGCTGCCCCAGCCTGCGCGTGCAGCGCGGCGCCTTCGGCGCCTGCCTGATGGCCGAGCCCGCGCTGGTGGCCGATGGCGTCAAGGCCATGCTGGACGCCGTGACCATCCCCGTCACCGTGAAGCACCGCATCGGCATCGACCGCATCGAGAGTTACGACTTCGTGCGTGACTTCGTGGGTCAGGTGAGTGAAGCCGGCTGCAAGGTCTTTATCGTCCACGCGCGCAATGCCTGGCTGGACGGGCTCAGCCCGAAGGAAAACCGCGACATCCCGCCGCTGCGCTACGGGCTGGCCTACCAGCTGAAACGGGACTTCCCCGCGCTGACCATCAGCGTGAACGGTGGCATCACGACCAACGAGCAGATTGCGAACCATCTGCAGCACCTGGATGGCGTGATGGTGGGGCGCGAGGCCTACCACAACCCCTGGCTGATGGCGGGGTGGGATGAGGCGTTCTATGGCGCGAACCCGAGGGACATAACGCGCGACGATGTCGAAGAGCAGATGGTCGCCTACATGGAGCGCGAGTTCGAGGAAGACGGCACCCCGTGGTCCGCCGTCGCCCGCCACATGCTGGGCCTGCGCCACGGCCTGCGCGGCGCCCGGCGCTGGCGGCAGGTCTGGAGCGACCACCACTTGAAGCCGCTGCCAGCCCGCGACGTGTGGGCCAGGGCGCGGGAATCGGCGCAGGGCCAGTTTTGAGGCCAGATTTCTCGTAAAAAAGCGGTGTACCCATTGTCCAACGGTCCTCACAAGCTATTGAATCAGGAGTTATCTATCTCGCCACCGGTCCGGGGTACCGGCGTTTTCCGGGTCCTGCGTACACTCCAGGGCGCAAACTTGAGGTCTGGAAAGGAAAGTGAAAAATGGGCAAGAACCGGCTGGAGATGTTCAGCGATGGCGTGATTGCGATCATCATCACCATCATGGTGCTGGAGCTCAAGGGCCCGGGTCAGTTCGACTTTTCCTCGCTGCAGCCGCTGATTCCGAAACTGCTGAGCTACCTGCTGAGCTTCGTCACGGTCGCGATCTTCTGGAGCAATCACCACCATCTTCTGCATGCGGTTCACCATGTGAACGGCGGGATTCTGTGGGCCAACATGCATTGGCTGTTCTGGTTGTCGCTGATTCCGGCTGTGACCGCCTGGATGGGGGAACATCAGTTTCACCGGGTCCCGGTTGCCACGTATGGGTGCGTGGTGCTGATGACGGGCATCGCTTACCGCGTGCTGGTGCGGGTTCTCGTGGCCAGTCAGGGCGACGATTCGGAACTGGCCAGAACGACCCGCAACGATATGAAGTCGAGGCTTTCCTTCGCGGCCTATTTGCTGGCGATACCCCTCGCCTTTGTTGCCGAGTGGCTCACCATCGTGATCTTTTTCGCGGTATCGGTGGCCTGGCTCTTGCCCGACAAACGCCTGGAGCTGATTGCCAAAGAGTAGGGCGCCTTGCCCGTTTAAGCGTTTCAGACCGCCGCTTCCAGCCCGTTGCGGAAATGCTCGGTCATGCGCAGACTGGCAGCCTCTGGACTTCGCGACTCGAGCGCGCGCATGACAGCACGGTGCTCGGCGAGGGATTCCTCGATGCGACCGGCCTTGAACAGCGAATTGTGGCGGTTCAGCTTCATGACCTTGCGCAGGTCGGCCACCATCTGGTTGCGCCAGCGGTTGTCGGCGATCGCCAGTAGGCGCATGTGAAAGCGCTCGTTGAGCGTGAAGAAACGGTCACGGTCGCTGGCGGCGGCTTCAAGTTCCAGGTGCAGGGCCCTGAGTTCGTCCATTTCAACGTCTGTGGCGACCTGCGCCACAACGCCTGCCGCGTCGGACTCGAGGAGGCTGAGCAGGTGGTAGACGTCCGTGAGGTCTTTTTCCGAGACTTCGGTCACGTAGGCACCGCGTCGCACCTTCATGGTCACCAGCCCCTCGGCTGCCAACACCTTCAGCGCTTCGCGCAAGGGTGTGCGGCTGATGCCGTATTCTTCGGCCAGTTTGAGTTCGTCGATCCAGCTGCCGGGCTCAAGTTCACGCTTGAAGATGCGCTGCCTCAGTAGTTCGGCGACTTCTTCATAAAGGGCACGGGGCGCAAGGGAGAGGGCGGACATAGGTGTTCAGGTTCGTCCGGATTGTAAGGCGGGCGGAATATTTTGCATCAATAATTATAAATGATGTAAACTTCCAACGACTTGCCGACCCCGCCAGCCCGGCCACAGGCGTGGTGGATCTGACCCTGCAGAAAGCTGTTCCGCCATGAGCTTAAACAACCCCGAATTCGCACCTGTCAGCCTCGAGGCCTGGGCCAAAGCCGCTGCGAAATCCGCCCCCGGTGGGCAGATCGATGCCCTGGACTGGGTCACGCCAGACGGCATCGTCGTCAAGCCGCTGTACACCGCCGAGGACGCGCGCAACCTGCCATACGCCAATACGCTGCCGGGCTTCGAGCCCTTCTTGCGCGGACCGCAGGCCACGATGTACGCCGTTCGCCCCTGGACGATCCGCCAGTACGCAGGCTTTTCGACAGCAGAAGAATCCAACGCTTTCTACCGCAAGGCGCTGGCCGCCGGCGGCCAGGGCGTGTCGGTCGCCTTTGACCTGGCCACGCACCGGGGCTATGACAGCGACCACCCCCGCGTGACCGGCGACGTGGGCAAGGCCGGCGTGGCGATCGATTCGGTCGAGGACATGAAGGTGCTGTTCAACCAGATTCCACTGGACAAGGTGAGCGTCTCCATGACCATGAATGGCGCCGTGCTGCCGGTGCTGGCGGGTTACGTGGTGGCGGCCGAAGAGCAGGGCGTGGGCCAGGACCTGCTCAGCGGGACGATCCAGAACGACATTCTCAAGGAGTTCATGGTTCGCAACACCTATATTTACCCGCCCGAGCCGAGCATGCGCATCATCGGCGACATCATCGAGTACACGGCGAGGCACATGCCGAAGTTCAATTCGATCAGCATCTCGGGCTACCACATGCAGGAAGCTGGCGCCAACCAGGCGCTGGAGCTGGCGTTCACGCTGGCCGATGGCAAGGAGTATGTGAAGACGGCCATTGCCAAGGGCATGGATGTGGACGGCTTTGCCGGCCGCCTGTCTTTCTTCTGGGCCATTGGCATGAATTTCTATCTGGAGATCGCCAAGATGCGCGCGGCCCGCCTGCTGTGGTGCCGCATCATGAAGGGTTTCGACGCGAAGAGCCCCAAGAGCCTGATGCTGCGCACCCATTGCCAGACCAGCGGCTGGAGCCTGACCGAGCAGGACCCCTACAACAACGTCGTGCGCACCACCATCGAAGCCATGGCCGCCGTGTTTGGCGGTACGCAGAGCCTGCACACCAACGCACTCGACGAAGCCATCGCTCTGCCGACAGAGTTCAGCTCGCGCATTGCCCGCAACACCCAGCTCATCATTCAGGAAGAGACTCACATCACCAACGTGGTCGACCCTTGGGCCGGCAGTTACATGATGGAAAAACTGACCCAGGACATGGCGGATGCCGCCTGGGCCATCATCGAGGAAGTCGAGGCCATGGGTGGCATGACCAGGGCTGTGGACAGCGGCTGGGCCAAGCTGAAGATCGAGGCGGCGGCGGCCGAGAAACAGGCGCGCATCGACTCAGGCCGTGACGTGATCGTCGGCGTCAACAAGTACAAGCTCAAGACCGAAGACGCGATCGAGTCGCGCGATATTGACAATGTGGCCGTGCGCGACGGGCAGATTCAGAGGCTGAAAGCGATCAAGGCCAGCCGTGATTCTTTGAGGGTGCAGGCCGCGCTGGACGCGCTGACGGCCGCGGCGGAAAAGGGCGACGGCAACCTCCTGGACCTGACGATCCAGGCGATGCGCCTGCGTGCCACGGTGGGCGAAGTCAGCGACGCGCTCGAGAAGGTTTACGGGCGCCACCGCGCCGATACGCAAAAGGTGACCGGTGTGTACGCTGCTGCTTATGACTCCGCCGAGGGCTGGGACCAGCTCAAGCAAGAGATTGCCGACTTCGCCCAGGCACAGGGCCGCCGCCCGCGCGTGATGATTTCAAAGCTCGGCCAGGACGGCCACGACCGCGGCGCCAAGGTGGTCGCCACCGCCTTCGCCGACCTGGGCTTCGACGTGGACATGGGCCCGCTGTTCCAGACTCCTGAGGAATGTGCGCGCCAGGCCATCGAAAACGACGTGCATGCCGTGGGCGTGTCCACCCTGGCCGCCGGCCACAAGACACTGGTGCCGGCCATCGTCGCCGAGTTGAAGAAGCAGGGAGCCGAAGACATCATCGTCTTCGTCGGCGGCGTGATTCCGCGCCAGGACTACGAAATGTTGTACGAGTCCGGCGTCAAGGGCATCTACGGCCCCGGCACCCCGATCCCGGCCAGCGCCAAGGACGTGCTGGAGCAGATCAAGAAGGCGGCCAAATGAGCACCCCCGTGGCGCTGTTCGCCTCCCCTGCGAGGGGGCGACACCAGCGGACCGGCGACGCCGGTTCCGCGGTGTCGCTGGGTTTGTGACGTTGGCGCTCATCTACCTCCCACGTTGCACGCATGACAGGCGAGACCGCTAAACAGGGCATGTCCTTGCTGGACGGCGTTTTGAAGGGCTCCCCGGCCCAACAGCGCCGCGCCATCGCCAAGGCCATCACGCTGCTCGAGTCCACCCGTGCCGACCACCGCGCGCTGGCCGATGAATTGCTGACAGCCTTGCTGCCGCATACCGGCAAGTCCATGCGCTTGGGCATCAGCGGTGTGCCGGGCGTGGGAAAGTCCACGTTTATCGAATCGCTGGGCCTGTACCTGATCGACAAGGGGCATCGGGTGGCGGTGTTGGCGGTGGATCCCTCCAGCACGGTCTCCGGCGGCTCGATCCTGGGCGACAAGACACGCATGGAGCGCCTCTCGGTCCACGAAAAAGCGTACATACGCCCCAGCCCCAGCAGTGGCACCCTCGGCGGCGTCGCCGAGAAAACCCGCGAGGCCATGCTGGTCTGCGAAGCGGCGGGCTACGACGTGGTGATTGTCGAGACCGTGGGCGTGGGCCAGAGCGAGACGGCGGTCTCAGGCATGACCGACATGTTCGTGCTCATGCAGTTGCCCAATGCCGGCGACGATCTGCAGGCCATCAAGAAGGGCGTGATGGAACTGGCCGACCTCGTTCTGATCAACAAATGCGACATCGACGCCATCGCCGCACAGCGCGCGCAGCTCCAGGTCACGTCGGCCATGCAATTGCTAGGCCTGTTCGGTAGCCATGACGAAAAGCACTGGCATCCCAAGGCGCTGCAGCTCAGCGCCTTGAGCGGGCAGGGCGTGGACAGCTTTTGGGCGGCCGTGACGGAATTCTCCAGTTTGCAGAAAGCCGATGGCAGGATGGATATGCGTCGCCACCAGCAGTCGCTGGCGTGGATGTGGGAGCGCATCGACGCGGGTCTCAAACAGGCCTTCCGGCAGAACCCGCAGGTGCGCGCGTTGTTGCCCGGGCTGGAGCAGCAGGTGCGGGCAGGAACGATCGCGGCTTCCACAGCAGCACGAACTTTGTTGATAGCCAGTGTGAATCAGTCATAGTTTGCTATCAAAAACGATATAACTGGAAGAATTCAAAAGAGGACCGACCATGCACGACATCCTGGAACAACTCGAAAAAAAGCGCGCCGCAGCCCGCCTGGGCGGTGGCCAGAAGCGTATCGACGCGCAGCACGCCAAGGGCAAGCTGACCGCGCGCGAACGCCTCGAAGTGCTGCTCGACGAGGGCACGTTTGAAGAGTGGGACATGTTTGTCGAGCACCGCTGTGCCGACTTTGGCATGCAGGACAACAAGATTCCCGGCGACGGCGTGGTCACAGGTTACGGCATGATCAACGGCCGCCTGGTGTTCGTGTTCAGCCAGGACTTCACGGTGTTCGGTGGCGCCCTGAGCGAAGCGCATGCCGAGAAGATCTGCAAGATCATGGACCAGGCCATGAAGGTGGGTGCACCGGTGATCGGCCTGAATGACTCGGGCGGCGCCCGCATCCAGGAAGGCGTGGCCTCGCTGGGCGGCTATGCCGACGTGTTCCAGCGCAACGTGATGGCCAGCGGCGTGGTTCCGCAGATCAGCATGATCATGGGCCCGTCAGCAGGGGGCGCGGTGTATTCGCCGGCCATGACCGACTTCATCTTCATGGTCAAGGACAGCTCCTACATGTTCGTGACCGGGCCCGAAGTGGTCAAGACCGTGACGCACGAGGAAGTCACGGCCGAGGAACTGGGTGGCGCGGTGACCCACACCACGCGCAGCGGCGTGGCCGACCTGGCCCTCGAGAACGATGTGGAGGCGCTGCTGATGCTGCGCCGCCTTTACAACTACCTGCCGCTGAACAATCGCGAAAAAGCGCCGGTGCGACCCAGCGGCGACCCGTCCGGACGACTGGAGCTCAGCCTGGACACGCTGGTGCCCGACAACCCGAACAAGCCCTATGACATGAAGGAACTGATCGTCAAGACCGTGGACGATGGCGATTTCTTCGAGTTGCAACCCGAGTACGCCAAGAACATCCTGATCGGTTTTGCCCGCATGGAGGGCCAGACCATCGGCATCGTCGCCAACCAGCCGCTGGTGCTGGCCGGGTGTCTGGACATCAAGAGCTCCATCAAGGCGGCGCGCTTCGTGCGCTTCTGCGATGCATTCAACATCCCCGTGATCACGTTTGTGGACGTGCCCGGCTTCATGCCGGGCACATCGCAGGAGTACGGCGGCATCATCAAGCATGGTGCCAAGCTGCTGTATGCCTACGCCGAATGCACGGTGCCGAAGATCACCGTGATCACCCGAAAGGCCTACGGCGGCGCCTATGACGTGATGGCTTCCAAGCACCTGCGCGGCGACGTGAACTTTGCCTGGCCCAACGCCGAGATCGCCGTGATGGGCGCCAAGGGTGCGGTGGAAATCATTTTCCGCGAAGACAAGGGCGATCCGGCCAAGCTGGCCGCCAAGGAAGCCGAATACAAGGCCCGCTTTGCAAACCCCTTTGTGGCAGGCGCACGCGGCTTCATCGATGACGTGATCCTGCCGCACGAGACCCGCAAGCGCATTTGTCGCAGCCTGGTCATGCTCAAGGAAAAGAAGATTGAAAACCCGTGGCGCAAGCACGGGAACATCCCACTCTAAGGCCCGAGGAGAAGAACAACATGTTTACCAAGATTCTCATTGCCAACCGTGGCGAGATCGCCTGCCGCGTCATCAAGACAGCCCAGAAGATGGGCATCAAGACGGTCGCGGTTTTCTCCGAAGCTGACCGGGATGCGCGCCACGTGATGCTGGCCGACGAATCCGTCTGCATCGGCCCGGCACCTTCGAAAGACTCTTACCTGGTGATGGACAAGATCATTGCCGCCTGCAAGGAGACCGGCGCACAGGCCGTGCATCCGGGCTACGGCTTCCTGTCGGAGAACGCCGAGTTCTCGCGCCGGCTCGAAGAAGAAGGCATCATTTTCATCGGCCCCAAGCATTACTCGGTCGGGCAGATGGGCGACAAGATCGCCTCCAAGAAGCTGGCCAAGGACGCCAAGGTCAACACCATTCCGGGCTACGCGGACGCCATCGACACAGCCGAGCAGGCAGTACAGATCGCCAAGGGCATTGGCTACCCGGTGATGATCAAGGCCTCGGCCGGCGGCGGCGGCAAGGGCCTGCGCGTGGCATTTGACGACAAGGAGTGCCGTGAAGGTTTCACCTCGTGCCGCAATGAAGCGCGCACGGCGTTTGGCGACGACCGGATCCTGATCGAAAAGTATGTGCTCGAACCCCGCCATATCGAGATCCAGGTGCTGGGCGACAGCCAGGGCAACTGCATCTACCTGAACGAGCGTGAGTGCTCGATCCAGCGCCGGCACCAGAAAGTGATCGAAGAGGCGCCGTCGCCCTTTATCTCCGAGGCGACCCGCAAGGCCATGGGCGAGCAGGCCGTGGCGCTGGCCAAGGCCGTGAAGTACCAGAGCGCTGGGACGGTGGAGTTCGTGGTTGGCAGCGACCAGAGTTTCTACTTCCTTGAAATGAACACTCGGCTACAGGTGGAGCATCCGGTGACGGAATGCATCACCGGCGTGGATCTGGTGGAACTGATGATCCGCGTGGCCGCAGGCGAGCCGCTGCCCATCACGCAGGAACAGGTGCGGCGCAACGGCTGGGCGATCGAGTGCCGCATCAACGCGGAAGACCCGTTTCGCAACTTCCTGCCCTCGACCGGCAGGCTGGTGCGCTTCCAGCCACCGATGGAAACCATGTTTCAGGCCAACACGACCGACCTGTTTGGCGTGCGGGTGGACACCGGCGTGCAGGACGGCGGCGAGATTCCGATGTATTACGACTCGATGATCGCCAAGCTCATCGTTCACGGAACCGACCGGTTGGACGCGATCGCCAAGATGCGCGAGGCGCTGAACGGCTTCGTGATCCGAGGCATCAGCAGCAACATCCCGTTTCAGGCGGCACTGCTGGCGCACCCGAAGTTCGTATCGGGCGACTTCAACACCGGGTTCATCGCCGAGCAATATGCAAAGGGGTTCCGCGCCGAAGACGTGCCGCACGACGACATCAACTTCCTGGTCGCGATGGCGGCCTTTGTGCGCCGCAAATCGCGCGAGCGCGCAGCCGGATTGACAGGGCAGTTGCCGGGTTACGGTGTCAAGGTGGGCATGGACTACACCGTTGTGGTGCTATCGGAGAATGGTCACGCGGATTACCGCTATCTGCCGGTTCACGTGGACGAGTTCACCGGCAAGGCTGGCATTGCGGCCATTCACGTGGGAGGAAAGTCCTATGAGATCAGCAGTCCTTCACGTCTGAACGACGTGTGCATCGTGGGCACGGTGAACGGGCAACCATTCACAACCCAGATGGAACGCGGCACGCTGAAAAATCCGCTGGCCCTGCGCGTGCAGCACAACGGCGCCAAGATCGAGGCACTGGTGATGTCCCCACGCATGGCCGAGTTGCACCGCCTAATGCCCTTCAAGGCGCCGCCCGACATGAGCCGCTTCGTGCTGTCGCCCATGCCCGGCTTGCTGGTGGACGTGGCCGTCCAGCCTGGCCAGAAGGTGCAGGCCGGCGAGCGCGTGGCCGTGATCGAGGCCATGAAAATGGAAAACGTGCTGTTTGCCACTGCCGACGGCGTGGTGGGCAAGGTGCTGGCAGCCAAGGGTGAAAGCCTGATGGTGGACCAGCCGATCATCGAATTCGTCTGATCCCCCTTTCATCTTTCCGGATAGAAGAACATGCAACGACCGTTCAAGGTACTGGGTATCCAGCAGATCGCCATCGGCGGACCTGACAAGAATCGACTCAGCAAGCTCTGGGTGGATTTGTTCGGCTTGAAGGTGACCGGCACCTTTCGCAGCGAGGGTGAAAACGTCGATGAAGACATCTGTTCCATCGGCAGCGGTCCCTTCAAGGTCGAGGTGGACCTGATGCAGCCACTGGATCCCGACAAGAAGCCCGCCGTGCACACTACGCCGCTCAACCACGTCGGCCTGTGGATCGACGACCTGCCGGTCGCGGTGGAGTGGCTCGCGGCACAAGGCGTGCGCTTTGCGCCCGGAGGCATTCGCAAGGGCGCGGCGGGGTTTGACATCTGTTTCGTGCATCCCAAAGCCAGTGACGATTTGCCGATTGGCGGGGAGGGCGTACTGATTGAACTGGTGCAGGCGCCACCCGAGGTGGTCGCGGCATTCGACCGACTGGCGCAGTTCAACTGAACGGGTCAGACCCTCCCGGAGATCTGGGCGCGGTCGAAGAGAATTTGTCGGGTCCAACCCGCCTTTCTTGATTTGGGTCATAGAGGCTTCACTTTTCGGGATTACCCAGCCCCGATTTGATGCCTTGCCGCCTTAGACTTCTCCGCACCTGTGGCGCCGCTTTCGGAGCCTTGACAGGCCAAGGAGACCGTTTTGCAGCCAACAAACATCACCCAGCCGGCCTATTTTCACAAGGTCGTCGACTGTCAGTGGGCCTGCCCGGCCCATACCCCCGTCCCCGAATACATCCGCCTGATCGGGCAGGGTCGCTACAGCGATGCCTACATGATCAACTGGGTGTCGAATGTTTTTCCCGGCGTGCTGGGGCGTACCTGTGACCGCCCTTGTGAGCCCGCCTGCCGGCGAGGCCGCGTCGAGGAAAACAACGGTGACAAGCCGGAGCCGGTCGCCATCTGCCGCCTCAAGCGTGTGGCGGCAGACAACAAGGACGAGGTCAAGTCCCGCATGCCCAAAGTGGGGCCCGCCAATGGCAAGCGCATTGCCTGCGTCGGTGCCGGACCGGCATCACTGACGGTGGCCCGCGATCTGGCACCACTGGGGTATGCGGTGACCGTGTTCGATGGCGAGGCCAAGGCGGGTGGCTTCATCCGTTCGCAGATTCCACGCTTCCGTCTGCCCGAATCGGTCATTGATGAAGAAACCGGTTACATCCTGGACCTGGGAGTTGACTTCAAGAGTGGCCAGCGCGTGGACTCCATGCAAGCCTTGCTGAAGCAAGGCTATGACGCGGTATTCGTGGGTTGCGGCGCCCCGCGCGGGCGTGACCTGGATGTTCCCGGGCGCAACGAGGCCGCTGCGCACATCCATATCGGCATCGACTGGCTTGCCTCCGTATCGTTCGGGCACATCACCAGCGTGCCACCCCGGGTCATCGTGCTGGGAGGCGGCAATACCGCCATGGACTGCTGCCGTTCCGCGCGCCGACTCGGCGGCTCCGACGTGAAAGTCATCGTTCGCAGTGGATTCGAGGAAATGAAGGCGTCGCCCTGGGAAAAGGAAGACGCGGTGCATGAGGGCATTCCCATCATCAACTTCCACGTTCCGAAGAGCTTCAATCACCAGGACGGCAAGCTCCTGGGCATGACGTTCGAGGTGGTCCGCGCGGTCTATGACGACAAGGGACGCCGCAGTCTGGTGCCCACGGGTGAACCTGACATGTATTTTGAATGCGATGCCGTGCTGGTTGCGGTGGGCCAGGAGAACTCTTTCCCCTGGATCGAGCGCGACAGTGGCATCGAGTTCGACCGCTGGGGCCTACCAGTTCTGGGCAAAGACACCTTTCAGTCGACCGTGCCGCAGGTGTTTTTCGGCGGCGATTCGGCCTATGGCCCCAAGAACATCATTACAGCGGTCGCGCATGGGCACGAAGCGGCGGTTTCGATTGATCGATTCCTGCAAGGTGAAGCGGTGGAGGAAAGACCCGCTCCAATGACCAACCTCATGTCCCAGAAAATGGGCATCCACGAGTGGAGCTACCACAACGACGTTTCAGGCGATACGCGCTTCAAGGTGCCATGGGCCAAGGCCGAGACGGCGCTGGCCAGCATTCGCGTGGAGGTGGAACTGGGCTTTGATGCCGCTACCGCATTCAAGGAAGCGAGCCGATGCCTGAATTGCGACGTACAGACTGTCTTCAACCGGGACACCTGCATCGAGTGCGATGCCTGCGTGGACATCTGCCCGATGGACTGCATCACCTTTACCAGCAATGGGGAAGAAGCCGACTTGCGGACAAGGTTGAAGGCGCCATCGACGCATCTGGCACAGGACCTTTATGTTTCCGCTGAACTCAAAACCGGGCACGTGATGGTCAAGGATGAGGACGTCTGCCTGCACTGTGGCCTGTGCGCTGAACGCTGCCCAACCGGCGCATGGGATATGCAGAAGTTCCTGCTCAACACAACACAGGCCGGGCCGGGATGTCGTGACCGCAGCCGCAAAGCTCAATTGGAGGTCGCATGAAGCGTATTGAAGCCATCAACGATTTCGTCATCAAATTTGCCAACGTCAACGGTTCGGGCTCTGCCTCGGCCAATGAGCTTTTTGCCAAGGCCGTCATGCGCATGGGCGTGCCGGTGAGTCCGCGCAACATCTTCCCCAGCAATATCCAGGGCATGCCGACCTGGTACGAGGCCCGGGTGTGCGAGAAAGGCTACCACGGCCGGCGCGGTGGTGTCGACATGATGGTCGCCATGAACCCACAGACCTGGGATGCCGACATCGCTGAAATCGAGACCGGCGGCTACCTGTTTTACGACAGCACGCGGCCCATGCCGCCCTCCAAATTCCGCGACGACGTGCATACCATGGGCGTGCCACTGACCGAAATCGCCAACAACGCCTACACAGACCCGCGCCAGCGTCAGTTGTTCAAGAACATCATCTACGTCGGTGCGCTCTCGGTCTTGCTTGACGTGGAGGCTGAGGTGTTCGAAAAGCTGTTCGGGGAGCAGTTCAAGGGCAAGGAGCGTCTGCTGGAGTCGAACATCAAGGCCTTGCACCTGGGGCGCGACTACGTCAAGCTGCACATGCAGGCACCACTGGGTATCCGCGTGCAGCGCGCCGATGCCGTCGGTGACCAGATTTTTACCGATGGCAACAGCGCGGCCGGTCTGGGTCTGGTGTACGGGGGGGCCACGGTGGCCGCCTGGTACCCGATCACGCCCTCCACCTCGATTCCCGAAGCGTTTCAGAAATACTGCGACAAGTTCCGCGTGGACCCCGCAACCGGCCAGCATAACTATGCCATCGTACAGGCTGAAGACGAGCTGGCGTCCATTGGCATGGTGGTTGGCGCAGGCTGGAATGGTGCCCGAGCCTTTACCGCCACCTCGGGACCGGGCGTGTCATTGATGACCGAATTCATTGGCCTGGCCTATTTCGCCGAGATTCCAGTGACCATCATCAACGTGCAGCGCGGTGGACCTTCCACCGGCATGCCGACACGCACCCAGCAGGCAGATCTGATTTCCTGCGCCTATGCCTCACACGGCGACACCAAGCATGTGTTGCTGTTCCCGCAAGACCCACACGAGTGCTTTACCCATTCCGCTGCCGCCCTGGATCTGGCTGAGCGCCTGCAAACGCCCGTTTTTGTAATGACGGATCTCGACATCGGCATGAACCAGCGCCTGTGCAAACCGTTCGTCTGGGACGATACGAAGGAATACGACCGCGGCAAGGTCATGACCGCCGAAGAGCTCGAAGCCGGCAAGCCCTTTGGCCGATACCGTGATGTCGATGGTGACGGAATCCCATGGCGCACCCTGCCTGGAACCCATCCCAGCAGAGGCGCCTTCTTTACGCGGGGCACGTCTCGCAACCCGCAAGCCATGTATTCCGAGGCGGGGCCCGACTATATCTACAACATGGAACGGCTCCTGCGCAAGTTCATCACCGCGGCCACCCTGGTGCCGCAGCCGATTTTCCGCAAGGCCGCCGAGCCGACAAGGCTGGGGGTGATTTACTATGGCTCCACCACGCCGGCGATGCGTGAAGCCTTGGACGTACTCGATCGCAATGGCGACCACGTGGATGCCATGCGGTTGTGTGCTTTTCCGTTCCCGGACTCGGTGTCGGAGTTCATCGCGGCACACGACAAAGTGTTCGTCGCCGAACAGAACCGCGACGGCCAGATGCGCACCATGCTCATCAACGAGCTCGAGGTGAATCCGGCGAAACTGATCCGGGTGCTGCACTACGACGGCACGCCCATCACCGCACGCTTCATCATCCGTTCGATTCACGAAAGCATGGCCAAGGAGGTTGCATGACTTATATCGCCAAACCCAGGCTGCACCATCCGACCCTGCAAACCAACAAGGTTGGCTATACACGGCGCGACTATGAGGGGCGCATTTCCACCCTTTGCGCGGGATGTGGGCACGATTCGATCTCCGCGGCGATCATCCAGGCTTGCTGGGACCTCGACATCGAGCCGCACCGCGTCGCCAAGCTTTCCGGCATCGGATGCAGTTCCAAGACACCGGATTACTTCCTCGGGGCTTCGCATGGCTTCAACACGGTGCACGGACGCATGCCTTCGGTGCTGACCGGCGCCAACCTTGCCAACCGCGACCTGCTGTACCTGGGCGTTTCCGGCGACGGTGACTCGGCGTCTATCGGCTTGGGACAGTTTGCCAATGCCATGCGGCGTGGCGTGCGCATGGCCTATATCGTGGAGAACAACGGCGTGTACGGCTTGACAAAAGGGCAGTTCTCCGCGACTGCCGATCGCGGATCCAAAAGCAAGAAAGGTGTCATCAACAGCGACAGTCCTGTTGATCTGGTCGGAATTGCGCTGCAACTTGGCGCGACCTACGTGGCACGCAGTTTCTCGGGGGACAAGGCGCAACTGGTACCGCTCATCAAGGGCGCGATGGCCCACGGTGGCGCGGCATTCATTGATGTGATCAGTCCCTGCGTGACGTTCAATAACCATGGCGGAAGTACCAAGAGCTACGACTATGTTCGCCAGCACAATGAAGCGGTGAGTCGCATCGACTTCATCACGCCACGCAGCGAAATCACGACCGACTACGCGCCCGGCCAGGTCGTCGAGGTGCAGCAACATGATGGCTCCACATTGCGCCTTCGCAAACTGCATCCGGACTATGACCCCACAGACCGTTACGCGGCGCTGAGCTACATGAATGAACACCAGTCACGCGGCGAAGTGGTCACCGGTCTGCTGTATCTGGATCCACTGGCCACCGATCTGCACACTGCGATGAATACCAGCCACCGACCCCTCAATACGATGGGCGTCGCGCAGCTTTGCCCTGGTGTGAAGGCGCTTGACAAAATAAACGACGCCCTGCGTTGAGAGCGACTTCATTTCAGTCAAACAGGTTTCTTTTTTCATGTGAAAGGGCTGCAATCATGGCAGAACGCACTGTTTTTCAATCCATGTCCCAGCGGCATGTTGTCAGCTTAGGCCCGCAGGCGACCATCTGGGATGCCGCCTGCCTTATGACCAAGGCCAATTGCGGCAGTGTGCTGATTGTGGACACCGCCAGCGCTTTGCTGGGCATCGTCACCGAGCGTGACCTCATGACCCGTGTGCTGGCCAAAGCACTGAATCCCGCGACAACGCTGGTCAGCGAGATCATGACCCGCAATCCGCGTTGCGTCGGACCCGATGTACTGGTCTCAGACGCGGTGCTGATCATGATCGAACGCGGCTTCCGCCATCTGCCCATCATGGGCGCGGGCTCGAAGATTCTGGGTGTCTTCTCAGTGCGCGATGCCTTACCGAGGGAGATCGGCACTGCAGTCGAACTGGCAGAGTTTCACGAACAGGTGAATGACGCCCTCGGGTAGGCTGATGCTTGCCAGGGGGTGTCGCAGACCGGTTCGGCAGATGGTCGGATCAGGTGGACTCGGGGCCTCTTGCCGGTCTTTTTGCCCGCGCGCGGGCCAGTGCTGCCTCAATGATGCGGCGCTTGCTGTCCAGTATTTCGGGGTCGGTATGTTGCGAGTGGCCGGCCAGGTCTGCCAGCTTCATTTCGGCCTTCCTTTCAAGTCGTAGCTGGTTTTCTCCGGCGTCACGACACTGCTTGAAGCTGTGAAAGGCGTAGCGATCCCTGGCTGTTTCTGACTCGGCACGTGACCAGGCATCCCAGCCAGTTCGGTCGCCGCTGATGTTTTCCATCCGGATACAGTCAACCGGGCATGCCGGAAGGCAGAGTTCACAACCGGTGCAATACGGCTCGATCACCGCGTGCATCAGCTTGTTGCTTCCCATGATTGCGTCCGTGGGGCAGGCTGCGATGCACAGAGTGCAACCGATACACCAGGTTTCGTCGATGACCGCGACGCCTCTGGGGCATTCGATACCGTGGGCGGGATTGAGCGCTTGAGCAGGTTGGCCAGTCAATGCCGACAGGCGGGCAATGCCCTCCACGCCGCCGGGCGGGCATTGATTGATCGGTGCTTCTCCCGATGCAATGGCTTGGGCATAGGCTGCGCAATCCGGAAAACCGCAACGCGTGCACTGCGTCTGGGGCAAGGCTTCGTCCAGACGCACCGCCAGAGCGGACAGTGGCGCCATGTCGATTACGTCGGCACTACTTGTAGCGCGCCGCTTTTCCGCCAGTCGCTGGCTTGCTTGCGGGCTTGCTCTTGCTGGACGTTGCCGACTTCCTGCCGGCCACCGGCACTGACGGGGCCTTCGCCACGGCAGCGGCGGCCTTGGCTTGCACCTGCGACTTCTTTGCAAGGACCTTCTTCGCCGGCGCGGAGATCCGCTTTTTCGCGGGGACAAGCTTGTCGTCGGAGCGCAGCGCCTTGGCGCTCCCCGGAGCGGGCTGGTGTGCGAGGACAAAGGCTTTCACTTGCGGATAAACCATCTCCCGCCACCGGCGCCCGCTGAAAATGCCATAGTGCCCGGCACCTTCCACCGTCATGTGCCTTTGTTCCGAATCCACAACGCCGCTGCAGATACTGTGAACCGCCTCGGTCTGTCCGGAGCCCGAGATATCGTCAAGTTCACCCTCAACCGAAAACAGCGCCGTGGTCGTGATGTCCTGCGGCCGTACGCGTTCGAGCTTGCCGTCGACATTCTTGACATCCCAGGTTCCGTTCACCAGGCTGAAGTCCTGGAAAACGACTTTGATGGTCTGCAGGTAATAGTTGGCGTCCATGTCGAGTACCGCGTTGTACTCGTCGTAAAACTTGCGGTGCGCCTCCGTGCTTGCGCCATCGCCCTTGATCAAGTCTTTGAAGTAGTCGTAGTGGCTGCGGGCATGGTTGCTGGGATTCATTGCCACGAAACCGGTGTATTGAAGGAAGCCCGGGTAGACGCGTCTGCCAGCACCGGGGAAGTTGCCGGGAACGCGGTAAATCACGTTCTTCTCAAACCAGCTGTGGCTCTTGTTCATTGCCAGGTTGTTGACTGCGGTGGGCGACTTGCGCGCATCGATCGGTCCGCCCATCATGGTCATGGTCAAGGGGGTAAGTTCGCCGCGAGTGGCCATCAAGGCCACCGCAGCCAGCACAGGCACGGTAGGCTGGCAGACGCTCATTACGTGGCAATTGCCGTAAATACCCTGCAGGTGCCTGATGAACTCCTGGACGTAATTCACGTAGTCATCGAGATGGAACTCCCCTTCGGACAGCGGAACCAGGCGGGCGTTCTTCCAGTCGGTGATATAGACCTTGTGATCCTTGAGCATCGTCTTGACGGTATCGCGCAGGAGCGTCGCATAGTGGCCGGAAAGTGGGGCCACAATCAAGACCGCCGGTTGATCCTTGAGCTTTGTCAGCGTCGCAGGATCATCGCTGAAACGCTTGAAGCGGCGCAATTCACAAAACGGCTTGCTGATTTCAATGCGCTCGTGAATGGCAATCTCGACACCGTCGACGTCAATGGTGCGAAGGCCAAACTCGGGCTTTTCGTAGTCCTTGCCCAAGCGATGCAACAGGTCGTAGCCCGCCGAAATTCTTTGCGCCAACGGATTCTTGCCCAGTAGCGACTGTGTGTTTCCGAATGCTTTGGAGGCGAATTGCGCCAGATCGGTGAAAGGCTCCATCAGGGAGCGTTGGTTTTCGTAGATCTGATAAAGCATGTTGTCTCTTTTCTAGGTTAACTAAGAAATGGTGCAGTGCAATATAACAGGTGTCATGCCGTTTTGCACAGGGTAAAACCACCAAAAACGAATGGAATCATGGGGCCCTTTGTCACCTTCGTGAAAGCTTGAAGTGAGTGCTTTGATTTTGATGGATGCCAATGCCGACCATTATTGCGCTGTACAGCCGCCATGGCGATGCACGGCAAGCGGGACGCCGTGTGTCTTCGTCACCTCTGCGACCGCAGCGCGAATGCGAACGGGCCTATTGAGCCGCCAGCCCGGTCGCACAAGATTGCTTTTAAAGATATAGCAGACACTGGCGATTTGACGCTGGGTAAGCGGCGATTTGAACAAAAAAAGTCGCCATCGGCGACCTTTTTGACGGCGCGAAAGCCCCACGACCGCTGATCAGATCACCTTGGCAATCGCCGCACAGACGTAGTCGATGTTCTTGCTATTGAGCGCCGCGACGCACATGCGGCCAGTGTCAGTGCCGTAGACGCCAAATTCATCACGCAGGCGCACCATCTGGTCCTTGCTCAGGCCGGAGTAGCTGAACATGCCGATCTGGCTGGTGATGAAGCTCATGTCCTGCTTCACACCGGCTGCCTTCAGCCCGTCAACCAGCTTCTGGCGCATGGCCTTGATCCGCACGCGCATTTCAGCCAGTTCCTTTTCCCACAGGGCGCGCAGTTCGGGGTTGCCAAGCACGGCAGTCACCACGGCGCCGCCGTGGATCGGTGGGTTGGAGTAGTTGGTACGGATCACGATCTTGAGCTGGCTCAGGACCCGAGCTGCTTCCTCCTTGCTTTCGCAGACGACTGACAGCGCGCCGACGCGCTCGCCGTACAGGCTGAAGCTCTTGGAAAACGAGGTCGAGACGAAGAAATCAAGGCCTGCGGCCACGAACTTGCCGATCACGGCCCCGTCTTCAGCAATGCCGTAGCCGAAACCCTGGTAGGCCATGTCGAGGAACGGAACCAGGCCCCCGGCCTTGACGGTGGCAATGACCTGGTCCCACTGGCTTGGGCTGATGTCGTAGCCGGTCGGGTTGTGGCAGCAGGCGTGCAGGAGGATGATGGTCCCGGGCGCAGCCGCCTTAAGGTCGGCCAGCATGCCTTCAAAGTCAATGCCGCGTTTCGCCGCGTCATAGTAGCGATACGCTTCCACGGCGAAGCCGGCGCCGTTGAAGAGAGCCCGGTGGTTTTCCCAGCTCGGGTCGGAGATCAATACCGTCGAGTTGGGCTTGAGCTTCTTCAGGAAGTCCGCGCCGATCTTCAGCCCGCCAGTGCCACCAATGCCCTGAATCGTGGCGACGCGTCCGCCGGTGACAACCTCGCTGTCCGCGCCAAACACCAGGCTCTTGACAGCGGCGTCATAGGCGGCAATGCCGTCAATGGGCAGATAGCCGCGGGCTACGGGCTTTTCCATCATGGCTTTTTCCGCCGCCTGGACACATTGCAGGAGCGGAAGCTTTCCGTTGTCATCGAAATACACGCCCACGCCCAGGTTGACCTTGTTGGGCTTGGTGTCGGCGTTGAATTGCTCGTTGAGACCCAGGATCGGGTCGCGGGGCGCCATTTCGACGGCAGTGAAGAGAGACATTGAAGATCCTTGGATGTTGGGAGTCAGGCAATTTTTCCCGGGCTGAGGTAGCCTATGCGGTTGCCCGCAATTTTAACGGGCTATGGAGCTGATTCCGGGTTTTCCCTCATGCAAGAACTTATCGCTGCCACGCCTGAAGCCAAAGAAGGCATTTTTGTCCGCTACCCCGGTTCGCCATTCGAACTCTACCAACCCTATCCGCCCGCCGGGGATCAGCCTGCGGCCATCGACAAGCTGGTCGAGGGCGTGAACGACGGGGAGGTGTTTCAGACGCTGCTTGGCGTCACCGGCTCCGGCAAGACGTTCACCATGGCCAATGTGATCGCCCGACTCGGCCGACCCGCCATCGTCTTTGCACCCAACAAAACCCTGGCAGCCCAGCTGTACAGCGAGTTCCGCGAGTTTTTCCCGAACAATGCAGTGGAGTACTTCGTCAGCTATTACGACTACTACCAGCCCGAGGCCTATGTGCCGCAGCGTGATCTGTTCATCGAGAAAGACTCGGCCATCAACGAGCACATCGAGCAAATGCGGCTGTCCTGTACCAAAAGCATCCTGGAAAGGCGTGACGTGGTGATCGTGGCGACCGTCTCGGCAATTTACGGCATTGGCCAGCCCGAGGCCTACCACCAGATGGTCATGACCCTGCGTGTCGGCGACAAAATGGGGCAGCGTGACGTGATTGCACAGCTGATTCGCATGCAGTACCAGCGCAATGACACGGAATTCTCCCGGGGGGCGTTCCGGGTGCGCGGGGACACCATCGATATCTTTCCAGCGGAACACAGCGAAATGGCGATACGCCTTGAGTTGTTCGACGAAGAAATCGAGTCGTTGCAGCTCTTTGACCCGCTCACCGGGCGCATCCGCCAGAAGATTCCGCGTTTCACGGTCTATCCGAGCAGCCACTACGTCACACCGCGCGACCGTGTGCTGGCCGCCGTAGAAACCATCAAGATGGAGTTGTCTGAGCGCCTGAAAGAGTTCGTCAGCCAGGGCAAGCTGGTGGAAGCCCAGCGACTGGAACAGAGAACCCGCTTCGACCTGGAGATGCTCAGCGAACTGGGTCACTGCAAGGGGATTGAAAACTACACGCGGCACCTTTCCGGAGCCGCGCCGGGTGAGCCACCTGCCACATTGACGGACTACCTGCCCAAGGATTCGGTGATGTTCCTGGACGAAAGCCATGTGCTGATCGGGCAGTTTGGCGGCATGTACAACGGCGACCGATCACGTAAGACCACGCTGGTTGAGTACGGTTTCCGCCTGCCCAGTGCGCTGGACAACCGGCCGTTGAAATTCGAAGAGTTCGAAACCAAGATGCGGCAGGCGATCTTTGTGTCCGCAACGCCTGCGCAATGGGAAAAAGACCATGCGGGGCAGGTGGTAGAGCAACTGGTGCGTCCGACAGGACTCGTGGACCCCGAGGTCGAGGTCAGGCCCGCTGCCCACCAGGTGGACGACGTGTTGCAAGAGATCCGCATTCGCGCCGAAAAGCACGAACGGGTGCTGATCACAACGCTGACCAAGCGCATGGCCGAGCAGCTGACCGACTATCTGAGCGACAACGGCGTCAAGGTCCGTTACCTTCATAGTGACATCGACACCGTGGAGCGGGTCGAAATCCTGCGGGACCTGCGTCTCGGGACGTTCGACGTTCTCGTGGGCATCAACTTGTTGCGCGAGGGGCTGGATATTCCCGAGGTTTCACTGGTGGCGATACTGGATGCCGACAAGGAGGGTTTCCTACGGTCGGAACGCTCGCTGATTCAGACCATTGGGCGCGCTGCCCGCAACCTCAGTGGCCGCGCCATCCTTTATGCCGACCGGATGACCGACTCGATGGCCAAGGCGATCGGAGAAACCGAACGCCGGCGCACGCGACAGGTTGCGCACAATCTGGCCCATGGCATTACACCGCGCAGCATCGTCAAGGAAGTTCGTGACCTGATCGACGGGGTCTACAGCGAGAAGGCGGGCAAGGAAGCCGAGCGTCTGGATCAGGACGCGATTCAGCGTGCCATGGTCGAGGACATGTCGGAAAGGGACATTTCGCGTGAAATCAAGCGCCTCGAAAAACTGATGCTGGAACATGCGCGCGACCTCGAATTCGAAAAGGCGGCCCGCGTTCGCGATCAATTGGCGCTGTTGAAGGTGCGGGCGTTTGGTACCGGCGGAGGTGACCACGTCCCCCCGACGCCCGGCATCGCCGGAAAGAGCTGAACCATGGGTGACGGGGCAGAAAATACCAATTGGTTGGATAGTAGACCCATTCGTTTAATTACCCGAGCAAATCATTTGGTCTTGTGCTATACTTGAGCTTGTTAGTCAAGAACGCAATGCTTTCCGCAGTTCAGCCTCCCCGGCCTGAAAACTGGACCGCAAAAAGCGCTGCGATGGGCCCCTCACTTGTCGAATGCGAAATTGGGGCATCTGAAACGTGTTTTCACCTATCGAGAAGGATTCTGTCATGCGTCTCACAACCAAAGGTCGTTTCGCCGTCACAGCCATGATCGATCTGGCCTTGCGCCAAAATGGTGGCCCCGTCACGCTCGCCGCCATCAGCCAGCGCCAGCAGATTTCGCTGTCTTATCTTGAACAGTTGTTCGGAAAACTGCGTCGCCATGAACTGGTTGAGTCGACCCGCGGCCCTGGCGGGGGCTACACGCTTGGCCGCAAGGCTTCGGATATCACCGTGGCTGACATCATCGTGTCCGTGGACGAACCGATCGATGCCACCCAGTGCGGGGGCAAGGAAAACTGCCTTGGTGAGGCGGGCCGGTGCATGACCCATGAACTCTGGGCGTCGCTGAATCAGCGCATGGTGGAGTTTCTGGATTCCGTCAGCCTGCAAAAACTGGTGGACGACCAGTTGGCCAAGGGCGTGCAGATCGAGGACAAACCCGCCGTCAAGCGGGCGATTCACAGCATGCCCGTGTCGAAGCCGATTCGGGTCAATGCCCCGAATTCAGTCTTCGCACTTGGGAATGCCTTCGCCAAGTCCTGAGAACCGCACACCGCACCTTTTTTTTCAGCCAACCGTATCTTGAGTCAGTTTATGGACACAACCCCTCATTTTCCGATCTACATGGACTACGGTGCGACGACGCCGTGCGACCCGCGCGTCGTGGATGCCATGATTCCCTGGCTAAGAGAGCACTTTGGCAACCCCGCCTCGCGCAGTCACGCCTGGGGCTGGGAGGCCGAGGCGGCTGTCGAAAAAGCCCGTGAGCAGGTCGCCGCGCTGATCGGCGCCGATCCGCGTGAAATTGTCTGGACCAGCGGTGCGACGGAATCGAACAACCTTGCGCTGAAGGGTGCGGCTCATTTCTACAAGAGCAAAGGCAAGCACCTGATCACGGTGAAAACCGAGCACAAGGCTGTTCTGGACACCATGCGCGAGCTTGAGCGACAGGGCTTCGAGGTCTCGTACCTCGATGTGCAGGAGGATGGATTGCTCGATTTCGACGTGCTCAAGGCGGCAATCCGGCCAGACACCATCGTTATCAGCGTGATGTTCGTCAATAATGAAATTGGCGTGATTCAGGACATTGCGGCCATCGGTGCGATGTGCCGCGAAAAGGGCATCTTTTTTCATGTGGACGCCGCCCAGGCCACCGGCAAGGTGGAAATAGATCTGAAGACACTGCCGGTTGACCTGATGAGCCTGGCCTCGCACAAGACCTACGGCCCCAAAGGCGTCGGTGCCTTGTATGTGCGCCGCAAGCCGCGCGTGCGTCTGGAGGCGCAGATGCACGGTGGCGGCCACGAGCGCGGCATGCGTTCCGGCACGTTGCCCACGCATCAGTGCGTGGGAATGGGCGAGGCCTTCCACCTTGCAAAGCTGGAAATGGCACATGACAACGCGAAAGCCAAAGCCCTGCATGATCGCCTGATCAACGGACTGAAAGACGTGGAACAGGTCTTCCTCAATGGACACGCCACGCAACGAGTGATGCAGAACTTGAACATGAGCTTCAATTTCGTCGAAGGCGAATCCCTGATCATGGGCATCAAGGGACTGGCCGTTTCGTCCGGCTCAGCCTGCACGTCAGCCTCCCTTGAGCCCAGCTACGTTTTACGTGCGCTCGGGCGCAGCGACGAACTGGCGCACAGCAGTCTGCGCATGACCATCGGTCGCTGGACAACTGAAGCGGAAATTGACTACGCCATCGATACCATCCGTCAGAACGTCTCCAAGCTGCGCGATTTGAGTCCGCTGTGGGAGATGTACCAGGATGGCATCGACATTTCCACCATCCAGTGGACCGCTCACTGATTGACTGAAAGAGGTAAACCCAATGGCATATTCTGAAAAAGTCGTCGAACACTATGAGAACCCCCGCAATGTCGGATCCTTTGACAAGGGCGACGAATCGGTTGGCACTGGCATGGTCGGCGCGCCTGCCTGCGGCGACGTCATGAAACTGCAGATCAAGGTGAATCCGCTCACCGGCGTGATCGAGGACGCGCGCTTCAAGACCTACGGTTGTGGCTCGGCGATTGCGTCCAGTTCGCTCGTGACCGAGTGGGTCAAGGGCAAAACCCTCGATGAGGCTGCGGCGCTGAAGAACAGCCAGATTGCCGAAGAGCTGGCGCTGCCCCCCGTCAAGATCCATTGCTCTATCCTCGCGGAGGACGCCATCAAGGCAGCCGTGGACGACTACAAGAAAAAACACGCCCACTAGGGCCCGGACCAACATGGCAGTGACATTGACAGAAGCCGCGGCACGACACGTGACACGCTACCTTGCCAAGCGCGGTAGCGGTGTGGGCGTGCGCCTTGGCGTCAAGACGACCGGCTGCTCCGGGATGGCCTACAAGCTCGAGTACGTCGACGAAATCGCGCCTGAAGACCTCGTTTTCGAGGGGCACGGCGTGAAGGTGCTCATCGACCCCAAGAGCCTGGCTTACATTGACGGGACCGAACTTGATTTTGTGCGCGAAGGCCTGAACGAAGGTTTTCGCTTCAATAACCCCAATGAGCGTGATCGCTGTGGTTGTGGTGAGAGTTTCCGGGTCTGATGCCAGAACTTTCCTTCAGGCCGCCAGCGCGTCATGTTCTGGCGGTTTTTTATTGACATGAACCTGCAAGCCGACGATTTCGAACTCTTTCACCTGCCGCGGCAGTTTGCGCAAGACCGCATGTTGCTTGACACGCGTTGGAAAGAACTGCAGCGCGAAGTGCATCCAGACCGCTTTGCAGCGCACGGCGGCGCGGCGCAGCGCCTGGCAATGCAGTGGTCAGTGCGCATCAACGAGGCTTACCAGCGGCTGAAGGATCCGCTCAAACGGGCGGCCTACCTTTGCGAACTTAACGGCGCTCCAGTCAATGCCGAAAACAACACGGCCATGCCGCCAGCTTTCCTGATGCAGCAGATGGAATGGCGGGAGACATTGGAGGACGCGTCCGGAGTGGCGGAACTCAAAGGCCTGGTTGAACAGGTCGATCAGGCGCGCCGTGACACCCTGAAAACCCTCGACTTGATGATCGATCAGGATCGCGATTTCGTGAAGGCCGTTGGTCAGGTCCGGGCGCTGATGTTCATTGAGCGGTTTCACGATGAAGTCAACGTTCGGCTCGATGCCTGCCTTGACGGGATGGACACTGCCAGCAAGGGACAATAGGGCATCTGGCGGCAGCCCCGAATGCCCCAGCGACTCCGGTGACCTTAAACCTTCAACCCCCACAACATGGCGCTCCTCCAGATATCCGAACCCGGCCAAACCCCCGATCCGCACCAGCGCCGCATCGCTGTCGGCATTGATCTCGGCACAACGCATTCACTGGTTGCCTCGGTGCGCCATGGCGTCGCTGAATGCCTGCCCGACTCCGGGGGACGGGTCATTCTGCCTTCGGTTGTTCGCTACCTGCCCGGCACTGGGCGCCAGATTGGCCTTGACGCGCTGGCCGCCGAGGCCACCGATCCCGAGAACACCATCGCCTCGGTCAAGCGTTTCATGGGGCGCGGCCTTGCGGACATTGCCGGGCGCGAAAAGTTGCCCTACCGTTTTGTCGACAAACCCGGCATGGTGTGCCTGCAGACGGTGCAGGGTGAAAAGTCACCGGTGGAAGTCAGCGCCGAGATCCTCGCCACTCTGCGTTACCGCGCTGAAGACACCTTCAACGACGACCTGTTCGGGGCAGTGATCACCGTGCCAGCCTACTTTGACGATGCCCAGCGCCAGGCGACGAAAGACGCCGCGCAACTGGCGGGCATCAATGTCCTTCGCCTGATCAACGAACCCACCGCCGCAGCGATTGCTTATGGACTGGACAACGCCAGCGAAGGGGTCTACGCGGTGTTTGACCTCGGAGGCGGTACGTTTGATATCTCCATACTGCGACTGACGCGGGGTGTTTTTGAAGTGATTGCCACGGGTGGCGACTCGGCCCTTGGTGGTGACGACTACGACCGCGCACTGGCGGACTGGATTCTTCAGCAAGCGGGGATTGAAGTTGCCACAGCGGCCGACAAGGCGCGCCTGAAGACGGCGGCGCGTGGGGCCAAGGAGGCTTTGTCAACAGTTGATTTGATCGCTGTCGAAGTCGAATTGACGCGGGGAAATGTTCATCTGGATGTCAGAAAATCGGATTTTGATGCGGTGACGTCTCAACTGACGGCCCGTACCCTGGCCGCAGTGCGCAAGGCCTTGCGGGATGCAAAGCTGACTCGCGAGGAGGTAAAGGGGGTGGTCATGGTCGGCGGCTCGACCCGCATGCCGCAGGTCCAGAAGGCCGTAGCGGATTTTTTCGGCCGTGCGCCGCTCAATAACCTCAACCCGGATGAAGTCGTGGCGTTGGGCGCGGCCATACAGGCGAACCAACTCGCAGGTAACGACACGGCCGGCGATCTGCTGCTGCTCGATGTGATCCCGCTGTCCCTGGGCATCGAGACCATGGGCGGGCTGGTCGAGCGCATCGTGCCGCGGAATCAGACCATCCCCACGGCCATGGCGCAGGATTTCACCACCTTCAAGGACGGACAGACGGCGCTGGCCCTGCACGTGGTGCAGGGCGAGCGGGATCTGGTCGCAGATTGCCGCAGCCTGGCACGCTTCGAGTTGCGCGGCATACCACCCATGGTGGCAGGCGCAGCTCGGATCCGCGTGACGTTCACCGTGGATGCAGACGGTTTGCTGAGCGTCGGTGCAAGAGAGCAGGGCAGTGGGGTGGAGGCGAAGATTGACGTCAAACCCTCCTACGGATTGTCTGACGATCAGATCGCCACCATGTTGCGTGACAGCTTCACCACGGCGGACGCGGACATGAAGGCCCGCGCGCTGGCGGAGGCAAGGGTCGACGCTGATCGCATGCTGCTGGCCACGCAAAGTGCGCTGGACGCTGACGGCGAACTGCTCACGGGCGATGAACTTGATGCCATTGGCAGCCTGATGCAGGTGCTGCGAGCCACCGTCGCGGCCAGCCAGGACGCCAAAGAGATTGAAGAGGCCACGACCGCGCTCGCCAATGGAACCGAAACCTTCGCCGCCGAACGCATGAACCACAGCATCCAGAAAGCCCTGGCGGGCAGGAACGTGGAAACCATTTAAGGGAATGAACCCATGCCAGTCATCAGAATCCTTCCCCATCCTGAGTACTGCCCTGCTGGGGCTGAAATTTCTGCGCCTGCGGGGACCTCCATCTGCGAGGCGCTGCTGGATCATCACATCAACATCGAGCACGCCTGCGACATGAGTTGCGCCTGCACCACTTGCCACGTGATCGTTCGCGAGGGTTTCAAGAGCCTGAACGAAATGGACGAAAACGAAGAAGACTTGCTTGACCGCGCCTGGGGCCTGGAACCCGACTCTCGTCTATCGTGTCAGGCTTTCCTGGCCCAGCAGGATGTGACCATCGAGATCCCCAAATACTCGATCAACCATGCGAAGGAAAACCATTGATGACCCGCCAGATCGTTCTGGACACCGAAACCACCGGGCTTTCCGCCGAAGGTGGGGACCGAATCATCGAAATCGGGTGCGTGGAATTGCTGAACCGCAAGCTGACCGGCAACAACTTGCACTTCTACCTGAACCCGCAGCGCGACAGTCATGAAGACGCACTGAAGGTACACGGGATCAGCAATGAATTCCTGCGTGACAAGCCGAAGTTTGTCGAAGTGGCCGAGGAAATCCTGGACTACGTTCAAGGCGCGGAGATCATCATTCACAACGCCGCCTTCGACGTCAGCTTCCTGAACAAGGAATTGGAGCTGATCGGCAAGGCACCGTTCAACCTTTTTGTCGGCAGCGTGACGGATACGCTGGTCATGGCCAAAGAGATGTTTCCTGGCAAGCGCAACAGCCTCAATGCCCTGTGCGACCGCCTGGGCGTGGACAACTCGGGGCGTACCTTGCACGGCGCGCTGCTGGACGCTGAGTTGCTGGCAGACGTCTACATCAATCTCACACGAGGTCAGGATGCCTTGCTGATCGATCTCGGCGCTGTCGAGGGCGAGGCCCATGGCCAAGCCACCGTGGACCTCAAGCAGTTTCTGCTGCCGGTATTGGCGGCCAATGCCGCGGAAATTGCAGCCCATGACGAGGTACTCGGACAAATCGACAAGTCCAGCGGCGGCAAGACAGTATGGCAACGGCCACAGGCATTGCGAGAAAACACTATGGCATAATCTCAGGCTTTCCTGAGACAGGCGTTTCAGAAAAATGGGAGATTAGCTCAGGGGTAGAGCACTGCATTCACACTGCAGGGGTCACAAGTTCGAAACTTGTATCTCCCACCAATTCAAGCCTCACAAGTCATTGATTTGTGGGGCTTTTTCATGCGTTCTCTGCAACCGTCCGGATGAGCCCTTCGCGGCGTAAGGCCGGCGGACTGATTCGGAGTCATCGGGGCGGTCAAGCTGCTGGCCGGCCGGGTACAGCGGCTGGATGCGCCAATTTGGCGCGCACGTAGTCCACGTGTTGCTGAAGTACGTGGACGCGATCGGAGAAGTCATGCGGGAATCGGGTTTCGATGACATCGCGTTCAATGCTGTCCAGCTGCTGACGCGCTGATTCGGCCTCCGCAGTGCTTAGCGTGCGCGTTGCAATGTCGCGTTCCAGAAACTTCAACTCCCCATAGCGCCGGTACAGCCTGTTTTCCAGCCGCCAATCGCGCAACGGCGGGATGATCTTGAAAAGCGGAAGCAATACTGCGATCAGGGGAATCAGGATCAGCACCATGCGTTGCACAAAGTTGGCCATCCAGAATGGCAAATAAGTCTGCAGGAACGGGCGCCCATTCTTGAAATAGCGGACGGCCTCATCCGCGAGTGGAAAGTCCGTTCCACGGCCGCTGGGGAACTCTCCGGGCAGGCTCAGCAGGCTCGGCGCTCGGTGCGTCTGAGTCGCAGCTTCCAGCAGCAGATAGGCCAATGCGGGGTGCAATTCATCACGAATCACCAGGTTGGCGGTGGTCGCCAGCAACCGGGTATCGTGCGCAGGCAGATCACGGGACGGGTCCACCGAACCGCGCTTGAGGACGACGGTCTGAAAATGGGGGTGGCGGCGTGCCAACCCTTCCGCATGGACGAGCGACGCAAGCTGCAGTTTGCTGTCATTGAGAAGTCTTACGACGGATGGCGCTTGCGGGGCCGCGATGACGATCATTGCATCCAGGTCATGTGCCTGGAGTTTTTCAACGGCCGCCATGCCGCTCTCATCAAACAGTTGGGTGGCGCCAATCGCCTCGCCCTTCTGATTGACGACGCCATAGGTCTTCAGCAAATCGATTGCCACCTTGCGGTTGCCACTGCCGGCAACGCCGACGGCGACCTTCTTGCCGGCCAGGGCGGCCAAGCCGTCGTTGAGGTTCAGCGTGTGGGTGAAGATCCAGACCGGCTCGAACCCGATCGTGGCCAGTGAGCGCAGCGGGTTGTCCTGGGGGTCACCAAGCGCATCCAGTGCCTCAGCGGCCAGGCCGCCCTGCACAAATGCGACCGACACGTCACCGTCACTGAGTCGTTTGAGGTTTTCGACCGAGCCGCTGGAAGGCTGGAGTTCAAGGGCGATGCCGTTCTGCCTCAAAACGGCCTGGTACTTCAGCGCGAAATGGTGATAGGCACCGTCTACGACGCCTGTGCTCATCTTGATCGAACCGGGCGGCGAAGGGCTCACGATCTTGACAATCACCCATGCCACGAAAAACAGCAGCAGGATCAGGCCGATCCAGAGTGCAAACCAGCGGCGATGAGCGGGTCGGGGATTTTCCATGCCACAAGTCTAGCGGAGGGCCACGCCCGGAAAGGGACTCGGCACTCGGCAATGGACCGAGGCGTCAAGACAGTCCTGCAGCATTCACCCGCGCCCAGGCAACGCCTGCGCTTGCCCGATGTCAGATATCTTCGGGCACCATCTTGATCGCGCCACAGGGGCACTCGGCGACGCAGATGCCACAACCCTTGCAGTAATCGAGGTTGAAGTCGAAGCGTTTGCCCGGTCCGTGCTTGATGACGGCGTTGTCCGGGCACACGCCATAGCAGTTGTCGCATTCAAAGCAGTTGCCGCAGGACAGGCAGCGCCGGGCTTCGAACAGCGCATTGGTTTCATCCAGGCCGCCCTGAACCTCCTCGAACGTGGACTTGCGGCGAATGATGTCGAGCATTGGCCGAACGGTCTTGGGGGCATCGCTGTAATACCAGGTATTGAGCTTGTCAAAACTGGCAATCTCGCTCTTGGCTTTGGGCACATAGGCATCGCCTCGCAGCCAGGCATCGATGTTACGGGCGGCTTTCTTGCCGTGTCCGATGGCCACCGTGACGTTGCGTTCGGCGGGCACCATGTCGCCGCCGGCAAAGATCCCTGCGTGGCCCGTCATCATCTGTGGATTGACCTGGACGACGCCATCATCAACGGTCAGCCCGGACACGCCCTCGATCAGCGACAGGTCCACGTCCTGTCCGAGTGCCAGCACCACGGAATCGGCCTCGAGTGTTTCAAACTCGCCGGTCGGCTGGGGGAATCCTTTCTCGTCCAGCGCCATCTTTTCGACCGTGATGGATGACTCGCCCGCCTGTTTGATCGTCGAAAGCCATTTGATCATCACGCCTTCCTGCAGCGCTTCCTCGACTTCAAAGTCGTGTGCCGGCATTTTTTCACGGTTGCGCCGGTAGATGATGATGGCCTCGGTGGCACCAAGCCGCTTGGCGGTTCGCGCCATGTCGATGGCGGTGTTGCCGCCGCCGTAGACCACGACGCGGCGCCCCAGCATCGGCTTGTCTTCGCCTTCCATTGAGCGCAACACCGAAACGGCATCCAGCACCCTGGCAGAGTCGCCTGCCGGAATAAAGGCCCGCTTGGCGATATGGGCGCCGACAGCCAGAAACACGGCATCAAACGCGCCCATCCGCCTGGAGTCCAGTACGTTGGCAACCTTGGTGTTGTACTGGATGGTCACGCCGAGGTCCACGATGCGTTGAACTTCCGCATCCAGCACCTGGCGCGGCAAGCGGTATTTGGGGATTCCAAAGCGCATCATGCCGCCCGGCATGGGTCCCGCTTCATGGACCGTGACTTGATGTCCCATGCGCGCAAGATGGTACGCGGCGGAAAGCCCGGAGGGCCCGGCGCCGACCACCAGCACTTTTTTCCCGGAGGCCATTGGCGGGGCCGCAAACTTCCAGCCTTGCGCAATCGCCTGGTCACCCAGAAAGCCTTCAACCGAATTGATGCCGACCGGGGCGTCCAGCTTGGCGCGATTGCAGGCGCCTTCGCAGCTGTGATAGCAGACCCGCCCCATGGTGGCCGGAAACGGATTGTCTTCAACCAGCTTTCGCCAGGCCTGTTCATAGTCGCCCGACTCGGCGTGAAACAGCCAGGCCTGGATGTTCTCCCCCGCCGGGCACTGGTGGTTGCAGGGCGGCAGGCGGTCCAGATAGACCGGGCGCGAGTTGCGCCAGGACCCGGTATGGTTGGCGAGCGAGGATCCGACGTCCAGCGTGATGGCAAATGGTTTTTGCATGATTAACTCTCTTCATCCAGCAGGCCGTAGCGGCGAATATTGCGGTCAGCGATGGCCTGCAGCCTGGCGATGGTGGCGGTGTCGGGGTCCTTGCCGAAAAGGTGGGCAAAGCGCTTCTGCGGCCTCAGGTAGTCCTCGATCGGCACGCGACGGCGGATCTTCGAGACGCCGGTGACTTCGCCGCGTTCGGCCTCGAACAGCGGGAAGATGCCGCTCTCATGCGCAAGCCTGGCCAGCCGGATCGTGTCATGCGAGGCCGCGCCCCAGCCGAGAGGGCAGGGCACAAAGATGTGGATATAACGCGCGCCGCGAATCGACATCGCCTTCTTGACCTTGTACTCAAGATCCCGCAGGTCGGCCACCGTGGCCGTGGCCACATAGGGGATCTCGTGGGCCATGGCGATCTGCGGCAGGTTCTTGCCCTGGCCGAAGACGTTGCCCGGATGAGGGCCCACGGGCATGGTGGTCGCCGTGCGCGCCGCGGGCGGCGTGGCCGACGAGCGCTGCACGCCGGTGTTCATGTAGGCCTCGTTGTCGTAACAGATATAAAGCACATCGTCGTTGCGCTCGAACATGCCCGACAGGCAGCCAAAGCCGATGTCGGTCGTGCCGCCATCGCCGCCCTGGGCAACCACGCGCACATCCTGGCGCCCTTTGACGCGCATGGCTGCGGCAATACCGGTGGCAACGGCCGCCGTGTTGCCAAACAGCGAGTGAATCCAGGGCATCTGCCAGGAAGTCTCAGGGTAGGGCGTGGAGAACACCTCCAGGCAGCCCGTCGCATTCGCGGCAATCAGTTGCCCGTCGGTCGCCTGCATGGCAGCGTCGATGGCGTAGCGCGCGCCCAGCGCCTCGCCACAGCCCTGACAGGCCCTGTGGCCCGAATTGAGGGAGTTGTTTCGTTGGGTGTTGGCCTGCACGCTGCGCTGGTCAGCGGCGAGCAGCCGGTTGCCCACGGTGAAGGTGCCGGTCTGGTAGAACTTGACAACGGTTTGTTCCATTTTTCTTCCCTTAGCCGATGGACGACGACACGGTGCCAATGTCGCGCAGGATGCCTTCGGCGATAGGGCCGGAGCGGCGCTGCTTCTTCTCGCGGTCCAGAACCCTGTTCACGATGTCCCAATCCAGGTCCAGAAAGGTGAGCAGTTCGAGTTTGTCTGCAATCGCATCGAGCAGCAGTTTGTGCACGGAGGCCTTGGTAATGGCGCGCCCGCCCAGACCGGCGACCACGGTGAGCACAGGCTGCGGCCGGTTGCGGACCGCGCTACGCACGTCGCGTGACACGATCCCCCCGATGCCGACAGCAAAACACTTTTCGATGACCACGATGCGTTTGGCATGTGCCGTGGCATCCCGGATGTCAGAGATCGGGAAAGGGCGGAACGAGGTGATCCCCAGGACGCCGATCTTCACGCCTTCACTGCGCAAGTCATCGACCGTGTCCTTGATGGTTCCCAACACGGAACCCAGTGCGATGACGATGGTTTCGGCTTCCTCCAGACGGTAGGGCTTGACGAGTCCGCCTGAATCACGCCCGAAGATCCGGCGGAAATCATCGGCAACCTGCGGAATCAGGTCAAGCGCCTGCATCTGCTTGGCGTGCGCCAGATACCGCACTTCAGTAAAGGCCTCGGGACCCACCATGGCGCCAATCGTGACCGGATCGTTCGGGTCCAGAACCTGACGTGGTTCATAGGGCGGCAGGAAGCGGTCAACATCGGCCTGATCCGGCATGTCAATCCGCTCGTAGGCGTGGGTCAGTATGAAGCCGTCCATGCACACCATGACAGGAAGCGAAAGCTCCTCGGCGATCCGGAACGCCTGGATGTGCAGGTCCAGCGCTTCCTGGTTGGTCTCCGCGAAGATCTGCAGCCAGCCCGCGTCGCGCATCGACATGCTGTCGGTGTGGTCGTTCCAGATGTTGATGGGCGCGCCAATCGCGCGGTTTGCCACCGTCATGACAATCGGAAGGCCGAGCCCCGAGGCGTTGTACACGGCTTCGGCCATGAACAGCAGCCCCTGGCTGGCGGTGGCCGTGTAGGCGCGCGCACCGGCGGCGGATGCGCCGATGGCCACGCTCAGGGCGGCAAATTCCGACTCGACGTTGATGAACTCGCAGCGTTCGAGCTCGCCGGACTTCACCATTTCGCCCAGTCCTTCGACGATGTGGGTCTGGGGCGAGATCGGATAGGCGCAGATGACCTCGGGCCGGCTCAGTGCCACCGCCTTGGCAACCGCATGGGAGCCTTCGCATTGTTCAAGCATGTTGTGTCTCCGCCTTCTTTTCCTGTTCCATGACCACTTCGTAGGCTTCGCGAGCCGCATCCATGTTGCCCTGCGCAACCTTGCCCTCGAATTTTTGCTGGACGGCTGCCTGCACGGCATCCAGTGAAATCAGCCCGCCCAAGGCCGCAAATGCACCCAGCAAGGGGACGTTGGGGACTGGGCGCCCAACATGTTTCATGGCCAGTTCAGTCGCGGGAACGGTCAGCAGATGGGCCGCGCGAAAACCCATGATGAACTCTCCCAGGCCGAGTTCTTCAAAGGTGCGAGTGGTGTTGATCAGGATATAGCCGTTGGGCTTGAGGCCGCTGAACACGTCGACCTGATGCAGCAAGGTCGGATCCTGAATGATCAGTGCGTCGGGTTGCATGATGGGTTCCCGCAGGCGGATTTCCTTGTCGTCCAGCCGGCAAAAAGCCACCACGGGCGCGCCGGTGCGCTCAGAACCAAAGCTGGGAAAGGCTTGGGCGTGCCGGCCTCCCAGGAATGCGGCGATGGAGAGCATTTCCGCGCCGGTCACCACCCCTTGACCCCCGCGTCCGTGAATTCGTACCTGGAACATCAACAACCTTTCGTCGCGCGGTTTTTCTGCGGGAGCAGCCTGCAGTATGCAATTCGCGCAAGCGTGGATGTTGCCTCGGGCTCAAACAAAGGTTCTTGATGTGCATCAATCAATGCATCGCCTGTGGCCATTGATCAGGCCACTCAGGTGCTGTCCTTGCCGATGGCAGGGAAACACCGTCGGAGCGAAACGATGGCAATAAACCGGAAACGACCGCTGGCTATTGGGAAGGCGGGTCGGTGACAGCGACGCGACGTGCGCCATTGAAGCGGGTTTTCCAGTAAGCGGCGCGCATGTCGTCCACGCGAACATGCGAGCCCGAACGTGGCGAGTGAATGAACTTGCCATCGCCGACGTAGATGCCGACATGGCTGAAAGCGCGGCGCATGGTGTTGAAGAAGACCAGATCACCGGGCTTGAGATCGGCCCGATCGATGGGTTCAGTGGCCGCCGCCTGCTCGTCGGCCCGTCGCGGCAGTACGAGACCGACCGTTTGCTCATACATGGCACGAACAAAACCGCTGCAGTCGAAGCCGGTCTCGACCGAACTGCCGCCGCGTTTGTAAGGCACACCCAGAAAGCCCATCGCGTTGACGACCAGCCCCGATGCCTTCTCCCCGACGGTCTGGCGAACATGCTCAATCTGGCCGCCAATCCGGCTGATCAAACCCTTGTCAGCCAGCATTCGCTCCATATCCTCGTCCTGACCATGCGTCGGAGCCGCTTGCGCGGCCACGCAGACGAAAAGGCCAAAAGAGCAGATCCAGCGCAACATGGGCGCGAGATTACGGTTTTTTATATGAGAAGTCAAATTAATAAAGCTTCGTAACTATATGATTTATAACAAACTGGTGTATTTACCTAGTTGTGCAACATTACTTGGGGCAGGCGATCGAGGCGAAAATCCCGAAAGCCGGCCGTCCTCACCCACCCATCTCACAGGAAAGAAACATGTTTCAGGCACTTTTGCTCGACAAAGGCGAATCCTTCTCTGCGACCGTCAAACCGGTGGACGAGTCCGCCTTGCCCCCCGGTGACGTCCTGGTCCGCGTGGGTTACTCAACGCTTAACTACAAGGACGGCCTGGCCATCACCAACAAAGGCCCCGTGGTACGGCAGTGGCCGATGGTGGCCGGCATCGATGGCGCCGGCGAGGTGATCGAATCGTCCCATCCAGCCTGGAAGCCGGGCGACGCCTTCATCCACAACGGCTGGGGCGTAGGCGAGACGCATTGGGGTTGTCTCGCAGAAAAGGCGCGGCTCAGGGGCGACTGGCTGGTCAGATTGCCTTCGGCCTTCACGGCGCGCCAGGCCATGGCCATCGGCACTGCTGGCTATACCGCGATGCTGTGCGTGCTGGCGATGGAGGACCATGGTGCCAAGGCCGGCCCGGGCGAAATCCTCGTCACCGGGGCCACAGGCGGCGTCGGTAGTGTGGCTGTCGCCTTGCTGGGCCGGCTCGGCTACACCGTGGTCGCAGCCACAGGCAAAGCGGCCGAGGCCGACTGGCTGAAGCGGCTCGGCGCATCTTCCGTCATCGATCGGGCTGAACTGGCCGCCCCCGGCAAGCCGTTCCAGAAGGAGCGCTGGGCCGGCGTGGTGGATGCCGTGGGTTCCCACACCCTGGCCAACGCGCTGGCGCAGACTCGCTACGGCGGCGTGGTGGCCGCCTGTGGCTTGGCACAGGGCATGGACTTGCCGACCACGGTAATGCCCTTCATCCTGCGCGGCGTGACGCTGGCGGGGATTGATTCGGTGATGGCGCCGCTGGCGCGCCGCCAGCGCGCCTGGGACCGGCTGGCCCGTGACCTCGATCCGGCGCTGCTGGAGACGCTGGTCGAAGAAATCCCCCTGTCCGGCGCCATCGACAAGGCGCGAGCCCTGATGGCCGGGCAGGTGCGCGGCCGGGTGGTTGTGCGTATCCGCGACTGAACACGCATCGCGCGAGGGTGCCCCGAGCCGCGTCGCGTGCCCGGATTCGCCTGCGCGCCTGTGGCACACTCCCGCGCTTTGCCCGCAGACCCTCTCCCATCCATGCAAAAGATCATCTCGCAGATCGCCGCGGAAATCCGCGTCGCCCCGAAACAGGTCCAAGTCGCCGTCGAGCTGCTCGACAGCGGCGCCACCGTGCCGTTCATCGCCCGCTACCGCAAGGAGGTGACGGGGGGCCTCGACGACATTCAGTTGCGTGAACTGGAATACCGGCTGGGCTACCTGCGCGAGCTGGAAGATCGGCGCGAGGCGATCCTCAAGGCCATCGACGAGCAGGGCAAGCTCACTCCCGAGCTGCGCGCCGCCCTCGAGGCCGCGCCCGCCAAGCAGGACCTCGAAGACCTGTACCTGCCTTACAAGACCAAACGCCGCACCAAAGGGCATATCGCGCGGGAGGCCGGGATCGAGCCCTTGGCCGACCGGCTGTTTGCCGATCCGTCGCTGAACCCGGCCATCGAGGCCGGAGCCTTCGTGCGGTCCGTCGGCAGTGTCGAAGGCGGGGACTTCTCGACCGTGCCGGCGGTGCTGGACGGTGTGCGCGACATTCTCAGCGAGCGCTGGGCCGAAGACGCCGTGCTGGTGCAGTCGCTGCGCGAATGGCTCTGGGCCAACGGCCTGCTCAAGTCGAGCCTGATGGCGGGCAAGGATCAAAAACACCCCGACGTGGCCAAGTTCCGCGACTATTTCGACTACGACGAGCCGATCGGGCGGGTGCCGTCGCACCGGGCGCTGGCCGTGTTCCGCGGGCGTTCGCTGGACATCCTGGACGCCAGGCTGGTGCAGCCCGAGCTACTGGTGAGTGCCACGTCAGCTGTTCAACCCGCCGACCGCAAGGCGCCGCCGGTGGTGTCGCTGGCCGAAGGCAAGATCGCGCTGCACCTGAGTTGGAGCCACCAGGGCCGTCCGGCTGACGATCTGCTGCGCAAGTGCGTGGCCTGGACCTGGCGCGTGAAGCTCAGCCTTTCCACCGAGCGCGACCTGTTCGCCCGCCTGCGGGAAGACGCCGAAAAAGTGGCAATCAAGGTGTTTGCTGACAACCTGCGCGACCTGTTGCTGGCCGCACCGGCGGGTCCGCGCGTGGTGCTGGGGCTGGACCCCGGCATCCGCACGGGTGTGAAGGTGGCCGTGGTGGACGCCACCGGCAAGCTGGTGGACACCGCCACCGTCTATCCGCACGAACCCCGCAAGGACTGGGATGGCTCGCTGCACACCCTGGGCAAGCTCTGCGAAAAGCACGGCGTCAACCTGATCGCCATCGGCAACGGCACCGCCAGTCGCGAGACCGATCGGCTGGCCGCCGATCTGCTGAAAATACTGCAAAAATCGGCAAATCCCACCGCCGAAAGGCCTTCTTCCGCTATTCAAAAGGTAGTTGTGAGCGAGGCCGGCGCCTCGGTGTATTCCGCCAGCGAGTTCGCGTCTCAGGAAATGCCCGACGTGGATGTGAGCCTGCGCGGCGCCGCCAGCATTGCGCGGCGCCTGCAGGACCCGCTGGCCGAACTCGTCAAAATCGACCCCAAGTCCATCGGTGTCGGGCAGTACCAGCACGACGTCAACCAGAGTGAGCTGGCACGCACGCTCGAGGCCGTGGTCGAAGACTGCGTGAACGCGGTGGGCGTGGACCTGAACACCGCCAGCGTGCCGCTGCTGTCGCGCGTGTCGGGCCTGTCGGCCGGCGTGGCCAAGGCCGTGGTGCGCTGGCGCGAGGCCCACGGGGCGTTCCGCAACCGCAAGCAGTTGATGGAAGTGGCCGGGCTGGGCGCCAAGACCTTCGAGCAAAGCGCGGGTTTCCTGCGCATTCGCGGCGGCGACAACCCACTGGACATGACCGGCGTGCACCCGGAAACCTACCCGGTGGTCGAGAAGATCATCGCCCATACGGCCCAGCCCGTGGCCGCGCTGATGGGCCGGGCCGAGATGCTCAAGACCCTGCGTCCCGAGCTGTTTGCCAACGAGAAGTTCGGCGTCATCACGGTGAAAGACATCCTCGGCGAGCTGGAAAAACCGGGCCGCGACCCGCGCCCCGACTTCAAGGTGGCGCGCTTCAGCGAGGGCGTGGAGGACATCCGCGACCTGCAGCCCGGGATGATCCTTGAGGGCACGGTCAGCAACGTGGCGGCCTTTGGCGCCTTTGTGGACCTGGGCGTGCACCAGGACGGTCTGGTCCATGTCAGCCAGCTGAGCCACAAATTCACCACCGACGCGCGCGAAGTGGTCAAGACCGGTGACATCGTCAAGGTGCGGGTGGTCGAGGTCGATGTTGAGCGCAAGCGCATCGGCCTGACGATGAAGCTCGGCGAAGCGCCGCCGCGCCGGGACGGCCCCCGCGACAACCGGTTCGAAGGCGCGGCGCGCGGCCAGCGGACGCCACAGCGCGGCGTGTTGGCCCCCGCTTCGTCGACGGCAATGGCCTCAGCCTTTGCCAAACTTCAGAAATCGTCTGGCTGAGGGCGCCGGTTCGAAGCGAAGAGTATTTTTTTGATAGCTGAAAATGACCATTTGGCGCTGGAGAAGTGCCAATTTTGTTCATTTTTCCTGATTTTCACGGCAAAATGGCGACATGAAAGCCCTGCGCATCCATGCCGGCCCCCGCGCCCGCCAGCACGTCGCGCAGCACGGCTTGCGCCCGCAGGATATTCGCGTCATTCCAGGTGCGGCCGGTGGTCCGAAAGGATTGATCCTGGGGCCGCTTGACCGCTTCATCTTTGGCGACTGGCTGGCAGGAAGCGCCCACGAAGTTCATCTGGTGGGTGCCTCCATCGGTGCCTGGCGCATGGCGACGGCCTGCCTGAACGATCCGGTCACGGCCTTCGAGCGGCTCGAGCACGACTACATTCACCAGCACTACGAACTGCAACCCGGCCAGAAGCGGCCGACCGCAGCCCACGTCAGCGCGGTGTTTGGTCAAAACCTCCAGGCTTTCTATGGAGGCAGGCTGGGGGAGGTGCTGAACCATCCCCGATATCGGCTGCACATCGTCACGTCGCGGGGACGCCATCTCCTCGGACGTGAACACAGCGTGCGCACGCCGCTGGGTTACTTGGGCGCATTCGTGACCAATGCGATCCATCGAAAGGCCATGGGCGCCTGGCTGGAGCGGGTCGTCTTTTCCACGGCGTCCAGCAGGCAGCGCGACACCTGCGCGGCCCTGCCATTTGGCCACCAGGACTATCGCACGCGCCAGGTCCGCCTGGACGAGGCAAACTTCAATCCCGCCCTGCAGGCGAGCTGTTCAATTCCTTTTGTGCTGCAGTCGGTGCATGACATTCCCGGTGCCCCCCCTGGGGCCTACTGGGACGGCGGCATCACCGATTACCACCTTCACCTGGACTACAACGCTGCGGCACCGGACCCGGAGCCGGGCGCGCCGGGCCTCGTGTTGTACCCCCACTTTCAGAAGGCCATCGTGCCCGGCTGGCTCGACAAGAGCCTGAAATGGCGGCACCACGCCACCCATTTCCTGGACAAGGTCATCGTGCTGGCGCCGGACCCTGCCTGGGTGAAGACCCTGCCCAACGGCAAGCTGCCCGACCGGACGGATTTTCCGCGGTATGGCAATGACCTGGCGCGCCGCGTCAAGGCCTGGAACACCGCGGTTGCTGCCAGCCGGCAACTCGCAGATGAGTTTCAGGCCTGGCTGTGTCGCCCCGATGCAGCGGCTATTGAGCCCTTATAGGGAATCGACGAGCATCTGCCGGTATTCACCGGGCGTGGCAATGCGCGGATTGGTCTTGTGGCAATGGTCGGCCATTGCTCCCCGAATCACATCGTCGAACTGGCTTTCAGTGACACCCATCGCCGCCAGGCCCGTGGGCAGCCCGAGGCGGGCGTTCATGTCGCGGATCGCGTCGGGAATCTGACGGCCCGACGCCAGCCCCATGGCGTGGGCCATGCGGTCCAGGCGTTTTTCCTTTTGCATCGACTCGGCCGGCGCATTGAATCGGATGACCGCCGGCAGAAACATCGCGTTGAGCGTGCCATGGTGCAAACGCGGGTTTACGCCGCCCAGGCTGTGGCTGAGCGAGTGCACGCAGCCCAGGCCTTTCTGGAAGGCCATGGCACCCTGCATCGAGGCGCTCATCATGTTCAGGCGTGCCTCGCGGTCGGCGCCATCCCGCGTGGCGCGCTCGATGTGCGCCCACCCGCGCGTGAGGCCGTCGAGCGCTATGCCGTCGGCCGGCGGGTTGAAAGGCGGCGCCATGAAAGTTTCCATGCAGTGCGCGATGGCATCCATGCCGGTGGCGGCCGTCAGCAGGGGTGGCAGGCCCAGCGTGAGTTCGGGGTCGCAGATGGCCGTCTTGGGCACCAGGTGCCAGCTGTGGAAACCCAGCTTGCGGTGGTCGTCCACGATGACGATGGCCCCGCGCGCCACCTCGCTGCCAGTGCCGGCGGTGGTGGGCACGGCGATCAGCGGCGCGACGCGGTCGGTTATTTTCGGCGAGCCTCCTTCGATGGTGGCGTAGGTTTTCAGCGGACCGTCGTGTGTGGCGGCGATGGCCACGCCCTTGGCGCAGTCGATGGCCGAGCCGCCACCCACTGCGATCAGGCCGTCGCAGTTGTGGCTCTTGAAGACCTCCACGGCCGCCCGGACGGCGGCTTCGGTTGGATTCGAGGGTGTCTGGTCATACACTGCAACCGGCAGACCGGGCAGGGCGTCGAGCGCCTTCTGCAGGAGACCCGCCGCCTTCACGCCGGGGTCGGTCACAATCAGCGGCCGACGGATACCGACGCGCTCGCACTCCGATTTCAGCAGCCCGATGGCGCCGAAATCGATCTGAATCTGAGTCACATAGAAGATGAAAGCCATGTCGGGTGCCCTGTAGGATGCCAGTCCTGTACTTTAACGACCCTCAGCGCCTTTCATGAGTCACCCACGCAACCCCCGGGCCTTGCTGACACCCGCCATGCGCGGCGTGCTGGACCGCATCGTGCGCGCCGGGCGCCTGCCCCTGCATGCCTTGGCACCCGATCAGGCCCGCGCTGCGTATGAGGCTGGGGCTGGCGTCCTGGAACTGGCACCGCACAAGCTGGCGCGGGTGGAGGATCTGCAATTCAGCGCGCGGGATGGTCATAGGCTGGCGGCACGGCTCTACGCGCCAGCAGTCCACTCAGCCGATGCACCCCTTCCCGTGCTCCTGTACCTCCATGGCGGTGGCTTCACCGTCGGCAGTGTGGCGACGCACGACGTGCTGTGCCGCCACCTGAGCCACCTGGCGCATTGCGCCGTGGTCTCGGTCGACTACCGGCTGGCGCCGCAGTACAAGTTCCCGACCGCCGTCCACGACGCCTGGGACAGCTTGATGGGGTTGCGCACCCAGGCCGACACGCTGGGTCTGGATGCATCGCGCCTGGCAGTGGGGGGCGACAGTGCCGGCGGCACGCTGGCGACAGTCTGCGCGGTGATGGCCCGTGATGCCGGCCTGCCACTGGTGCTGCAACTGCTCTTCTACCCCGGCTGCGCCGGCCATCAGGACACGCCGTCGCACCACACGTTTGCCCACGGCTTCCTGCTGGAAGAAGCGCACATCAGCTACTTTTTTGGCCACGCCCTGCGCGCTGAAGGCGACCGAAACGACTGGCGCTTCGCGCCGCTGGACGGGCGCGATGAAACCGGCCAGGTCCGTGAGCTTGAGGGTGTGGCGCCGGCGTGGATCGGCCTGGCCGAATGCGATCCGCTGGTCGATGAAGGTGTGATGTACGCCGACCGTCTGCGCAGCGCCCGCGTTCCTGTGGATCTGGAGATCTACCACGGCGTCGTGCACGGTTTCATCAACATGGGCCGGGCGATTCCCGAGGCGCTGGCGGCGCACAACGACGCCGCTCGCGCGTTGAGACACGCCTTTCTGCCCGCCTGACTTCACTTTTCACGAAACACACACCATGAAACGACAAGACTTCCGGTTTTTTCACCGCCTGCGCGTGCGCTGGGCCGAGGTGGACATGCAGAAGATCGTCTTCAACGCGCACTATCTGATGTACTTCGACACCGCCATTGCGGACTACTGGCGTGCCATCGGCCTGCCGTACGAGGCGGCGATGGTGCAACTCGACGGCGACCTCTACGTGAAGAAGGCCACCGTGGAGTTCCACGCCTCGGCCCGCGCGGACGACCAGATCGACGTGGCGCTGAAATGCACGCGCATCGGCACCTCGTCCATGGCGTTCTCGGGAGCCATTTTTCGGGGTGACCAGCTTCTCATCACCTGCGAGCTGGTTTACGTTTTCGCCAATCCGGCCACGCAGACCTCGCGCCCGGTGCCTGCCTTGCTGCGCGGCATCCTGGATGACTATGAGGCGGGTCAGCCGGTGGTGACGCTGCTCACCGGTTCCTGGGCAACCCTGGGCACTGACGCCGCGACGGTTCGCACCGAGGTCTTCGTGCAGGAACAGGCCATTCCCATGGAGATGGAATGGGACGCAGCCGATGGCAGCGCGCTGCACGCCGTCATCCGCAACCGCCTCGACCAGCCGCTGGCGACCGGGCGGCTGCTGTTGCAGGCACCGGGCGTGGGCAAGATCGGCCGCATGGCCGTCATCCGCGTGATGCGGGGCACCGACCTGGGGCGTGATGTGTTGAAGGCACTTCTGGATGCCGCCTGGGCCCGCGGCGACCGCGAAGTCGTGCTGCACGCGCAGCGCAGTGCGGCTGGCTTCTATGCGCGGCAGGGATTTTCGTGCCGCGGCCCTGAGTTTGATGAAGTCGGGATTCCCCATGTGGAGATGTTCCGGACCCGCTGAATGGCTGAACAGGACCGGCCGCCCGGTTCCTGAAACCGGCCTGAACAGCGACAATACGCGGTTTGCCGCGTGACGAGCGCTTCAAGCGCTGCTCGTTACGCCGCTGGACGACACTCCGAATCTCATGGCCACCAAGAAAAAACGCAATGCCTCAAGCGGTAAACCTGCGCCCGGCGCGGGCGCAGGAAAACCGGGCGTCTCATCGGGTTCAGAGTCCGCTTTCAGCACCGGTGCGCCAGCGCGGGAAGCGGGTTCCCATGCGAAGCCATTGCGCAGCGGCCCCACCGACAAGCACGCCCTGCCTGCTGAAGCCGGTCACGGCGCCTGGACCGTCGGTTTGCTCGGCGCGACAATGTTTCTCGCGCCAGCGGTGGGCGTGCCCAACGAGGAAATGCTGCAGGACACGCTGAAGTCCATCGTCGTGTCTTTTGGCGCACTGATCGCTGGCTTGCTGTTTTTCTGGCAGCAGCGCAAACGGCACGATGGCCTGCGCTGGCACGCAATGATCGGTCTGCCGCTGATCTTGATGGCCTATGCGCTGGGCAGCATGGCCTGGTCACACACCTATCTGGGGGCGGTGGAGGCCATTCGCTGGTTCATCTTCAGCCTGCTGCTGTGGCTCGGTCTGAACACGCTGAGCCGCGAACGATTGCCGGCCCTGGCCTGGGGCATACATTGGGGCGCTGTCATTGCCTCGCTCTGGACGGCATTGCAGTTCTGGGTTGACTTCAGGTATTTTCCCCAGGGACCGAATCCGGCATCGACCTTTGTGAACCGGAACTTCTTTGCGGAGTACGTGGTTTGCACCCTGCCTTTCTCGGTGCTGCTCATCGCGCGCGCCAGGGCTTCGGCACAGATTGCGCTCCTGGCCTTTACCACCGGCTTCAATGTCGTGGCCATCATGATGACGGGCACCCGCTCCGCGTTGTTGGCGATCCTGGCCATGACACTGGTTCTGCCTGTGATCCTGTACCTCTACCGAAAGCAGTTCGAGTTTTATCGCTGGCCTCGAGCCAGCAGGATGCTGTTGTCCGGCGTGTTGCTAGGGACGGTCCTGGGTCTTGGGCTGATCCCCACCAACAACGCCAGACTGATGGAGGAATACAAGACGGAGCAGCGCTCAGTGAATGCCCTGGAGCGCGCATTTTCCCGTTCCAGATCCATGACAGAAGCCGAGGAGTACACGCAGCGCTCGTTTTCGATTCGCCTCGTCATGTGGAAAGCGACGGCCAACATCATCAAGGCGCGGCCTTTTTCAGGGGTCGGTGCTGGTGCCTGGGAAGTCGATATCCCCTTGTACCAGGCTGCAGGGTCGCAACTTGAAACCGACTACTACGCCCACAACGAAATCCTGCAACTGCTGGCGGAGTACGGGCTGACTGGCTGGTTATTTCTTTTGGGCCTGCTTGCCTACCTGACGCACGCCGCCTTGAGGACCCTTCAGAATCGCAGTACCGAAGGGCAGGTTGAAGCGCCATTGCGCGCGCTTACCTTGCTTAGCCTCCTGATGTTGCTGATTGTCAGCAATGCCGGCTTTCCCTGGCGCATGGCCAGCACCGGCGCCTTGTTTGCGCTGACACTGGCGATCCTCGCCGCATCGGACGCCCGGCTGGGCTACCGGGGATTCGCAAGCGCTGCCCGCCTGCCCTGGAAGCCGCTCTATTCGCAGGTGGGCGCCGTTGCATTGATGGTCTGCCTGGCGTTGGCAGCCTATATTTCCCGGCAGGCAGCCGCCTCCGAAAGCAAGATCGTCAAGGCTGTCAAGATTGCGCTCACCGTCTCCCAATCGGGTGACTATCAAAACCCCAGATGGGACAAGGCGAAGCGCGAAATGCTGGCGCTGATCAAGGACGGCACAGATATCAATCCGCACTACCGCAAGATTACCCCCATGGTGGCCGATGAACTGGCCAAATGGGGCGACTGGAAGAATGCCGTCTGGATCTGGGAGTCGGTGCTGAGTTCTCGCCCCTACGTGGTGGCGATCATCTCCAATGTGGCGCGCGGCTATGCCCAACTTGGGCAAAACGAGAAGGCGATGGAATACCTTGCCCGGGCCCGGAAACTGCAGCCCAACGCGGCTTCCGTGAATTCGCTGGAAATCATTCTGCTGAGCCGTACAGGCAAGGAGGCGCAGGCCTACCAGCAAGCCAAGTCACTGCTGGCGGCTGGCACTTATGACTTCGATCTGGTCAATGCCGCCTATGTGCTGGCCGTGCGGGCCAGGGACTGGCCTGTGGCATTGACGGCACTGGAATTGCGCAGCAAGGGATGGCCAGCACAGACTGCGGATGGCTGGTTGAAGATCGGCAATATCTATGCATCGGACACCGAGGTCAAGGACGAGGCCAGGGCGCTGGCGGCGTACCGTGCAGCGCTGCTCGCCGCAACCGAGGCAGAAAAGAACGCGGTGCGCGCCCGGATTCCACCCGGCTACCTTCCCAAGTTGTAGGCCGCAGGCCCATGCCTCAGGAAATTGCGAATCTGCGGTCAAAAGCGCCGTGGCGCCGGCAACACCCTAAATATCAGCCAGCAGGGGGTAGGGCAGGGGCAAGAGTCTTACGCCCGGGCCCAGCGCCGAGCCCAGATGCAGATCCCCGGATTCAGCGGCACTGACCTGAATCGACACAATGGCGTCATGCCCGCCACTCGGCGCTGGCGCGCTTTGCGCCACCAGACCGCAGGGTTGCTCCGGGTCAGTGGTCGTGAAGATTTCCTGCCCGACGTGCATGGGGGCCTCTCCATGGACCTGATACGCCCTTCGTTTCAAAATGCCGCGAAACTGGCTGCGGGCGATAACTTCCTGACCCGGATAACAGCCTTTCTTGAAATTCACGCCCCCGACGGACTCGTAATTCAGCATCTGGGGCACGAAGGCATCGACGATGGGCGCGGTGACTGTCGCCACGCCGCTGGCAACGTCGCCCCAGAGCCAGCGTTCCTGCGCCATTGCCGGACCCGGCGGGAAGGGGACGCCCGCCGGTGCAATCCAGAGCGCGCGAGGCTCGGTTCCAGCAGGCGGCAACCAGATCAGGTTTCCACCATTGAAATCGATCTTTTCCATCGTGGAATGGACTCTACCAGCTATCGATTCAAGAGCAATTCCAGCCAGGCCGGCCAGACCAAACTCATGGCTCGCATCGGTCAGACGGGCTTTGGCACGCAGAACAAACATGCTCAGTCGCTTGAGCGTCGCCGCCAGAATGTCGCGGCTGCAAACCAGCAAGATGTCGGTCGGGCCGCGCTTGAAGCCTATGAAACTGGCCTGCATGCGGCCTTTGGCGGAACAAAAAGCGCTCAGTCTCGCTTCGGAAAGGCCGAGCAGCGCGAAATCCTGTGTCAGTTGCCCTTGCAGGAATCGGGCGGCATCATCACCTTCGACGCGAATCACGCCCAGATGGGACAAGGTGGCAACACCGTTCAGCAGAGGGGGGGGGTCTTCAATCATGGGTGAATTATCATGCCCGATCGAATTCAAGAAGGTGGCAGGGTTGTGCGTCGAATATTGATCATGGGGCTGTTGATCGCCGGGTTGCTGGCTGGCGCCGCAGCATGGTGGCTCAACCAGCCGCTGGCGCTCAGCAGTGAAACAGTGGACCTGTCGATCGAACCCGGCACATCACCGCGCGGCGTGGCACAGGCGGCGGCAGAAGCAGGCGTCGACGTCAACCCGACCTTGCTTTTCTGGTGGTTTCGCCTTTCGGGCGATGCCCGGCAGATTCGGGCTGGCAGTTATGAACTTGCACGTGGCGCCACGCCACGAACCCTCTTGCAGATGCTGGTTCGCGGCGAGGAGTCGCTGCGCAGCGTCACGCTGGTGGAAGGCTGGAACTGGCGCCAGGTTCGCCAGGCGCTGTCCAGGGCTGAACAGCTCAGACCCGACACCGAGAATCTCTCCGACGAAATGATCATGAGCCAGCTGGGGCGGGCGGGCCTTCCCGCGGAAGGGCGCTTCTTCCCCGACACCTATACCTACGCCAAGGGCTCCAGCGATCTGGCGGTGTTACGGCGCGCCCTGCACGCGATGGAAAAGAAGCTCGACGCAGCGTGGGCACAACGCGCACCGGATACCCCGCTGAAGACGCCTACCGAAGCGCTCATTCTGGCCAGCATTGTCGAGAAGGAAACCGGAAAGCCCGCCGATCGAGCCGTGATTGCCGGTGTTTTTGTCAACCGGCTGCGCATCGGCATGATGCTGCAGACCGACCCGACCGTGATCTATGGGCTTGGGGAGTCGTTCGACGGCAACTTGCGCAAACGGCATCTTCAGGCCGATACCGCCTGGAATACCTACACGCGCGCCGGCCTGCCGCCCACCCCCATCGCCATGCCGGGCAAAGCTTCGTTGCTGGCGGCGGTGCAACCGGCACAGACCAAAGCCTTGTACTTCGTGGCACGCGGCGATGGCAGCAGCCAGTTCAGTGCCACGCTGGACGAACACAATCGCGCGGTCAACAAGTTCCAGCGTGGACAATGACACCATGAGCCACGGATATTTCATCAGCTTCGAAGGCATCGACGGTGCCGGAAAGTCGACCCACATTGATGCGCTGGCTGCGACCTTCCGCGCGCAGGGCCGGCAGGTCACATTGACACGTGAGCCGGGTGGCACGCCACTGGCCGAAAAGCTGCGCGCCATGGTGCTCAACGACGCCATGGACTCCCTGACGGAGGCACTGCTGATTTTCGCGGCGCGCCGGGACCATCTGCAACAGGTCGTCGAGCCGGCGCTGGCGCGGGGGGACGTGGTGTTGTGCGACCGGTTTACCGACGCCACGTTCGCCTACCAGGGTGGGGGGCGGGGCTTTGACCTGTCCATACTTTCAACACTGGAAAAGTGGGTCCAGCAATTGCCGGGCGTGCCAGACAAGGCAATCCGCCAGCCTGACCTGACGGTCTGGTTCGACCTGGCACCCGAAATTGCCGCTGAGCGCGTGGCCGGTGCGCGCAGGCCGGACAAGTTTGAATCGCAACCGGTCGTTTTTTTTGAGAAGGTGCGTTCCGGTTACGCACGTCGCATGGCCGAGAACCCGGCGCGATTTGTCCGCATCAATGCCGACCAGCCGCGTGAGGCCGTCTGGGCCGATGTTGAGGCTGCAGTGCCAGTGGAAGGGCCCGATTCGTGAATCCCGCACCCGTTGTTGCGACGTGGATTGCCGCGCAAACCCGCCAGTTGCTGGAACAGCGTGGTCACGCATGGCTTTTGCATGGGCCGTCGGGCCTCGGGCAGTACGATGTCGCGATGGCGCTGGCCAGCGCGTGGTTGTGCGAAAACGCAAGCGGGCAGGGGGCATGCGGCCGTTGTGCCAGCTGCCATGCGATTGCCGTTCGCACCCATGCTGACCTGACCGTGTTGATGCCCGAGACGGTGATGATCGAACGCGGCTGGCCCTTGAGTGAGAAAGCGCAGGGCGAGATCGACGACAAAAAACGCAAGCCCAGCAAGGAAATCCGCGTCGAGGCGATGCGCGACGCGGTCGAGTTTGCACAGCGAACCAGCAGCCGTGGCCGCGGCAAGGCCGTGCTGGTGTATCCGGCGGAGCGCATGAATCATGTCACCGCCAACGCGTTGCTCAAGACACTGGAAGAACCGCCGGGCGATGTGCGGTTCGTTTTGGGAAGCGAAGCGGCGCATCAGCTGCTCCCGACCATCCGCAGCCGTTGCCTCGGGCATGCCATGGTCTGGCCCGAAGCCGAACAGGCATTGGCGTGGCTGGCCGGGGAGGGGGTACAAAGCGAAGACGCACGCGTACTCCTTCGCGCCGCCGGCGGCCGGCCAGAAGACGCTTTGCGTTCTTCCCAATCAGCCCGTGCAGCGCAAAACTGGGCTCAGTTGCCCCGAGCGATGGCCCGCGGTGACGCAGCCGCTTTGGCTGGTTTCACGCCCCCTCAGGCGGTTGACGCACTTCACAAGCTGTGCCATGACCTTCTGGCCCACCACGTGGGTGCGGCGCCCCGGTTTTTTGATGCTGCGGACCTGCCGACTGCCAAACCGGGCCCGTCCCTGTCCACGCTGGGGGACTGGTCGAAGGCCCTAGGCCAGGCGGCGCGCACGGCGGAACACCCTTTCAATGCAGGGTTGTTGCTCGAATCGCTCGCAACCCAGGCCCAACGCATCCTGCATTTGCCCTAAACTTGATCGTTATGTCCAAAGCCATGGCATCCACTGCTCCGTCCACCCCCCGTCCCAGTGTCATCCAGCTGGCGATCAAGGAAAAGGCCGCGTTGTATGCGGCGTACATTCCCCTGTTTGCCGATGGCGGTATCTTCATTCCGACGACACGTGAATACCGGCTGGGCGATGACGTCTACGTGCTGCTGTCCCTGCCCGACGATCCGCAGCGGTATCCCGTGGCTGGCAAGGTGGCCTGGGTGACCCCGGCGCGTGCGGCGGGCAATCGTACGCAAGGCGTGGGCATTCGTTTCCCCTCTGATGAAAAATCCCACCTGCTCAAGCTGAAGATCGAGGAGATCCTCGGTTCACACCTAGCCTCCGAGCGGCCGACCCAGACTATCTGAAGCTGCCGCAAACAGTGGCGATGCTGCACGGGAACGGAGCGCCTCGATCAATCGCTGCCGGACTCCCTGGGTGGCGGTTCGTATTTCATTTGATTGACGTTTGATGTTTACCGATTCCCATTGCCACCTGAGCTTCCCTGAGCTCACCAGCCAGCTCGCGGCAATTCGAGAGGCAATGGCCGCTGCGCAGGTTGTCCGAGCCCTCTGTATCTGCACCACGATGGAGGAGTTCCCGGCGGTGCACGGGCTTGCGACCCGGTACGACAATTTCTGGGCGACTGTGGGGGTCCATCCGGACAATGAAGGTGTGACGGAACCCGGTGTGGCCGATCTGGTGCAAGCCGCTGCCTTGCCAAAGGTCGTCGCCGTCGGTGAAACCGGTCTGGACTATTACCAGATGGACAACCGGAAAGGAGGGCGCTCGGTGGCTGACATGGAATGGCAGCGTGCGCGTTTTCGTACCCATATTCGTGCAGCGCGCCAGGTGGGTCTTCCGCTGGTCATCCATACCCGTAGTGCGTCCGACGATACGCTTGCCATCCTGAAGGAGGAAGGTGAGGATGGACAGACTGGATCTGCTGGCGGAGTCTTCCACTGCTTTACCGAGACATTGCAGGTGGCCCGGGCGGCGCTTGACTTGGGGTACTACATTTCGTTTTCGGGCATTCTGACCTTCAAAAGTGCAAGGGACCTTCGGGAGGTCGCCGCGTTTGTTCCGTTGGATCGCCTGTTGATAGAGACCGACAGTCCTTATCTGGCCCCAGTGCCACATCGCGGAAAGCTCAACAATCCCTCTTATGTGCCTTTTGTTGCGCAGCAGCTGGCCGAATTGCGGAATCTCCCCGTCGAAACCATTGCGGACCTGACAAGCGCCAATTTTGACCGTCTTTTTTTGTGACGATGAACATGACAAAATACATTAAATATATCGTTTATCTATTTGTTTTAATTGGATTTAATTCGAGTATAGGCGCTTCCTATGAGGATTTTTTTACCGCGATCCGGCAGGACGACGACAGAACCGTCAAGGCACTGTTGATCCGAGGTTTTGACCCGAACACAAGGGATCCCAAAGGGTTTCATGGCTTGTTCCTAGCGGTCCGGGAGCCTGCGCCCAAGGTGGCCATCACCTTGATCGACTGGCCCAAGACCGACGTCGAGTCGCGTACCGCGCAGGACGAAAGCCCACTGATGATCAGTGCGCTCAAAGGCCAGTTCGATCTGGCGAACCGATTGATTGAACGTGGCGCCGATGTCAACAAGCCGGGCTGGACGCCGTTGCACTACGCTGCAACCAATGGACACGTGGCCGTCATCCGTCTCTTGCTGGACAAGCATGCGTACATTGACGCTGCGGCGCCTAGTGGCACCACGCCACTGATGATGGCGGCGCACTATGGAACCCCGGAAGCCGTCAAGGTGCTGCTGGATGAAGGCGCCGATCCCATGCTGAAGAACCTTCAGGGATTGTCAGCCATCGACTTCGCCAATCGCGCGGGACGCAAGGAATCGGTTGAACTGATCGCTGCTTTTGTACGCAGCCGGCAGCCCAAGGGCAAGTGGTGATTCCGGTTTATGACCCCTCGAGGGTAAGCTCTTTACTTCATACGATGTATATTATGTTAAGTTAAAAGCAGAAACGCGGTAGCATAACTCCTCAATGCCCACCTTCCATTGGTCAGGCACATCGTTCCATTGCGCTGCCCGCGCCGCTTGAACGCCGCAGCGATCAGGGTTTGACCGTTGCGGATTCGACCACCAGATCCAGCACATACACCGTAGCCGGAGTGCCGGTCTGCGTTGCAGGACGCTGGAACTTCTTCAGGCGCAGAACATTGCTCACACCAGGTGTGTGCTGATACTCCTCAATGCTTTCGTACAGGGGCCGCCATTCCCCGGGCACACCAACCACCAGTCCTTTTTCGTCGAAGCGACGTTCACGAACCTGCAGACAAAGGGTTTCACCGTTCAGGGGGTTCTTGCAGGCAACCCGTTGGGCGGCGACCTCCATGAACATCCGGGTTGCAGGCCCATAAAGCGCCTCCGGCGTCGCCTGCCCGGTCAGCGTCAAGCTGGCTTTCGACGGATCGAGCAGGCGCAGCGTCGGCGGCGTGCCTTTGCTCAACTCGACCTTCATGCCCTTGGTCAGCATGTCGGACAACGCCTTGTCTGCCTGCATCAGCGGCGCCTCGCAGGCCATCATGGTCGACGCCATCCGGCCCACGGACAACACCCCCTCGGGGCTGATTTGGAACGACCCGGTCAACTGGTTACACCCGCCCTGGGCTTGCAGTCTCGATCCCGAAAAACTCAAAACGAACGGACGGGTGACGTTGGGCAGAAGCGCGCCAATCCGCTGACCCTGGGCATCAGCGGCTGACGCGAGTGTCCATCGATGGTCTTCCAGGGTCTGGAGCAAAGCCGCCGCAGCTGTCGGCGCCGGCACCGTGCCGGAAACCCGCTTCAGCACCTGATTCGGCGAACGCGACCAGTCCGTCGGCGCGTCCCGATAAAGCGCCAACAAACGCCCTTCGCCCACCGCAAAGCGCTGACCGCTGCCTTCCAGCGTGATTCCATTGCCGCCGGCGTTCCAGAAGAACTTGCCGGTCTCGACGGTCGGGGCTGGCTGGCGATCAAGGTATTGGGTCGAGAGTTCGTAGCGCCCATCCGGTTTGAGTGTCAGGCGCGTCTTGATCCCGGGGCAATCGGCACAGGGCAGCACACCTTCGTACGCGCCTGCCCAATCAAGCGAATTCTGGCTGGTGTGCATGTCAGGCGCCATCTTCTTATCCGACGAACCCGCCGGCGCGCCTCCATCCATGGTGCCAGCACAGCCAGCCAGCAGCGCCATCACCAGGCTTCCGAGAACATATGGCTTCATCAGTTTCTCCTATCAATCAATGGGTCAGTCCATCACGACGGCCGCTTGAAAAAAGGCGATGTCTCGAACACCGATGCCGAGAACCCCCGGCCGTCGAGCGCCAGGCTGCGCTTGAGCACAAAATCGAACAGCAGAACATTGATATCACGCAGTCTGCGCAAGACCTCCAGCGCGGCGGGGTCCAGCAACTTCTGATCAAAAAGCGACTTCAGATAGATCAGGGGCACCACGCCGGGCAATGGGTAGTCCGAAGCGTTCAGCAGGCGCGCGTGCCAATCGCGGCGCTCAAGCAGAGTGCCCACCACGCCCATCCGGTTGCCCTGGGTAATCGCCGCAATGTCGCCGACCAGATTGCTTCGGTAGTTCGGCTCATCCATGAGTCGTGCGAACAGATCGAAATTGGACACCAGGGCCGCTCCACCCTTGTCGGTGTCGTGCCCGTCCCCCAGGGATGCGCAGTGGGCCACCACCACTTTGACCCCGGCATCGAGAGGGCGCCGCAGCCTCAAGGGATTTCCGAGGTGCTCACCAAAGCCGTGCACTGCGCGCTCGTCGCCCGCATGGGTGATCAACGGCAGCTTCAGCGCGGCAAGCCGGGCATAGAAGCGATCGCAGCGCGGATCGGCCGGGTCGATATTCTGTGCCGACGGAATCCACTTGACGGCACGCGCGCCGCTCCCCGCCGCGGCGTCCAGGCGATCCAGCGCACGCGGGTCATAGGGATGAATCGATGCGGCCCAGACAAGATGGGCTGGATACTTCTTTGCAAGTCCGGCCACGTAATCGTCCGGCACGTGAAAGGTCGAGCGCTCCGGCATCGGCGCACCGGCGTCGTCTCGCGCCCAGTCAAAGGCGAACAGGAGCGCGTGAAACCCCGGCGCCATGTCCCGACACTGTGCCAGCAGGCGCTCGACAAAGCTTCGATCGACGTTCCCGGGCCTTTCGTCAACGCACGAAGCATTGACATAAAACCCCTTTTGCACGTACCCCGTCGGCCGCCAGACCTGGTCCAGGCGCGGGTTGTACCAGAGGCCGCTGCCCGAGTCACCATCGCCGAAAACATGGCAATGCGTGTCCCAGACTTTTGCCGGATCGAGCCCACGCCACGCAGACAGCACGAGCGGATGGTCGCGAAGATCCGCCGGCAAATCGGTGCGGCATGCATTGAAGACGCCGTCACGAAGTGAAAAGTCGCAACCCGTTGCCAGCAGGCTGGCAGCGCAGCCCGCGCCAATGAAATATCGTCGTTTCATGAGTGTGAAATGTGGCTCAGGGTCTTTCGGTCCGCAATGAATGCCACCGCGCACATGAATATTATCCACTGAGTGTTGAAACGCTTGTCTCGTGCGCTGGCCGGGTGGGAGATCCGCGCTACTTTTGCGCCCTTTTTCAACGCCCTCCTCGACCTGCTCCATCTTGGTCCAACGTATAGTGCGACGAAAAAGATGGTCAAAAAAGGCATTTCTACATGAACGGAATTCAATCGCTCGTCCACGGCTTGATCCTGATGCTGATCAGTGGCTGGATCCTGTATACCGGACGAGGCGTATTGGTCCCCATTGCTTTTGGCGTGGTCGTGGTTTACGTCATTGTCGGCCTGGCGCAAGCCTTGCGGCGGGTTCCCTTTCTCGGACGCAGCATGCCGATTCAACTGCGCTATCTTCTGTCGATGTCGATCATCATTGCCACGGTCACAGCCATCGCCTATCTTGTCATTGCCAACAGGGATAACGTCATCGCGCTGGCACCCCAGTATCAGAAGTCCCTGCTCGCCATCATCCAGCAGGGCGCCGTGTTTCTGCGGATCGAGTCCGAGCCGACTTGGGCCACACTGCGCGCAGACCTTTTTTCGCAGATCAATATTCAGCGGCTGCTCGGTTCGATGGTGGTCTCTGTGTCGTCTCTTGCCGCGAGCGTCGTCGTAATATTGCTGTACTCGGCGTTCCTGCTGATCGAGCAGCGTACGTTCGCCGCCAAGATCGACAACTTATCGACCAACCCGGGCACGGTCCTGCGGATCAGGGAGGTGACGAATGACATCAACCGGCGAGTCGGCTCCTACATGGCGCTCAAGACCTTCCTCAGCGTCTTGCTGGGTGCAATCTGCTGGGTGATCATGGCAGTATTCGGGCTTGAGTTCGCCGCCTTCTGGGCTGCACTGATCACGCTCCTGAACTTTGTTCCGTATATCGGGTCGGTTCTTGGCGTGCTGTTTCCGGTTGTAATGGCCGTCGTTCAGTTCGAAAACCAGAATACGATCCTCTGGCTGTTGCTGGCGCTGACAATTGTCCAGTTCACCATCGGCAACCTTCTTGAACCGTACATGATGGGAAATTCGCTCAATCTGAGTCCTTTTGCCACTTTGGCGAGTCTGGCGATCTGGTCCGAGGTCTGGGGCATTCCCGGCGCTTTTCTTGCGGTCCCGATCACCGCAGTCATGGCCATCGTCTTCTCGCAGTTCTCCGCAACACGACCGATTGCCGTCATGCTGTCGCGCAACGGCCAGCTTTGATTCAGGCAATCGCGACTGATCTGGAGCATCCATGGACGCCAAGGGTATTGCCGGGCTTTTCAAGACAGCTGCGGTGCATTGGGTGATTGACTATGCGCAAAGCATGGGAGCTGCGTTGGCTTTCTACACCATGTTCTCGATTGCCCCGCTGCTGCTGATCGTGATTTCAATTGCGGGGATTGTGTTTGGCGAGGACGCGGTCCGAGGTGCAATCTTCGCGCAGCTGCAAGCTCTGCTGGGCGGTCCCGGCGCGCTGGCGGTTCAGGACCTGATGGAGAGTGCGGGCAGGCCGGTTGGCAGCACGATGGCAACCCTCTTCGGTCTTGTTTTTCTCTTCATTGGCGCCACATCGGTTTTCGCCGAGCTGCAGGACGCGCTCAATCGAATCTGGCGAGCGCCGCAGCGGGCCCAGACCTCCGGTCTCTGGGGGTTGGTGCGCAGCCGCCTGTTGTCCTTCGGGATGATCCTCGGCATTGGCTTTCTGTTGACTGTTTCGCTGGCGTTCAGTGCCGGCCTGGCCGCCTTGAGCCGGTGGCTGGATCCACTTTCCACGGGCTGGGCCACCTTTGCCAACGCGATCGAACTCGCCTTGGGCTTCGGACTTTCGACTGCGGTTTTCGCGATGATCTACAAGACCATGCCGAGGGTCGGCATCCACTGGAAGGATGTCTGGATCGGTGCTGCCGTCACGTCGATTTTCTTTATCGCGGGCAAGTTCCTGATCGGCGCCTATATCGGAAGAAGCGGCGTTTCCTCTGCGTTCGGGGCTGCAGCGTCGCTGATCATCGTGCTGTTGTGGGTTTATTACTCTGCCCAGATATTCCTGTACGGCGCTGAATTTACCTGGGCCTATTCCCACAAATATGGGTCTCGAAAAGGCCATCGGCCACCCGGTGACCCAGGCGCGCGCCCGGTTCCGGATTGAACATTTGCCATGCAACACCGTCTGGCAAAGCAAACGACTTGCTGTCAGGTTCGCAAGCCCCGCAGAGGCGTGCGCATGATAATCGCGTCGCGGCCTGGTCCCCTCCACGACCTACAATTGCGGCGCACCAAGCCCGCAGGCGCCAGGCGCTTCGCGATGCGTGGCATCTTGCCCACTTACTCACTGGAGAGACCATGAGCCGAATTGCCTTCCTGCCCTCATCGACTGCTGCCGCCCTCCTCGCCTTCGCACTCGTCCCGGCGGCGGCCGAGGCGCAATCACGCGTGCAGTACGGCCGTGTCACCAACGTGGCCGCAACCACAGTGAACAACTCGACGGCGCAAAACGTCGGCACGCTCGTGGGTGGCGGCGTTGGCCTGGCCAGTGGCAGTGGGCAGTCCGGCAGCAACCGTGCGTTGCGCACGTTGGGCGGTGCGGCCGCCGGCCGAGGCATCGGCACCTTGGCGGGCCGGTCTCAGGCCTATGAGTACACGGTCCTGGTCGGCGGGACCACCACGGTGCGCATCATCTCTGACCAGGCCGGCAAACGCATCGGGGATTGCGTTGCCATTGAACAGGGGCAGTTCAGCAATATCCGGCTGGTCTCCGATGCACGTTGTGCCCCTCCTGCGGCACGCCCAGCAGCTCCAGCGCCCGCGCCCGCCCCGACGCCGGTAGCGCCAGCGGACATCGCGACGGCCAGTGCCTGCGACCAGGCCAAGGCGCAAGTGTTGTCAGCCGAAACCGATGACGCATTTGCGCTCGCCGAACGGCGCATGCGCCTGCTGTGCGGCGAATAAAGCCGGCTGCGGACAGAAGTTCTCGTCCGTGAAGGTGGTCATGTTGTGACCACTTTTTAGGGCTTCGGCCCTTTCGAAATTCTCCAGATCGCGACCTGTCACGCACCTACAATGTTGCAATGCACAAAACACCTGTAACACCCCAGCCATCACCGCGTCGCAAACCGTTGCTGGTCGATCTCGCCCTGCAAGGCGGAGGCGCCCATGGGGCCTTTACCTGGGGCGTCCTTGACCGCTTGCTGGAAGAGCCCTGGCTCACATTCGATGGCATCTCGGGCACGTCGGCCGGCGCCATGAACGCCGCAGTGATGGCCAGTGGTCATGCAAAGGGCGGCGCCGCCGGCGCACGGGCGGCGCTTGAGACCTTCTGGAGGGTCGTCTCCGACGCCTCGAAGTACAGCCCGATGCGCCGCGGCCCGTTGGAAATGCTCACGGGCAGGTGGACACTGGAGAACTCGCCCATCTACATGGCCGGTGAGATGATGTCACGCATCTTCTCCCCCTACGACCTGAATCCGCTGGGCGGCAATCCGTTGGGCAAGATACTGGCTGAAACCGTCGACTTCGCGTCCCTGGTCCGTTCACCGATCAAGTTGTTCATCACCGCGACCAACGTTCGCACCGGGGCCGGTCGCGTCTTTCGCAATGCCGAGATCACGCCGGACGTGCTGCTCGCATCCGGCTGCCTGCCGACGATGTTCAAGGCGGTGGAAATCGACGGAGAATCGTATTGGGACGGCGGCTACGTCGGCAACCCGACCATCACGCCACTGGTACGCGAGTGCGAGTCGCACGACACGATCCTGGTGCAGATCAATCCGATCGAGCGTCCGGCCATTCCGCGATCAGCGCGCGACATCCACAACCGCCTGAACGAGGTCGCATTCAACGCCCCACTGCTGAAGGAGCTGCGGATGATCGCCTTGTTGCACAAGGTTGCCGATGCAGGCCGCGGCGAAGGGGCGCTTTGGGCCAACATGCGCATGCACCGCATTGCCACCGCCCGCGTGACCGAGCTCGACTCAACGTCCAAGATGATCACCGAGTGGCCTTTCCTGTGCGGGCTGCGCGACGAAGGGCGCCGTACCGCGCAATTGTTCCTGGACGCGCACGGGGCCGACCTCGGAAAGCGCTCCACGCTTGACCTGGACGCCATGCTGGAGACACTCTGATCATGGGGATTCTTGGCATTCTTCTTGGGCTCGCGCTGCTGGTCGGACTGGCCTTTCGCGGCTGGAGCGTGCTCGGGCTGGCGCCGGTCGCCGCCCTCATCGCGGCGGCCTTCGCGGGCGAACCGCTGCTCGCGCACTGGACCCAGACGTTCATGGGCTCGGCCGCCGGCTTCATTGCCCAGTTTTTCCCACTGTTCCTGCTCGGGGCGCTGTTCGGCAAACTGATGGACGACAGCGGCTCGGTCAGCGCCATTGCGCAATTGATGACCGACAAGCTCGGGCCCAAGCGCGCCATTCTTGCCGTCGTGCTGGCCGGTGCGCTGGTCACCTATGGCGGCGTCAGCCTGTTTGTCGCGATGTTCGTGATTGCGCCGATGGGACAAGCCCTGTTTCGCGCTGCCAACATTCCGAACCGGCTGCTGCCGGGGGCCGTGATGTTGGGCACGGCCACCTTCACCATGTCCGCACTGCCCGGTTCGCCGGCGATCCAGAACGCGATCCCGATGCCCTTTTTCGGCACCACACCTTTCGCCGCACCCGGACTGGGCTTCATTGCGGCGGGCATCATGTTTGCCTTTGGCATGTGGTGGTTGAGCCGCGCCGAAACTCGCGCCCGCCGCGTCGGCGAAGGCTTTGGCGGACCGAAAGGCCCGATCGCCGCGGCCGCGCACGATCCCATCGTTCGCGAAAGGGCCACAACCTCGAACAGTTTCGACCCGGCGGAGATGGAGCGCGGGTCTCACAGCGCCCAGTTGCCAGGCGCTTTCATTGCCTTGCTGCCGCTGATGGTCGTCATGGCCGTCAACCTGCTGATGTCGCTCGTGGTACTGCCGCGGATCGACACCGGCTTTCTGGCGGATCCGCGATGGGGAGACACTTCGATCGCCAGCGTCGGCGGGGTCTGGTCCGTGATCGTTGCGCTGAGCGTCGCGATCGTCGTCCTGTACGTTTTCAACCGCGGTCGTCTGAAGTCGCTTCGCGAAACCGTGGATGCTGGCCTCAACGCGTCGGCGCTCCCGGTCATCAGCGTTGCCAGCCTGGTCGGCTTCGGTGCGGTGGTGGCCGCGCTGCCGGCGTTCGCCATGGTGCGCGACTGGGTGCTGAGCCTCGATGGAGGCCCGCTCGTCGGGCTGGCCATCGCCACCAACGTCTTGTCGGCGCTCACCGGCTCAGCCTCGGGTGGGCTGACAATCGCGCTCAGCACCCTGGGCGAAACCTACATGGCCCTCGCCGCAAGCTACGGCATCGATCCGGCCCTGATGCACCGCGTGGCGGTCATCGGTTCGGGTTCGCTCGACAGTCTGCCCCATAACGGTGCCGTCGTGACGCTGCTTGCCGTTTGTGGTGCCACGCACAAGGAAAGCTACCGGGACATCGTGATGTGCGGCATCGTGGGCGCCCTGCTCGCGCTCATCGCCGTGATCGTGCTGGGTTCGGTGTTCGGGTCGTTCTAGTTTGGGGACTCCGCGCGCCCGTTGGCGGACTCGGTCCGGTGCCTTTGGATGCTGTTTGAGCGCCAATTTATTGATTGAATCGGCACTATTCCAGCGTCAAATGGTCTTAGTATGCTATGAAAATTAAATACTCGTCCTTGGCCGATCCAGCGCTTGGCGGGCCCCTGGTGGCAGATCACAGGAACGGATCCGGACAGGCCCGGATCAAGGCGCGGGAACCGCTTGCCACGACGCGTCAGGGTCAAAGCGGGTCATTGAGCTTGCGATGGTGGCTGACCTGGGGCCCAGCGGCTTCTGGAAGACCTTGCCGTCCTGATTCACGATGAAGGTCATGATGCCGGTCTGACCGTATTGGACGGGCCATCCGACCAAGGCGAATCCCTCGGTCATCCGATCACCTTTGAGGTAATTCTTCGCACCGCCCGACGCCGAAGGTCCCTGGGACTTGAGAATCCGGAAGTTGTAGCCGTGGTAGCCCCCCTTCATGTTTTGCCCATCGAACAGCGGGCCAAGAGGACTTTGAGGTTCTCCAGGGGCGGTTGTCCAATACAGGCCGTCGCGCTGGCCGGGTGAACTCCGGATTTTCTGGGCGAATGCCGGAGCGCCACCACCACTGGGATTCAACGCCGCATACTCTCGTTGCGCCTCCACAAAAGCTCGCATGCTCTCAATTGCGGCAAGCTCATTGCGTCCGATGCGCCGGGTTTGCATCTCTTTGCGACCGGCGCGCGCGTCGAAGGACCAGCCATTTCCAGACCGGACCATCGGGATGGGCAGGGACCAGCCGTCACTCAGCACCAACCGCGCCCTGGAGCGGCCATCCGCAAAGACACGGTGCCCTTTGGCCCAGGCCGCCAGAAAGTCGTAACGATCCTCCGCGGAGAGATCGTCAAGGGTCAACAACTGACCGCTGTCGGGACCCAGCACAGCCCGCAACTCGGCGTCGTCGCTGCGCGCCAGGCTATCGACCAGCGCATCCACCGCCGCCTGGGGCGACGGGAAGTGCCTCTGAGTCCCCGCCATACCGGGCGCCGCCAGTGCCATCGCACAAATCAGTGCGCCAACGCGCCTCAGCCATTGACTGCTCATCATCTGGTTCTGTTTCATTGCCGGCTCCCTTATTGTCTGGCGCGCCGCTGGGCGGCTGCCTGGCTTGCAGCGCCACGGTCAATTTGCTGACGGGCCTGCCCCCCGTTGTCCGCGCCCCGCAAGGCGTTGTCCCGATTGTTTCGCGCGGCACCTTCGTTGCGATTCTGCAACTGCGCACGGTTAGCCGCGTCTGCCCGGTTCTGGGCCTGGCTGCGGTCGATGTTGGCGGGGCGGCTGGGAACCTGGCCGCGATCAATGTTGCCTGCGCGATCCTGAATCTGGCTGCGATCCACATTGGCGGCCCGGTTCTGGGCCTGGCTGCGGTCGATGTTGGCGGGGCGACTGGGAACCTGGCCGCGATCGATGTTGCCTGCGCGATCCTGAATCTGGCTGCGATCCACATTGGCGGCCCGGTTCTGGGCCTGGTTGCGGTCGATGTTGGCAGCGCGGTCCTGCATGGTTGCGCCGGAGCCGGCCGGGAGACGCTGCGGAATCTGGTTTCGGTCGATGTCACGCAGGGCATCGCGATTCAGGTTTTCGGCGCCGACTCGATCAGACAACGCAGCCCTGGCCTGCGCCCGCTGATCCTCACGCCCACGGTAATCCTCGCGGCCGCCGAAGCTGTTCTGCTGAATGCGATTGCGTGTCGAGGCGTCGCGATACGGCATGCCCTGACGGTTGCCGGGGTTATGGTTCCAGTTCACGTTGCGGTCATTGGACGTGATGCGATTGTTGACGTTGATGTTGTTCCACTGATTGACGTTGATGTTGACGTTGCGGGTGTTCCAATTGACGCCGCCCCAGAGCGCGTTTCGCACACCGATCGCGGTGCCCCACCAGATGGCGCTGCCGACGACGCTCCAGCCGAATCCCCACCGCACCGGTGGCGGGACGAAGAACGGCGGGAACAGCGGATGCCACCAGGGGCCGAAAATGAACAACGGGTTGAAGATCGGCACAAAGATCGCCTGGGGTTGAGCTGGCGCAATCACGATGATCTGGGTTGGGGGCGGGGGCGCATTGACCACGATGGTCTGTGGCGCCGGGGGCGCAGCCTCCACAGTCACGATCTGTTGCTCGTTGGAACTCAGGTTGCCGGCGGCCCTGGCCTTGCTGCGCAGGAACTGCACCGAATCCATGACAGCACCAGGCTGTGCAAGGAACGCGTCGCCCAGATCGCGAACCCATTCGGGTTTCTCGCCAAGCATGGCAAGCACCTGCGGGAAAGCGACCAGCGACTGCACGCTGGGATCCCAGGATTTGTCCTGAACCGCCTTCACGGCGTCGTCGCCCTTCAGCTCACGGTTGGCAAAGGCCCAGTCCGCAGCCTGCCCCACCTGGGACGGGTAGGTGGTCGCCATCAGCACCTGGGACAGGAGCGCGTCGGGAAATAGCGCAATCGGCGCCAGCATCTGATCGAGCTGCGCGGCGGTAAAAGCGGGCGGATCGGCTGCACGAGCCGGTGTCGCGGCCAACACGAGTGTCATGGCAAAAATCGCGGCGATGCTGCGCAAAATCAAATACATTGCTTGGGCTCCTAAAAGGCCTTTGGCCGTTGATCGTCGGGCTTTTCGTTGTGGCCAATCCCGTCTTCGCCACAGCGGCCACACTGGCAACAACCAGCGCCCGATGTCGCGGTCCAGAAAAACATGTTCAGGCCATCGTTCAGGAGTCACCTCATGTAACTCAGGATAACCGCCGGCGCCCGGATACCCCGTGTTGACCAGTACATCTGATTTTACAGTTCACCGCGAGCGATGCTGCCGGCGCGCCGCATAGGCTTCTTCGCACGCTGGCAGGTCAAGCGCCGCGCGTTGCCGCGTCATCGTCCCATAGTCGCTCCAGTAGCGAACGCACTGCTCCCGTGTCAATGGCCGGGCGCGGGGGGACGGCGGATATTTCACGCACTGCTCGATCTTCCATTCAATAATGGCCGGCAATATCGCGTCTCTCGCAGCTTCGCATTTCTGGTCGAGTTCGTCCAGACGTTGCCGCTCGGCGCGGCTTTGCGAAAAAGCGGGTTCAATCCCTGCCAAAAACAGGATGGCGACCAATGCCTGGCAAACGCGGATCTTCATGGATCGACCCCTCATAAATCCACATCACGTGGCTGTGTCTATGAAACCACCGGCAACTGCTCAGGCACCCTGCATCCTGTTCCCTGCAGACTGAAGTCGAAGTGCCTGCTGCTTTGCGTCTGTTTCAACGCTTGCCAGCCTGCGCCGAAGCATAACGTGGTTTTCGGGCGGTGGACCACGCAAATAGGTCCCCGCCCCTTACTGCTACTGCTATTACCATTGCCCTGGATGGCACGCCCATGATGTCTGGTCAACCGAACCATCGAACGATGCACCACTCAAGGCGCGAATGCTACGATTGAAAAGAGATGGAAAGTAGACGGGTTGGAACACCCTGTTCAGGAGTTGCTCTGTGACTGTAAATTTTGCCTTCAAGCGTATCGGCTCCTCGCCAGGACTTGGCATTTTTTTTGCGCTCGCCGTTCTGGCATTGCTGTCCGGTTGCCGGCGCGCCGACGAAGCAGCGGCACCGGAAGTGCGACCAGTCCGGGTCCAGCAAATCGCCACCAGCGCGGTCGACGGCATGGTCATGTTGACTGGCACGGTGCAGGCGCAGACAGAGATCAACCAGTCATTCAGGATTGATGGCAGGCTGATCGAACGGGCGGTGGACGTTGGCGACAACGTCATACCTGGTCAGCTGATCGCGCGCCTGGACCCCCAGAACGAGGAAAGCGCGCTGCTGTCCGCGCGTGCCCAGCTTGCCGGTGCCAATGCTCAATTGGTCGAGGCCCGTGCAAATTACAACCGCATGGCCGAACTGGTCGTCGAGGATGCGGTTTCCCGAGCGCAGTTCGATCAGGCAAAGGCATTGTTGCAATCGGCCGAAGCGCAGGTCTTGTCGGTGCAAGGACAGGTCAACCTGGCGCAGAACCGGCTGAGCTATACACGCTTGTTCGCCGATGTGGCGGGTGTGGTCACGGCGCGCGGCCCCGAGCCAGGCGAGGTCGTGTCGGCGGGACGCATGATCGTTCAGGTCGCCCAGGACGGCGCGCGCGATGCGGTCTTCGATGTGCCGGCACAGATCAAGGACGCAGCGCCACTTGACCCCAAGATTGCCGCCAGCCTCGGTCGGGACGGCAAGCCTGGCGACAAAGCCGATTCGTCGCGCGACCTCTCCGTCGCGCTGGCAATGAACCCCAAAGTCACCGCGATCGGACGCGTGCGCGAGGTCGCACCGCGCGCCGACCCGGTCACCGGGACCTTCGCGGTGCGCGTCCGCTTGATCAACCCACCCGCTGCCATGCGGCTGGGAAGCACCGTCACCGGCCGAATGCGCCTGGATGCTCCGCCGGGTATTGCGTTGCCTTCTGCTGCCCTGATGCGAGCAGACGGCAAGACGGCTGTCTGGATTGTTGATCCAAAAGCCGGCACCGTGTCGCTTCGCAATATCGCGGTGAGCGCCGCGGATGCAACGTCTGTCCAGGTGGCTTCAGGCCTGAGTGCCGGTGACGTGGTCGTCACGGCGGGTGTTCAGGCGTTGCGCCCTGGACAAAAAGTCCGAATGATTGAGAACTGATCGTGATCGGACCGAATCTTTCCGAGTGGGCGCTGAAGAAGCGCTCGCTGGTCGTCTTACTGATGATCCTGGCCGTGGTGGCCGGCGTCATGTCCTTCTTCAAGCTGGGGCGTGGCGAGGACCCGGCGATCACCACGCGCACGATGGTCGTCGCGGCCGGCTGGCCCGGTGCCACGGTGGACGAGACCATGAAGCAGGTGACCGAGCGGCTCGAGCGCACCCTGCAGGAGACCGACTACCTCGATCGCCTGCGCAGCTACACCATCGCCGGGCAGACGACGATCTTCGTTGACCTGAAGCAATCGACGCCGCCTCACAAGATTCCCGACATCTGGTACCAGGTGCGCAAGAACATCGGCGACATGCGCCACACGCTGCCGCAAGGCGTGCTCGGGCCCTTCCTCAATGACGACTTCGGCGACACCTTCGGCATCATTTATGGGTTCACCGCCGACGGCTTCGGCTTCCGCGAACTGCGCGACCACGTCGAGGCGGCGCGCTCGCGGCTGCTGCAGTTGCCCGACGTGTCGAAGATCGAGGTCATGGGCGCGCAGGACGAGCAGATCTTCATCGAATTCTCCACCGAGCGGCTGGCCGGGCTGCGCCTGAACCTGGGCCAGATCGTCGCCACGCTGCAGGCGCAGAACCTGGTGCGCCCGACCGGCACGATCCAGGGCGAGCAGGAGCGCGTGTTCCTGCGCGTGTCCGGCGCCTTCGACTCCGAGCGCGACATCGAGGCGGTGAACATCGTCGCCGGCGAGCGGATATTCCGCCTCGGTGACATCGCCACGGTGCGACGCGGCTTCACCGACCCGCCGCAGCCGATGTTCCGTGTCAACGGCAAGCCGGCCATCGGCCTGGCGATCGCCATGCGCGATGCCGGCGACATCCTGACGCTCGGCGAGAACGTGCGCAAGGAGATGGCCGAGATCAAGGCCAACCTGCCGGTCGGCATCGAGCCGGTGCTGGTCGCCGACCAGGCTGTCACGGTGGACCATGCCATCAACGACTTCATGACCTCGCTGTGGCAGGCCATCGTCATCATTCTCGTGTGCAGCTTCGTCAGCCTGGGGATGCGGCCAGGCACCGTGGTGGCGCTGGCCATTCCGCTGACGATGGCCATCGTCTTCGCCGTGATGGACGTGGCTAACATCGACCTGCACCGCATCTCGCTGGGTGCGCTGATCATCGCGCTCGGGATGCTGGTCGACGACGCGATGACCACGGTGGACGCGATGCTGCGCCGGCTGGGCGCCGGTGACACCCCGGACCAGGCCGCCACCTTTGCCTACCGCACGCTGGCCGCGCCGATGCTGATCGGCACGCTGGTCACGATCGCCAGCTTCGTTCCGATCGGCTTCGCCAAGAGCTCTGCCGGCGAGTACACCTTCTCGATCTTCTCGGTGGTGGCCATTTCGCTGATTGTCTCGTGGCTCGTGGCGGTGATCTTTGCGCCGCTGATCGGCAAGGCGCTGCTTAAGCCGCCGAAGCAGCAACAGACCGACGCCAAGCCGGGCAAGCTGGTGGCGGGCTATAGCGCCTTCCTGCAAGGGGCGATCCGCATGAAATGGCTGACCATCGGCGTG
>JAABQG010000006.1:70174-82633 GCA_011391595.1 Hydrogenophaga sp.
GGCGTCGTCTCGCGTGTGTCGCCGCTCGAGCTGGGGCCGCCGGTGGGCTGGCCTCTGCAGTACCGCGTGTCGGGCCCGAACAAGGACGAGGTGCGGCGTCTTTCGCTGGAACTGGCCAACGTGGTCGGCGCCGACGCGCGCACGCGGCAGGTGCACTTCGACTGGATGGAGCCCGCCCGCCAGTTGCGCGTCAAGATCAACCAGGACCAGGCCCGGCAGCTCGGCGTCAGTTCGGCTGCGATTGCCGGTGTGCTCAACGCTGCCATCTCCGGCACGCCGGTGACGCAGGTGCGCGACGACATCTATCTGGTCAACGCCGTGGTACGCGCCGCCGATGGTGAACGCGCCTCGTTCCAGACGCTGGCGTCGCTGCAGGTGCCTACGCCAAGCGGGCGCATGGTGCCACTCCAGCAGTTCGCAACCTTCGTCGAGGAGCAGGAGTTCCCGGTGGTGTGGCGCCGCGACCGGGTGCCGACGCTGACGGTACGCGCCGACGTCAACCCTGGCGTGCTGCCCGACGATGTGGTGTCCGCGCTGACACCGAAGATCGCCGAGTTCGGCGCCACGTTGCCCAAGCCGTACAAGGTCGAGACCGGGGGCCTGTTCGAGGAGAGCCAGATCTCGCAGGCCTCGGTGTTCGCGGTGGTGCCGCTGATGCTCGTGCTGATGCTGTTGGCGATGATGGTCATGCTGGTCAGCTTCCGCCGCCTGGCCATGGTGATGGCGATACTGCCGCTGGGGCTGATCGGCGTGGTGCTGTCGCTGCTGCTGTTCAACCGTCCGCTGGGCTTCGTCGCCATCCTCGGCATCCTGGCGCTGATCGGCATGATCGCCAAGAACGCGGTGATCCTGATCGTATCGATCGAGGAAGAGCGTGCTGCCGGCCACAGCGTTCGCGACGCTGTCCTGTCCTCGGCGACCAACCGGTTTCGGCCGATGATGCTGGCCGCGATGTCCACCGTGCTCGGCCTGCTCCCGATCGCGCCCACCGTGTTCTGGGGGCCGATGGCCTTTGCCATCATGGGCGGACTCATGGTGGCCACGTTGCTGACACTGGTGTTCCTGCCGACCGTCTATTTGGCGGTGTTTGACAAGGAAAACGCTGTGCCCCCAAGTACCGCTACGGAGCAACCAGCATGAAACGATGCCGTTCAGTTTGTCGGGTGCCGCAGCAACGTTGGAGCAGGCAGCATGAGTGCTGACGGTAAGAGTGCGACGGGATCGGGCTTGGCCTTGGTGGTTCGGGGCTTGCTGTACTTTTCGCTGTGGATCATCGTTGACCAAAGCGCCAATCCGGCGAACCTGGTGGTTGGCGTGCTGGCCAGCGCAGCGGCCACCTGGGCCAGCCTGAAGCTGCTGCCACCGGCCAAGGGCCGCGTGCGTCTGGGTCGGATGCTGCTCCTGCTGCCGCGCTTCCTGTGGCATTCGCTGGTCGCCGGTATCGACGTCGCGCGCTGCGCCTTCGCTGTGCGGATCGAGTTGCATCCGGGCTTCGTTGACTTTCCCTCAGCGCTGCCACGCGGCCCCGCCCGCAACGCCTTCGAGCTGATCGCCAGCCTGATGCCGGGCTCGGTGGCCAGCGGCGAGACACAGGACACGATCAAGTTCCACTGCCTCGACACGCGGCAACCGGTGGTCGAGCAACTGGCCGCCGAAGAGCGCGCCTACGCCAGGGCGCTGCTGCCGGGGCTGCGCGATGACTGATTTCCTGCTCTCGGCGGGGGCCTTTGTCGTGCTGATGGTGGCACTGGGCCTGGTACGCGTGGCGCGCGGCCCGGGCCGCGCCGAGCGCATGATGGCCGCGCAGTTACTGGGCACCGGCGCCATCGGCGCGATGCTGCTGTTCGGCGCTGCCTCCGGCGACGGGGCGATGTTCGACGTGGCGCTGACGCTGGCGCTGCTGTCGGCCTTCGCTTCGATCGCCTTCGTCAAGTTCGCGCTGCGCCAGGACCAGAAACGCGCCGACGACGACGCCGAGGAGGGTGCGCAGTGAGCCTTGTGATCGACGCCTTCAGCATCGTCGCCATCGTCGCCGGCCTGGTGTTCTTTCTCGCCGGTACGGTCGGGCTGCTGCGCTTCCCCGATGCGTACACGCGGCTGCATGCGCTGACCAAGGCCGACAACCTGGGCGTCGCGCTGGTGGTCATCGGCCTGCTGCCGCAGGTGGGCAGTGTGCTCGCGGCGCTGAAGCTGGTGCTGATATGGCTGCTGGTGCTGCTGTCCAGTGCAGGGGTTTCCCAGCTCATCGCCCGCTCGGTCCGGCGGCAGGAGCGCGGGGAATGACGACGCTCGTCGGCGGGGTTGTCACGCTGCTGCTGTTGTGGCTGGCGCTGTGGACTGTGGTCGCACGCGACGCCTTTTTGGCGGTGGCCGGTTTCGTTGTATACGGCTTGCTGCTGTCGCTGGTGTGGGTGCGCCTTGCTGGCATCGACGTCGCGCTTACGGAAGCGGCCATCGGTGGCGGCCTGAGCGGCGCGTTGCTGCTCGGTGCGGTGGGGCGGCTGCGTGGCACCGAGGTGGCGGCGGCGGCCGAGCGGAGCGGCGCCGGTACGCGCGTGGTCGCGATAGTGGCTTCGGTGTCCGTCAGCGTGGTGCTGTCGCTGTGCGTGCTGGCGCTGCCCGAGCCTGCGCCCACGCTGGCGCCGCAGGTGGCGCGCATGTTGCCGTCCACAGGTGTGGGCAACCCGATCACCGGCGTGCTGCTGGCCTTCCGCGCGCTGGACACGCTGCTGGAGGCCATCGTGCTGGTCATCGCGCTGGTCGGCGTTTGGTCGCTGGCGCCGGACCGCTTCTGGGGCGGCCGCCCCGGGCTGCGCTACATGACCGACCCCGACGGCATCCTGGCCTACCTGGCGCGCCTGCTGCCGCCGATTGGCATCGTCGTCGGCATGTACTTGTTCTGGGCCGGCGCGGACCATCCGGGCGGCAAGTTCCAGAGCGCCACCATTCTGGCGGCGATGTGGATGCTGGTGCAGATGGCCGGGCTGGCCGATGCACCACGTATCGACAACCGCTGGGTGCGCGGCGGCGTCGTCATTGGGCCACTGGCATTCGTCGCCGTTGGTGCGCTCGGTGCCTGGACGGCCGGCGCCTTCCTGGGTTATCCGGACGGCTGGGCCAAACCGATGATCGTGGCCATCGAGGTGGCGCTGCTGCCGACACTGGTGCTGATACTGGCACTGCTGTTGAACGGCGCACCGGCCCGAGGCGCCGATCCTGCGGCCGTGCGGAGCAGCAGGCGATGAATGTTGAGACCCTGTTCGCGCTGTGCGCCTGCGCCCTGGTGGGCATCGGCCTGTACGGGCTGATCGTGCAGCCGCACCCGCTGCGCAAGCTGGTGGCCTTCAACATCATGGGATCGGGTGTGTTCGTGCTCTTCGGCGCGCTGGCCAAGCGCGGTGCAGCCGCCGGCATGGCCGCCGACCCGGTACCGCAGGCGCTGCTCATCACCGCCATCGTCGTCGCCTTCGCCGCCACGGCGGTGACGGTAGCGCTGATGCTGCGCTTGATCGAATCCACTGACAGCGCGTCGTTGGCCGACGAGCCTCCGGCCGGCAATTGAAAGGTAGCACCGGGGATGGAACTCTGGACGAGCACCTACGGGGGCGCGCTGCTGCCGGCGGCGGTGCTGGCTCCCTTCGTCGGCATGCTGCTCGGCGTGCTGCTGGGCGGGCGACAAGTGCAGCGCGTTGCCTTCGTGGTGATGCCCCTGGGGCTGGCGCTGGCGCTGGGCATCGCCGTGGCCTGGCAACGCGAAGGCCAGACACTGGTTTACCTGCTTGGCGGCTGGGCGCCGCCGCTGGGCATCGCGCTGCGTGCCGACGGGCCGGCGGTAGCCATGATTCTGGCCGTGGCCGGAGTGGTCTGCGGGATCGGCCTTTTCGCGCGGGCCGACTTCGGCACGCCGGTGGGCGTGAAGGAATCGCGCGCCGCGTTCAGCTACTGGCTGCTGCTGATGGCGGTTTGGGGCGCGTTGAACCTGGTGTTCGTCAGCGGCGACCTTTTTACACTCTATGTCGCGCTGGAACTGCTGACCTTCGCTGGCGTACCCCTGGTGTGCCTGACCGGCAGCGGCGAGACGCTGCGCGCGGCACTGCGCTACATACTGTTCGCGCTGTGCGGCTCGGTCCTCTACCTGCTGGGCGCCGTGCTGTTGTATGGCGGCTACGGCACCCTGGACATACCGCTGCTGGCCGGCGTCGTGCGTCCCGGGCCGGTCGCCTGGACCGCCTTTGCCCTGATGACGGTCGGCCTGCTGGCCAAGACCGCGCTCTTCCCGCTGCACCTGTGGCTGCCACCGGCGCACGGCGGCGCGCCCGCCGCGGCCAGCGCGGTGCTGTCGGCGCTGGTCATCAAGGGCTCGTGGTTCCTGGTGCTGAGGCTGTGGTTCGACGTCATGCCTGGCGTGGCCACGCTGGGTGCGGCGCAGTTGCTGGCCGGCCTGGGCGCGGCGGCCATCGTGGTCGGCAGCATCGTGGCGCTGCGGCAGAAGCGGCTGAAGCTGCTGGTGGCCTATTCGACGATGGCGCAGATCGGCTACCTGTTTCTGATGTTCCCGCTGGCTTTCGAGGCCGGCGTACTGGTGCACGGCGCGGCCCTGAGCGCGGGGCTGCTGCAGGCCATCGCCCATGCCACCGCCAAGGCCGGCATGTTCATGGCCGCTGGCCTGGTGTATGCCGCGCTCGGGCACGACCGCATCGCCGACCTTGCCGGCGTGGCGCGCGCCATGCCCCTTGCCGTACTGGCTTTCGCCGTTTCCGGCCTTGCTCTGATGGGCGTGGTGCCCAGCGGCGCCTTTCTCGCAAAGAAGCTGCTGCTCGATGCCGCCGAGGGCTCCGGCCAATGGTGGTGGACCCTGGTGCTGCAGGGTGGCGCCATGTTTACCGCTGGCTATGTGGTGCTGGTGTTGGTCAACATGCTGCGCCGTCCGGCAGCGCCGCTGCAAGGGGTCAAACCCGTGTCGAGCCTTTCGCAATGGGCCGCGCTGGGGCTGGCGCTTTGCTCGCTGCTGCTGGCCTTCGCGGCCGTCGGACCGGTGAGTTCCGAACTGATCAAGAACCCGCTGGATGCCGGCGAACTCGGCACGACGCTGCTGGTGATTCTGGGCGGCGCGCTGCTGGCGCTCGCCCTGTCGCGACGCTCGCTGTTCGCCGCGGCCGGCGCGCCGCACAGTGACGGCGCCGTACGACGTACCACGGTGGTGCTGGGCATAGCGCTCGAGCAGTTCGACGCCTGGGTACGCCGCTGGACCAGTGCGGGCCTGTTGATGCTCTTGCTGGCGGGGCTGTTCGTCGGACTGCTGCGGGCGGGTCAAGCGGCATGAATACCGCGCAGGCACCGCAACAATCGATGATGAGAGTCAATAGAATTGACATCAGGGTCACGCGCCACGCGCAGCGTTACCGCAGCGTCCGGCACTTGCCGTTTCGATGCGTCGCAAGAAGGAAATCAAGATGAGAATCGGAATTTTTGCAGCACTGCTGGCGGCTGGCCTGGCGGGCTGTACGGTAGGGCCGAACTACTTGCGTCCGGAAGTGGAGCCGCCGGGGGCCTGGCGCATCGACTATCCAAAGGCAGCCGACGTTGCCAACATCAAGTGGTGGGAACAATTTGGCGACCCGGTCCTGAACGGGCTGGTGGAGACAGCCTTGCGCGACAACCGCGACCTGCGCATCGCAGCGGCGCGTGTCGATCAGTTCATCGGCGCCCTCACGGCCACAGGCTCCCAACTCTATCCGCAGATTGGCTACGGCGCCGACGCCAGCCGCGCGCGCGCCAGCGCCGTCGGCGTGCCGCCGCTGCCGCCCGGTGCCAACCCGTACTTCTCGCTGTACCAGGTGTCGATGGGCGCATCGTGGCAACTTGACCTGTTCGGCCGTGTACGCCGGCTGAGCGAGGCCGCGCAGGCCCAGGTTTATGCCAGTGAACAAGGACAACGCGGCGTGGTGTTGTCCTTGGTAGCCGGGGTGGCCAGCAGCTACATTGCCCTGCGGGCCCTCGACCGTCAGTTGGAAATCGCGCAGGCTACAGAACGCAACCTGAGCCGCACGTTGCGCGTGTTCGATTTGCGATTCAAGGCCGGGATCGTCGCGAAGACGGAGGTGATGCAGGTCCGGTCACAGGTTCAGCAGGCGCTGGCTGCGATCCCGGCCTTTGAGCAGGCCATCGCGGCACAGGAAAACCTGATCTCGATCCTGCTCGGCCGCAACCCCGGGCCGATACCACGCGGCAAGAGCATCGACCAACTGGTTGCTCCCTTGATTCCAGCTGATCTGCCCGCCACGCTGCTGCAACGCCGGCCCGACATCCTGCAGGCCGAACAGAACCTGGTGACCGCGAATGCCAACATTGGCGCCACGCGCGCGCTGTACTACCCTGACCTTTCGCTCAACGCCGCGCTGGCGAGCACGAGTTCCGTATTCAGCAACCTGCTCACAAGCCCCGCGGCAGCAGGCCTGGTGGGCGCCAGCCTGGTCGGCCCGATCTTTACCTTTGGTGGCATTGAAGGCCAGGTCGCCTCGGCCGAGGCGGCGGAGCGACAGGCGCTGGCGTTTTATCAGCAGACCGTGCTGAATGCGTTTCGCGAGACCAACGACGCCTTGACCGGTTCGCAGAAGAAACTCGACGAATTCAACGTTCAACGCGAGCGTGTGGAGTCGCTGCGCGAGTTTGCGCGACTGGCGAAGCTGCGCTTCGACAAGGGCATCACGGGGTACCTTGAAGTTCTGGTGGCTGAAAATGAACTCTTCGCCGCCGAGATCGCCTCGGTGGGTCTGCAGGCCAGCCGCTATGCGCAGATAGTGAACGTCTACCAGGCCATGGGCGGCGGCTGGGTCAACATCGCCAGCTCGATCGCGCCCAAGCCGCAGGGCATTGCGGCCATGAAGGCGCCCTAGTCGCGGGTGCCCTGCTGCATCCATCCGATCCGCGGGCCGAGAACAATCAGGCGCGGGCAGACGGTAGTGTCGACTTGCTGTAAAGAAAAAGAACCGATACGGTGCAGGCCGCCCCGGAAATCCTTTTCTAAGCGAAACCGCTGCGCGCCTCCGCTTGGTCATGCCGGGGCATGTGTCGCCCTCACTGCGCCACGCCCTGCAACCCGGGCGGTACTTTGGCCCAGGCGGAGCCCGCAACGGCCATGCCGTAACCGATGTCATAGAGCTTGCTCATCTGGACAGGGTCGAAAACCTCGTCGCTGTCCATGCTGACATCGTTGGGAATGGTGACCCAGCGAAAGCTGGCCTGCTGCTGCATTGCAGCGCTATAGATACGAAGCAAGTCACCCTTCACCGCTGCCCGCCCCGAGGCATCAATCACGCGCGTCGCAATGGCCGGCAGCGATCTTCGAACAGGGTCCGGGACCGGGATCAGTTGTCCGTTGTGGATCACAAAGATGTCTTCGCGTCCTTTGCCCCGCCCGCCGCGTTCCCGAACAATGTTCGATGTGAACAATCCGGCAGGCAAGAACACCCGGGCACCCACCCCACCATCGACATGCATCTCGTCATAGCGTTTCCCGTCCACTTCGACGTCGAAGAAAACTGGTGGAAAAGCCACTGGAATGGAGGCTGAGGCGAGCATGACCTTGCGAAACAACTCCAGCGCTTCCGGGCGGCCGCTGATCGCGATCAGACCCATGTTCCAGACAATGAAACTGCGCGAGTCCAGGTCTGCCGTTCCGACGTACAGCCGACGCCCGCGTTCGTGCGCCTCGGCGACTGCGCGCATGAATTCGGCGTCAACATGGCGCTCAAGCAGTGCCACAAGCGGACGGGTATCGGCAAGGGCCTCTCCGAAAAGCAGGCGCCTGAGAAGGGAGCCCAGCTTGAAGATGTCGATCGTGCGCGTGGTGGTGTAGAACTCGCGCAGCGCGTTGTCGTACGCCGGCCCAAGAAAAGCGAAAGGCGCCATCAAGGCGCCGGTTGAAACACCCGTGACAATCTTGAAGACGGGCCGATCCCCGGTGCTGCTCCAGCCGTTCAGGAAGCCGGCGCCGAACGCGCCGCTGGCCCCACCGCCCGACAGGGCCAGGTGGGCATAGTGCACCGATCCATCCGCTGCCAGCGGGAAGTCCGCGCTGCGCTCCTGCGCAAAGGATTGCATCAGATCACGCTCCATGGCCGCGCTGGGCCGCCCGGCGGTCGCTCGAATGTCGGGCATCCGGGGGACAACGGCCTGGGTGATCAACTCAGGCGGAACCGCATTTCTGGGAAGTGATCCGCAACCTGCCAGGACCACCGTGAGGCTGAACAGTACAACTCTGGCGACATCAGCAACATGCGATGGCACCGTGATGAATGTGCGCACGACGCGCAAACCAGCGGGCAGGACACCAGCGACAGGCTTGAGTCCAGGTCGCAGCTCCAAAGGGAAAAAAGGAAGGACTGGCCCATGCATGCAGCCAGTCTACTACAGGGTTTCAGACGGGTCGTTCAAGCACGACCACGAGCATCGGCGGATCCTGCGTGCTGTGCGGGCCTTCTGTCCGCCCGGATGGCCGAAGCCATCCGCCGTGGTCTGTCACTGGCCAGGCTGGCGTGAATCAGCCAACACTGACCGGCACAAATATCTTGTTGCGGCCGCGTTGAATCAGCAAGGCGACGGACTTGTCCGATTTGGCAACGGCCTCCCTGACCTGATCAATATCGGTGGCGGGAATTCCATTCACAGAAATCAGCACATCGCCAACCTGCACACCGGCCATGGCGGAGGGGCCGCTGGCTTGCTGCACCACCATGCCGCCATTGACGCCAGCGCCCTGCTTTTCTTCAGGCTGCAGCGGCCGTAACGCCAGACCCAGCTTGCCCTTTGCGGGAGCCTCCTTCTTGCTGGCCGCTTGAACGGATTTGTCACTGGCGTTGGCCAGTTGCGCAGTGATCTCCTTGGCTGCGCCCTGGCGCCAGATTTCAAGTTTGACGGTGTCGCCCGGCATAGCCAGACCGATCATGGCGGGCAGGTCGCCCGAGGAAACGACGGGCTGGCCATTGAGCTTGCGGATCACGTCGCCCGGCTGAAGTCCTGCCCGATCCGCCGGGGTGCCACCCTCCACCGCAGAAACCAAGGCGCCTTCGGGTTTGTCGAGCTTGAACGAGTCGGCAAAAGCCTGGTTGACCTCCTGCACGGAGACGCCCAGGCGGGCATGCTCGACCTTGCCGGTGGCAACGATCTGGTTTTTTATCTTTTCCGCCAGATCAATCGGGATGGCGAAAGACAGCCCTTGATACCCGCCGCTGCGACTGTAGATCTGCGAGTTGATGCCAACCACTTCGCCGCGGGTGTTGAAAAGCGGACCTCCTGAATTGCCGGGGTTCACCGCTACATCCGTTTGAATGAACGCGACCGCACTGTCGTCGGGCAGCGAGCGACCTTTGGCGCTGACGACGCCCGCGGTCACGGTATTCTCAAAGCCAAAAGGCGAGCCGATGGCCAGCACCCATTCACCGACCCGCAGATTGCTGACTTTCCCCATTGTCACGACGGGCAGGTTCTTCGCTTCGATCTTGAGAACGGCGACATCGGTCTTGGGGTCCGCACCCAGCACTTTTGCGCGGAACTCGCGCCGGTCGGTCAGCTTGACGGTGACTTCGATCGCATCGCGAACAACGTGCGCGTTGGTCAGGATGATGCCCTCGCTGCTGATGATAAAGCCGGAGCCCTGTCCACGCGCGGGCACTTCCGGCTGCGCGCCGCCTCGACCCGAACCCGGTCGCTGACCTTGACCTTGCTGGAATCGGCGGAAAAATTCGGAGAAGGCATCGTTGCCTGAGGGATCGTTATCCCGTTCGCCGCTCTCGTCCCGATCACCCTGCGCCATCGACGCTTCGTTTCGCGTGCCCGTCACGCTGATATTGACCACCGCCGGGCCAAAGCGCTCGGTGATCTGCGAGAAATCGGGCAGCGTCATGGGTATTGTCGCGACAGGTGTACTGGCGACGGCGGCGGGCGGCGCAGCGGCTGTCGCCGGGGAATGCATCGCATTGAACGCGCCGATGCCGGCGCCACCCAGGGCGCCGGCAGCCAGTAGCGCGACGATCAGGCGGGGTTTCTTCAAGGGGGCGTAGTTCATGGTTCAACTCCTTCGGTGGAAGGCACACAGAGGTACCCACGACCGAAACTATGTGGAGCCCAGCTTAGACGAAACTTAAACGGCGTCAGGCCGAAGGAAAGCGAACTTCCACCTTCAGACCACCCAGTCGGGCAGACTCCCCCAGCGCAAGATCTGCGCCATGCCGATCAGCAATGATTTTCACAATGGCAAGCCCCAGGCCGCTGCCGCCTTCGGCCTGCGCATCGGTCCCCCGAAAGAAGCGGTCAAAAACCCGGGCACGGTCATTCAGGTCGATGCCCGGACCACTGTCTTCAACGCTCAGCGTCACCTGCCCGTTGTGCAGGCCCAAAGCGACATCGACCTGACCCGACGCGGGCGTGTATTTCACGGCGTTGTCCAGCAAGTTGCGGAGCAATATGTGCAAGGCCTCCTCTTGACCGCTGACGAAACCCACCTCACCCGATGGCGGCGCCGTGTCACCGGCCACCACGCCCAGATCAATCTGCTTGTTCACAGCCAGAGGCAATACATCAGCGACGGCCAGCTTGACGACGTCCTGCATGCTGACGAGCTTGCTCCCGCTCGGCGGAGTGGCGCCGAGCACTTCCTCCCGCGTCAGAAGAAGCAGTTGCTCAACCAGACGAATGGCCCGGTCTATGCCCAGGTTGAGACGGGCCAGGCCAGCATCATGCGCAGCGGCGTCGTTTCCATCGCGACGCAGCGACTGCGCCTGCAACCTCAGCGCCGTGAGCGGCGATCGCAACTCATGCGCCGCGTCTGCCACGAAATTCCTCTGCAGATCCAGCGTGCTGCGCACCCTGGCAAACAGCAAGTTGAGTTCGTCAACCAGCGGGCGCACTTCAGACGGCAGCGCCTCGCTCTCCAGAGCAGAAAAGTCGTCTGCCGCGCGGTGGGCGACCTCGCGGCGCGCGCGTTCGAGCGGCGCCAGTGATCGCGAGATCACCCACCAGACGGACAACATCAACACGGGCGTGAGCAAGACAAAGGGCAACAATGCGCGAAGGGCCATTGCCTGCGCCCTTGCGCTACGGGCGCTCAGGTCTTGCGCAATCTGGACAGTCTGCGACCCGGCTTGCAACGAGAACACCCGGTAACGGTTGCCATTGGCCTGCACATCGGAAAACCCGAGCACGGCCATTGGCGGCAAGAAAGAGCGAGTAGAACGAAACAGCTGCGTGCCGTCAGACCCCCATATCTGCACAAACAGATCGAAGCCGTCAGGGTCGAGGTCCCAGCCGGTGGGTGAGTTCGCCGCAACACCGCGGCTCAGGGAGCGCGCCACCTGCTGCAACTGCTGGTCCATCAAGGCGTCCGCCTGTTGAAGTGCGCCACGATAGACAGACAGGCCCTGCAGCACGGCTGCCAGCAAGATGGCCACCAGCACAAAGCCCAGCAAGCGGCCACGCAAGGAGTAAGTGGCGGGTCTGCCGGGGGCCGGAGTATCCCGATTGAGATTCCGCGGAGGGCGCACACCGGTTTCCATCATTGCTTCGGGATGAGATAGCCAAGGCCGCGCACGGTCTGTATCAGGTTGGCTCCGAGCTTCTTGCGCACCCCGTGAATATAGACTTCCACCGCATTGCTGCTGATATCGTCTTTCCAGCTGAAGAGCTTTTCCTCGAGCTGCGTCCTGGACAACACGACACCGGGACGCGCGAGCAGAGCCTCCAGCACGGCCCATTCACGTGCCGACAAGGACACCGGCTCGCCATGCAGCGTGGCTTCGCGGGTGGCCGGATTGAGGCTGACACCCCTATGTTCAAAGGCCGGCTCTGCCCGGCCCGCGCTGCGGCGCAACAGTGCGCGAATACGGGCCAGCAGTTCATCGATGTCGAAGGGTTTGACAACATAGTCATCCGCGCCGGCGTCGAGGCCGGCAATCCGGTCGCCGACCGCATCCCGCGCGGTGGCAACCAGTACCGGAACCACGTTGCGGCGGGCTCGAAGCGCACGCAACACCTCAAGCCCGCTTCGCCTGGGCAGGCCGAGGTCCAGCAGGACAAGGTCATAGGACTCGGTGCGAAGGGCTTCCTCGGCCATGTTTCCGTCGCGGACCCAGTCAACCGCGTAGTGTTCGGCCCGAAGCACCTGGAGGACGGTTTCGCCGATCATGGCGTCGTCCTCAACCAGTAGCAAGCGCACGGGGGCTTCCTTGGATCTGCCAGGTTGGAACCGAAGAGTCCGGCCGGGATTCCGTGGCGCCTGGATCACCCCCGGGGCCCGCCAGCAACGCCTTGACGGTTCCAGAGACAAACGGGCACCGACGATGCAGCTGCCCGGCTATCCCAGCGCCTTGGCCTTGATCTTCGCGAACTCTTCGGCACTGATGGTGCCGGCATCGAGCAGTGCTTTTGCATCCGCGATTTGCTCAACCGGGGACTTCCCGGCCA
>JAABQG010000070.1 GCA_011391595.1 Hydrogenophaga sp.
GATCGCCATGCTGCGCCACAACGCGCGCATGAATGTGGCCGACCTCGCCTACAAGCTCAAGGTGTCGCGCGGCACCATCACCAACCGCATCCGCAAACTTGAGGACACCCAGGTCATTTTGGGTTACACGGTGAAATTGCGGCCCGAGTCGGAACAGAACAGCATTCGGGCCTGGATGGAGGTGCTGGTCGAAGGCAATCAAACCCGGCTGGTGATTGCCAGCCTGCTGGGCGAGCCCGGCGTGGCGGCGCTGCACGACACCAACGGCCGCTGGGACCTGCTGGCCGAGTTGGAGGCAGCCTCGATGTCCGAGCTGTCGCAAATTTTGGAGCGCATTCGCCTGATCAAGGGCATCCGCAGCACCGAAACCAACATCCATCTGGCAACCTATCGCTAGCAGCCTGTCCTGCCCTCCATATTTGGGGGGGATCGGACGACGGGTGATTTCGGGGTAGAGTAAAGTACGACGAAAATGAAACAAAACACAAAGAGACTATTTGCATTTCCAATCCTTGCGCTCATCGCATGGCTCTTTGTCTCCAATGCGTCTGGGGCAGAAATGCTGGCCCAGGTAGGGGCAAACGCCAGCGCGGTGGCCCATTTCGAGGCCGGTGTCGCGGCCTACGAATCCAATGACGCGCCGCGCGCTTTCAAAGAGTTTCTTGCGGCTGCCAAAGAAGGCCATGCCGATTCCCAATTCAATCTTGCCTTGATGTATGAAAGAGGCATCGGGGTTGGCAAGGACGAGAAGCAAGCGCTTGCCTGGTATGACAAATCCGCAACCCAGGGAAATGCGGCCGCGCAGTTCAATCTGGGGGTGTTCTACGAAAACGGACGTGGCACCAAAATTGACTACGCCAAAGCGAACAAGTGGTACCGCAGTGCGTCGGCACAGGGGGATGCGCTTGCCATTGGCAACCTGGGTATGCTGTATGTGCGCGGCCAGGGTGTGAGTGAGAACAAGATCGCGGGCATCGCCCTGCTCCTGGTGGCAGCCACCCTGGACCCGTCACCAGACAACCACGCCAGGAAAAATATTTCAGCCACTCGGGGTCTGACTGCTGAAATGATCGCCGCAGCACAGACGCTTTCCAAAGAACTCAGTGGCGCGCAGAATCTGCTGGTACCGCTAGACCAGTATGTGAACAAAGCCAAGACCAAAGCGGGAATTGGTTCCATTTCAAGCTCCGGAAAACCATAGTAGGCTCGACTTCCACTGTGTGAGGACACCTTAAATTTTTGTCTCAAATCCGGGATACACTTTAAATTGGGAAAGATGACGTAACCGCCCTATGACCAAGCAACACTGAAAACTCATGCAAAAACCCCCTGCCTTCCTGGCAACTCTGGCGATTTTTCTCAGTGTTGTATTGGGGCTCACGCCGGCCCAGGCCGAGACACCCACAGGCGATGCCAAGGCCATCCTCAAGGCCATGTCGGACTATGTGGGCAGCCAGAAAACGATCGAACTCAGCTTCGACAGCGATATTGAGGTCATCACGTCCCAACTGGAGAAAATCCAGTTCACCAATTCGGGCGAGGCTTTGTTGAGCCGTCCCGACAAACTGCGCGTACACCGGGTGGGCGGGTATGCGGACGTGGCGCTCTACTTCGACGCAAAGACCGCCAGCGTTTTTGGCAAACACATCAACGGCTACGTGCAGTTCAATACTGCGGGCACCGTGGACCAGCTGATTGAAGCGCTGAGGCTGGGCCATGGTATCGCGCTGCCGGGCGCAGACCTTCTTTTGTCAAATTCCTATGACGTCCTCGTGGCCGATGTCAAGGAAGCCAAGTACATCGGTCGCGGCGTCGTCGATGGCCGGGAATGCGAGCACCTTGCCTTTCGCAACTTCGACACCGACTGGCAGCTCTGGGTAGAAGTGGGTAAACATCCCATTCCGCGCAAACTGGTTATCGCCAGCAAGACCATGAACAGCGCACCGCAATACACCCTTCGTGTCAAGAGCTGGAAAACAGATGTCCAGCCGGCACCGGGTGCCTTTGCATTTGTTCCGCCTGTCGGCGCAAAACAGCTTGGCTCCGAGGCCCTCATCGAATTCGACGAATTGCCGCAAGGCGCAAAGTAAGGAGCAAAGTAATGAAACACGTCACAAAAAGGGCCGTGCTCATGATCGGCCTGGGTATTGCCGGATGGCTCTGGAATGGCGAAATCCCCTCAAGCTCGAATGGGTCTTTTATGGCCACAGCAGAAGCCGTCGTCGGGCGGCCGGCGACGCCTGTCAGCTACGCCGGCGTGGCCCGGCGTTCTACTGTGGGGGTGGGCTCGCCGGGAGTTGGTGTTGCGCCCGGCGTCGGTGCCGGTGGGGTCGGCGGTCCGGCATCGGGTGTCGGCGTCCTGCCAGGAGCGGGGGCTGGACAAGCTGGCGTCGGTTACAGCGGCGGCGTGGGGGTGAACCTCGGTGGCCCCGTGAACAGAGTCGGCGTGCGCTGAGGTTCAATGGCTGGAGTTTTCTGGTGTTGACTCGGCTGAGATTGGCGCCGATGAAGTTCCAACGGACGGCCATTCAGTCTTAAAAATTGCCGAAGAACCCGGCGTAACCGCTCCCTGTGTTGCGACGGACCCTCCGAACGACATCCATGAGTCCCAAGCAGAAACGTCCCGGCAAGGCGGTCGGCCTCGTCGCACCGTCAGTTCCGGGCCAATTCGAGACCGTAACCACCCTGCCAGCATCCCGTGCGGCGCGTCGTCGTTGGCTGTGGATAGGACTGACCATGGTTGCGCTAGCCGCGGCAGTCAGCCTGTATTTACTCGTTGTACCGGCCCCCCCGCCTACCAGTCTTCCAGTCAGCGCGCAGTCCGCAGCATCACCCGAGCAGCCGCCTGCGAACTTCGTCGGTGCCGCCGCCTGCAAGACCTGCCACGAGGGTGAATTCAAGGCATGGGAGGGCTCGCACCATCAGCAGTCGATGCAGGCCGCGGATGATGCCACGGTGCTGGGTGACTTCAACAACGTCAAGTTCAGGCACTTCGGCGTCGAGTCCACGTTCTTCAAACGCGACGGCAAGTTCATGGTGCGCACAGACGGCCCTGACGGCAAACTCGCCGACTATGCGGTCAGCCGCACCTTCGGCGCCTGGCCGCTGCAGCAGTACATGGTGGCCTTCCCTGGGGGCCGCTACCAGATGCTGCCCATCGCCTGGGACTCCCGCACCCAGGATGAAGGCGGGCAGCGCTGGTTCCATGTGAGTCCCGGCGAGAAGGTGAGCCCCAAGGACCCGCTGCACTGGACCGGCCGCTACCAGACTTGGAACCTGCAGTGCGCCGCCTGCCACTCGACCAATCTAAAAAAAGGCTACGACGCGGCCAGCGACAGCTACACCACCACCTTCAGCGAGATCAATGTGTCGTGCGAGGCCTGCCACGGACCGGCTTCACGGCACCTGGCCTGGGCCGCAAAGGCCAAGGCGCCCTACCCGGCTGACAGCGAAAACGGCCTGGTCAAGCTGGAGTCGCGTTGGCAGGATGCCTGGAAATTCCCGTCCGCCAGCGCGCCGCATGCGCAGCGCGACAAGAGAGCCGATGCAGCCGCCATGAACAACTGCGCCGCCTGCCACGCGCGCCGCTCGGCCCTGGTCGAACATGGCGCGCCCGGTGCGCCCCTTGAAGACACCCATCGTCTGGCGGTATTGACGTCACCGACCTTCCACGCCGACGGGCAACAGCTCGACGAGGTCTTTGTCTGGAACTCCTGGCTGCAGACCAAGATGCACCAGAGCGGCGTGACCTGCATGGACTGCCACGACGCCCATACGGCGAAACTGCGCGTCGAGGGCAATGCCGTTTGCGCACGCTGCCACAACGCCGCCGTGTTCGACATGGAAAAACATCACTTCCACAAACCGGGCAGCCGGGGCGCGCAGTGCGTGGAATGTCACATGCCGGAGAAGAATTACATGGTGGTGGATGCCCGCCGGGACCACGCCATCCGTGTGCCGCGCCCTGATTTGTCGAAGTCCATCGGCACCCCAAACGCCTGCACCCAGTGCCACACCGACCGCAAGCCTGACTGGGCCGCCACGGCGATGGACCAATGGTACGGAACCGCCTGGCGCAACCGGCCCCAATACGGCACCACGCTCCATGCCGGCGCAAACCGGGGCGCTGCGGCCTTGCCCTCATTGATGGCGCTGGCGCAAGATCCGGCGCTGCCGGCCATCGTGCGCGCCACGGCGGTGACGCTGGCCCAACCGCATCTGGGCCTCGAGGCGCTGCCTGCGTTGCGCAAGATGCTCGACCACACGGACCCGACCTTGCGCATTGCCGCGCTCGGCGCACTTGAACCGTTCGAACCCGACCAGCGTCTGCAAGCCGCAGCGCCCCTGCTTGGCGACGCGGTGCGCGGCGTGCGCGTGGAAGCCGCGCTCACGCTGGCCGATATCCCCGACGCGCAGTTCCCTGTCGATCGCCTTGGCGACCGCGAGCGAGCGCTCACGGAGTACCTGGACTCGCTCAAGATGGACTCCGACTGGCCCTCGGCGAACGCCAACCTTGGCAACCTGTATCTGCGCCAGCGGCGCGTGGATGAGGCCATTGCGGCGTTTCAGCGCGCCATCACGCTGGACCCACTGTTCACCGACGCTTATCTCAGCCTGGCCGATGCTTACCGTCAAGCCGGGCGCGAGGCAGAGGGCGAAAAGCTGCTGCGCAGCGGCATGGCGCTGGCTCCGCGCAATCCGGACCTGCATCACGGGCTCGGCTTGCTGCTGGTGCGCAAGGGCGACAAGCCAGCGGCGCTGCAGGAACTGGCGCTGGCCGCCCGGTTGGCGCCTGACAATGCCCGCTACGCCTACGTCCACGCGGTTGCGCTGCACTCTGGTGGAAAGCGCACTGAAGCGATCACCCTGCTACGCACCGCCAACAGCCGTCATCCGGATGACCTGGAGATCCTGAGCGCCCTGATTTCCATGAACCGCGAAGCGGGTGACCGCAAGACGGCGCTGGTCTACGCGCGCAAGGCCGCTGCAGTCTTGCCGGGTGACCCTGGCATCCAGCGGCTGGTGAGCGAACTCGAGGCCCGATAGGCGGGGGTTGCGTCAGTCCAGCGTGACTTCCAACGAAGCAGCGGCGTCTACGGTGTTTTTTGCGCCAGGATGCATTTGAGCCCTTCAGATTCTCGCCCCCCGCCAACTGATATCACACCACTGATGTAGTCCTGCTGCGAAATTCTGCCAAGAGCGTAGCGCGAGGTGATATCGACGAAAAAGACGCTGTACATCGAGGAATCCTGGTTCAGCAAGTCATTCACCGTCGGCTCCCCCATGCTCTTGTTGCCGCAGACTCGTTGAACCTGGTTCAGGAAGGCGTCGTAATTTGGGTTGGCCTTCCAGACGTCCGGCGCACAGGCTGCAAAAACAAGCGGCAGCAGGGCGGCGCCGAACAGAAGGCGCGTGCGGACTGTCGACGTCAAAGAGGCCCTGCATCTGCCGCAGCTTGAGAACGCCGTAGAAAACCACCAGCGCCATGCCGATGACCAGCACGCTGACCGCCTTTTGGGCAGCCATCGCGGGCAAGGGAGCCAGGGGGAACACCCACGCCAGGAGCCAAAAGCCTGCGAGCCGCCCCGTGGCCCATCGAATCGTCCCGGCAACCGGCATCAGGAAACTCCCCTATTCATAGCTAAGTATGAGCATTCCACGCTGGGAAGAGGCCAGAAAATCTTGAAAATCTCCCGGAGAACCTCCTTGAGGACCCCGATTCGAGACGCCGCGCGTGCCAAGAACACACCGGCCCCGTGCGCCGCCTGATGGACCGCGTCGACCCTACTTGGGGAACATGAACTGCGCCTGCAAGCGGATCTGCCAGATCGGTCAGTAGTCGGGCTTGACCACGTTGTAGTAAGCCGCCACCTGGGTATTCACGGGCAACTTGCCCAGGTGGAAGATCTTGCCGATGCCCCCGCCCAGCGGCACCGTCCATTGCTGGCCGCTCGCCGCCTTCCAGTTCACCGTGAGGACAGGGGCACTGGTCAGGTAAACGCCCGACGGGAAGTTGTAGTTGACGAAAGGCTGGATCAGGCCATTGCTGTACGACCCAGGGATTGCCTTTTTCAATTTTCAGAACGACGAAAGACGCACCCAAGCCCCAGTTCTTGTTGCCGAGTCCGTTGCTGTTGGTGGGGAGTTGCACCACCGGCCCGACACCCCAGATCACACCCTTGGGCACGGCCGGTGACAGGAAGGCGGTGAACACCATGTCGCCGATGCCGTTGGCGCGCCCGTCGCCCTGGAACATCGCCGGCTGCGAGATCACTGGCACGATGGTGCGGGTGATGATGTTCCACTCCGGATTGATCTCAAAGGGGATCACCGGCTGGATGTTCAGGATGTTCTGCGTGCCCTTGAACGGACCGGTGTTGAGGTTGGCGTTGTACTGGAACGGCACGCTGATCAGGTTGCCCACCGGGTTCTGTGCCAGCTTGGCGAGTTCCTCGGCGCTCATCTCGGCTGACGCTGGCATGGCCACAGACAACGCCACCATCGAGGCGGCACATGTCACCCAAGCATGCGTTCTGAATGATCAAATCATGTTTTCAACTCCGCAAAGTGCCAGTGTTTCTGGCGAACAAGTTGGCAAGCAGCATCACAATCGTCGGCGCGAACCCACTGCGGCTATTCGATTAGAAGCCTATCCGCTGTGCAGACACGAACAGGCTTCAATTCAGCGCATCGTCCTTGAAGAACTTCTGTCCGGTCGCGGTGATCTGAGCGGCAATGCCGGTGTCGGTGATCTGGAAAACAAAGACCCCGGGGGCTACTGATGCGGCCCCGGTGAACATGCCGCCCTCCCCACCGGCCGCAGCCGCCAAAGAACCCGACGCACCGAACTCCCAGCCCTGGTTGATGAAGCTCTGCATCGCGCTCACGGTCTCGAAAATGAAGATCAACCGCGTCTTGGCCACGCCGATGCCCAGGCCCGCCTGCACACCGACCATCTTCATGAAGGTCTGGCGGTGCGTGCGGTTGTTGACAACCACGCCTTTGCCCTGCTGCCCGCCGGCGAAAAGCAGCTTGACGCCAAAGGTGCTGAACACCGCGTAGCCGGCCGCATGTTCGACCGCGTAGCGGGCTGAGGGCTGGTACTCGTACAAGGTGGACAGGGCGTCCTGCGCGGCCTCGCGAATCTCCTGGCGGCCCTGAAGAACGGCCGACTCATCCTGCGCGTGGGCGCCGAGCGACAACGCCAACAACATGGCGGCAAAGAGGGCGAAAAAACCTCGCGAAACATGATGCATGTGAATTCCCTAAAGTTGAACTCTGGCCATTTGTAAAGCACGGTTGAGAGCACGCAACCCGCTTGACGCCGGGTCTACCTTCAAAAATCACTACCAGTACCGCGACGCACGGGAAATCAGCCTACGAAAGTCCCGGTCAACTTCAGTCAACCGCGCACCATCGACGCAGGTCAGGCGGACTGCGCCGGGCTTCGCGCCCCGGCAACCTGCTTAGGGGCTCTGCACCACATAAACAAGGTTGTTCCCCTGGAACGACGCGCGGTAGTAGTTGCCGCCGCACAGGTAATACTCGACGCCGCTCACCGGTGCTGACACACATCCCGCAGGAAGTTGGGCAACCACCATGCCGACGGGCAGCGGGCCGGTGGCGGGTGCTGGCGCAGGGGCTTGCACGACAACGACCGGATTCGGTGCTGCGGCAACCGCCGCCGTGGTGGCGACGGCTGCGGACGTCGCCACCACGGCGGTCGTCCGGTACGCCGTGCGCCGAGCGACGCCGGCATAGCTGAACGGCGTCAACGGCCGGCCGATGATGGCCTGCGCATCGCCCACCAGGCCGACACGAACTGGCGATGACGGCAGGATCTCGACGATGGCCAGCAGCAGGGCGGAGGCCAGGACTAGTTTTGAGGCGGATAGCTTCATCAGGTTCTCTTTCGGGGTTCAGCGCGCCGGATTGGGGGGCAGGAACTCAATCGAGCTGGCGCCCTTCGGTGGGACGAAGCGGAATTTACTGGCTGCAATCGTGGGTTGGGTGTTCACGTCGATCACCTGCAGGGTGAACTGCGGGGCGCCAGCGACGCTTTTTGACGTGATCACATAGCGGCACGGCAAGGGTTTGGCCCCATCGCGCACCCAGAGCTGCCAGTCCACCTCGGCGCCCCGGTACGCCAGGTGGTGGCAGCGCTGGCCGCTAACGACCGCCATCCCGACATAGACCCCCGACTTCACGTCCTGCATCAGTTTGTCGTAGGCGCGGGTGTCGATCAGGTCAGTGCCGGGGGCGATAACGTCCAGCTTGTTGGCGGCGAACTCCAGCATCGCGTCAATCGTGTCGGGCGCGGGGACCGTTGCGTAATGCCGGGTACCCGGGTTGTAGAGCGTCAACGTCTTGCCGTCGTAGAAAAACGCCTGGTCCACGATGTCGCCCCGGCGCTCGGCCATGAGCTTGTTGGGCCGCGAGACCGTGAGGGCGGCCGGGGCCACGAACTGGATCTTCTGTCCCTCGCTGGTCACCACTTCAAGGTTGTTCTCGGTGCGCAGGCTGAACTGCTTGAGCCCAGCCATGTAGGTGGTCATGGCGCGTAGCACGGTGTCGGCTTTCGCCTCGACACCGGCGGGCTGGGCCCATGCGCTCTGGGCCAGGCAGGCGCCGGCCAGTGCGGCACCGGCCAGGTGGAATCGGGAAGGGAAGCGTTTCATCATGTTTCCTTGTTGAGTCGGGTGCGCGTCACAGGTTGTTTCAGCGACGAACGCCCACGCGGTTGGCGCCCCCGTTTTGGTTGGTCGCGCTCACCCCTGCCGCACCCACATTGCCAGCAGCGCCGGGCTGGTTGATGCCGGGATCACGCACCCCGACCCCTGGCGCTCCAACGCCAACGCCGGGTGCAACACCCACACCCGGGGTGCCAACACCGGGGGTCACAACAGCCGCCGGGCGCGCCACACAGCTCTTGGGCACGCCCACGGTCTTGCAGTACACAACGGCGCTGGCCGGGGTTGCGAGAAAGGTGGCGCTGAGCGCCAGCAGGGGCAACAAACGGATAATTGCGGGCTCCTTCATGCGTGAAATAGACAGTACTCTGTACAACGGGTTGCGGGTTCCAGCGCCGATGGCTGGGTCAGTCCTTGGCCTTCATTGCGGCTTGCAGCCTGGCGATGTCGGCGGGCGACAGCTGCGGGCGGTCGACCTTGATCGTCAGCTTGTTGAGCTTGGCGCTCAGTGCAAACGGCGGCTTGTAGTCGGCGTCGTTCACGCCGGTGAGCGTGTCAGAACCGATGTCGAAGGCCTCATCCCACTGCAGGATCATCGGCAGGGTCTTCTCCATCTTCTTCGTCGCGACTTCCTTGCCGTCCACTTTCAACGTGCCGGTACCGGGCCGGCCGAGGCCGCTCATGTTGTTGAACGCGAGCGTGCCGACGCCCAGACCCTCGTACTTGAAGTCGAACTCGACCGTATGGCGGCCGGGCGGCAGCACATCAGGACCTTCCCACTTGATGCGCTCGAGGTCGACCAGGTTCCACAGGAACACCGGCTTGCCCTTGAGCAGGTAGAAGCCGTAGCCGGCGAAGCGCCCGCCCGAGGTCAGGATCATGCCCTCGGCTCCGCCTTGCGGCACCTCGATGTCGGCAGTGATGGTGTACGACGAATTCAGCAGCATCGGCGAGTCGCCTTGCGGCAGGCCGACCATCGGCCGCGTGTAGACGAACTCGCTGCGCCCGGCAGTGAGGCTCGGCCGCGGCGCCACGATACGCGCCGCCACCGACGCATCCATCGGGAAGACCTGGTGCTTCTTCGCCTCAGCGATGAACTTCGCCTTCATTTCCTTGACCTTCTGCGGGTTGCTCGCGGCTATGTTGTTGGTCTGGTTGAAGTCCTTGTTCAGGTTGAACAGTTCCAGCACCTGGTTGTTCAGCGGGTCGGGATTGGCTGCTCCGAAGGCCTCCCACGGCGCGCGATTGACCTTCGTGCTGAGGAACCAGCCGTCGTCGTGCAGCGCCCACTGGCCGAACATTTCAAAGTACTGCGTCTTGTGGCGCGATGCCTCCTTGGCGTTCTTGGCATCGAATGTGTAGGCGAAGCTGGTGCCCTCGATCGGCGCCTGCTTGATACCGTCGACCATCTCAGGTGCCTTGATACCGGCGGCCTCGAGGATCGTAGGCACGACGTCGATGACGTGCACGAACTGCTCGCGCAGCCCGCCCTTGTCCTTGATGCGCGCCGGCCACGACACCACCATGTTCTGGTTGACGCCGCCGAGCTGCGAGGCGTTCTGTTTGAACCACGAGAATGGCGTGTCGAAGGCCCACGACCAGCCGGCCGACATGTGGTTGTATGTCTGCTCGGTGCCCCAGACGTCGTAGAACTTCATCTGCACGTCGATCGGCGGACTGACGCCGTTGAAGAAAGCCACTTCGTTGGGCGTGCCCGTGGGCCCGCCCTCGGCGCTGGTGCCGTTGTCACCGTTGATGTAGATGATCAGCGTGTTGTCGAGCTTGCCCAGGTCCTTGAAGGACTGGATCACGCGCCCGATCTCGTGGTCGCTGTAGGCGGCGTAGGCGGCGAAGACCTCGACCTGGCGGATGAACAGCTTCTTCTCGTCGGCGCTCAACTGGTCCCAGGGCTTGAGCATCTCGCTCGGCCAGGGCCCGAGTTGGGTGTCCTTGGGGATCACGCCCAGGCGCTTCTGGTTCTCGAAGATCGTCTGGCGCAGCTTCTCGTAGCCACCATCGAAGAGCTTCATTGCGCTGATCTTGTCCACCCACTCCTTGGTCGGGTGGTGCGGCGCGTGCGTGGCACCGGGGGCGTACTTGATAAAGATCGGCTTGTCCGGCTGGATCTGGTGTACCCGCGTCATGTAGTCGATCGCGTCGTCAGCCATGCCGGTAATCAGGTTCCAGCCCGGCTTGCCATCAAACGGGTAGATCTGGGTCGTGTTGCGGAACAGGTTCGGCTGCCACTGGTTGGCGTCGCCGCCCGGGAAACCGTAGAAGTACTCGAAACCCATGCCGGTGGGCCAATGGTTGAACGGCCCGGCCTGGCTGGCCTCGAAGGCCGGAATGTTGTGGTCCTTGCCGAACCACGAGGTGGCGTAGCCGTTGTCCACCAGCATGCGCCCAATAGTGGCCTTGTCTTTGCCGATGATGCTGTTGTAGCCGGGGAAACCTGTCGACTGCTCGGAGATCACGCCGAAGCCAGCCGAGTGGTGGTTACGCCCGGTGATCAGTGCGGCGCGCGTCGGCGAGCACAGCGCGGTCGAGAACATGCGGTTGTAGCGCAGGCCTTCGCTGGCGATGCGGTCCATCGTCGGCGTCGGGATCACGCCGCCGAAGGTGCTGGGCACGCCGAAGCCGGCATCGTCGGTGATGATCAGCAGCACGTTGGGCGCGCCCTGTGGCGGCACCACGCGCGGCGCCCACCAGGGCTTGGACTCCTGCGCCCGGTCCTTGATCACGCCGCCGAACTTCGGGTCGGGCGCCGGCAACTGCTTGTTGCTGACGGTGGTTTTGGCGCTGGGTGAGCCCAACGTGCCGGTGACCGTCTGCGCGGAGGCCGGGCCCGTTGCCAACAGGGCGCTGACAATGACAAGAACTGTGCTTGCCGAGCTTTTGATACTGAGCATGGATTCGTCCAAGGTGTAAAGGTGCGAAAGTATACCGACGTCGGCCCGATTCCGTCTTGCAAATTCGGACGAAACAACTGGCAAAATGGGGCGCTGGGAGTGCAGTGACACCCCTGCGGGCAAAGCTGGATTTGCGGGTCTGATCGACGCTGCGGTGTCGAATCAGCGGCCCTGCTAGCTGGGCTGCATTTTCAATGGAGACGAAATCGTGAAGAAAAATGTCAAGACTGAGCGCGCTTCACGCGCTGCGACTAGCGTGAGCCGAACCGGCGATGTGCGCATCGGGCCGGTCCTTGCAATTCCGGACGTGCTATCCGCCCTGGGGGTCAGTCCGCAGAAGGCGTTTGCGCAGGCGGGTTTCGATCCGCGATTGTTCGACGATGCTGACAACCGGGTGTCTCTGGATGCCCTGGGCCATCTGGTGCAGACCTGCGCCGTTCTCACGAAATGCGCCCACTTCGGGTTGCTGGTCGGCGAACGCTTTGAGCTGAAAGGCTTTGGACCGCTCGGCTATCTGATGAAGAATTCCGCCACGGTGGGTGATGCGCTACGCAGTCTCCTGCTGCACCTGCACCGGCTTGACGCCGGAGGAGCCCCCCTGTTACTGGCGCCCGACTCCTCCTTCGTCATCCTCGGCTATTCGATCTACCGCCATGCCACGCGGGGGGTGGACATGGTTCTGGACGCTGCCGTAGCGATTGCCTATCGTATCCTGGTGGATCTGTGCGGCCCGACTTGGAGGCCCTTGCGCGTCCAGTTTTCACACAGCGAGCCGGATAACGTAGCAGCCTGGCGCCGGGTGTTCGGTCCGCGTGTCAGTTTCGGTGCGGAAGTCTCGGGCGTCGTCTTTGATGCATCCTGGCTGGCGCGGCCCGTCGAAGGCGCTGACGCCACGCTGCATACCGTTCTGGCCCGGGCGATCCGGGAGGTCCAGGCCCATGACGCTTTGAACTTCGCCGAACAGGTGGAGCGGGCGCTGCCGCAATTGCTGCTGAGCGGCATGGGGTCGGCGCCAGCGGTCGCGCATCTTTTCGCCATTCACGAGCGCACACTGCGCCGACGGCTGGAGGCTGATGGCAGGGGACTGCAGCAACTCCTGAACGCGGCCCGGTTCGAGTTGGCCCAGCAGTTGCTGGCCAACACGGCTCTGCCCGTGTCGGAGATCGCCACCGCCCTGCGCTATGACGATCCGAATGTGTTCTCCCGGGCCTTCAGGAACTGGGCAGGACTCAGCCCGACGCAGTGGCGTTGCGCACGATTAAAAGCGGAAAATAACAGCGAACGATGATCATTTGACGCTGGCATAAGGCCGAAAAAGCTTGGAAAACCAGAAATGAGCGCGTTATCACGCTTCCAGCACCTTCACGTTCTTGCCCCTGATGCACCCGCTCACAGACTCATCGAACCTGCACGGTCACCTTCGGAATGCGACCGGTGAAGCGCGACTTGGCTTCGGCAGAGATCGTCGACGAGCGGTTCTTCACGTTGACGAACACCCCTTCGAGCATGCCGGTCATGCCCTCGGCTAGCTTCTCCGGGTGCTTCGCGGCCAGGTCGTTGGCCAGGCTGAAGTCAGAGCGCCCATCGAACAGCTGCCAGGCCGAGTTGTCCTGCAGCGTGCGGCGCGGCTTGGGTTCCCACGGCGCCTTGTAAAGGGTGCGCGCGAACCAGCCGTCGTGGTAGATCGCGCGGTTGCCGGCCATCGGGATCTGCTTGACGCCGTTGACCATCTTGAGCTCAGGCTGGCCGATCGCCTGCAGCGCCGTAGGGGCGATGTCGATGACGTGGCTGAACTGCGTGCGGATCTAGATCTTCGCCTGAATGCCCTTGGGCCAGTGCACCACCATGCCGTTGCGCATGTCGCCGAAGTCGGATGGCACCTGCCTCATCCAGCCGAACGGGCTGTTGAGCGCCACCGCCCAGCCAGCCGCCATGTGCGGGTAGGTCTCGGGGCTACCCACTGGTCCATCTTCCACTGGTCCATCTTCTTTAGCGTGTCGTCGACCTTCTCCTGCACGCCGTTGAGGTAGGTGTACTCGTTCGACATACCGTTCTGGCCACCCCCGCCGCTGGTGCCGTTGTCACCGGCGATGTAGACGACCAAGGTGTTGTCGGCATCGCCCACCTCGTCGAAGGCCTTCAACATGCGGCCGATCTCGAAGTAGGCGTATTCGACGAAGGCCGCATACACCTCGGGCTGGCGCGCAAACAAGCGCTTCTAGTCGGCTGGGAGCTTGTCCCAGTCCCGAATGAACACAGAGCGCGACCTGCGGTGCGGTGCGCCGCCGTTGAAAATGTCGCCCTGCGGTTGTGGCCCCGGGCTTGCCTGACATAATCCATAGTTAAATTTCTTCCACCACCATCAAGGAGTTTCCCGTGCGTATTCCCTCATTATTCAAGTTTGGCATCGGCGCTCTGTGCGCCCTGGCCGGTGCGCTGCAGCCCACCCTTGCAACGGCCCAAATGAACACCGCGGGCGACAAATGGCAGGTCAGCGCGTCCATTTATGGCTATCTGCCCACGCTCAGCGGCACAACCAGATTCCCGAGCACGGGCGGCTCCAGCATTGATGTTGGCGCCGACACGATCATCGACAACCTCAAGATGACGTTCATGGGGTCGCTTGACGTGCACAACGGGCGTTGGGGCGTTTTCAACGATGTC
>JAABQG010000071.1 GCA_011391595.1 Hydrogenophaga sp.
CACCTTTCGCGGTGAAGCTGGCGACGCTGAAGGTTGGCAGGATGTCCGGGGCCAGCAGGGCGTCCTTGTCGAGTCGGCTGTCGTCAAACCGCACCGGGTAATGCGTCGGCTGACCGTTCTGCCAGTTGAATGCCTTGAAGTAACTGGCCACCGAGCCGATGACATCGGCGGGGCTGCCCGTCAGGTCGATCCGGCCGTCGCCGTCGAAGTCCACGGCGTACTTCACCACGCTGGACGGCATGAACTGCGGCATGCCCATGGCGCCGGCGTAGCTGCCCACGGGCGCCAACGGATCCTGCCCGGTACGGCTCGCCAGGCTGAGGAACTGCTCCAGTTCGCCCCGGAAGAACTCCTGGCGGGCCGCCGCCCGGGGGTGGCCCGCCGGGAAGTCAAACGCCAGCGTGGCCAGGGCGTCCAGCACGCGGTAGCTGCCCATCTGCTGGCCGTAGATGGTTTCCACGCCGATGATGCCGACGATGATTTCAGCCGGCACGCCATATTCCTTTTCGGCGCGCTCCAGCGCCGCGCGGTTGGCCTGCCAGAAGCCGACACCGGCGCGGATGCGGATCGGGTCGATGAAGCGGCTGCGGTACACCCGCCAGTTCTTGGCCGTGCCGGCGGGCGGGGGCAGCACCAGGCGCGGGACCCCTGGCAGGTAGTGCGACTGGCCGATCGTCCGGCGCACCCATTCGCGGTCCAGGTCGCGCCGCTCGGCCATGTCATCGGCCCAGCGCATCACCTCCTCGCGCGTGGCATAGGCGGCCCCGAGGGCCGGCTTGCGCGCAGCGGAGACCCGTTCGAAGCCCTGGCCCTTCTTTTTTGAAGATTTTTCGGCCAAGGCCAGCGTCGAAAGGCCAAAGTACGCTATGCAAAAAATAGCAATCGAAGTCAGTCTCGTCATCGGTCAGGCCAGGCCAGTTGATTGAATTCCCGTCGCAGTGTAGCGAGGCGCGCCCGGGCGCCAAGGTTGGCGGGTGCCGCGGGCGCATAACGCAGGTGCTCAAGGCGGAGTAGCCAGTCGTGCAGTGCCTGCCCTCTTGCCGTCTCGGCGCCTTCGTAGTGCAACTTGATCTGGCGTGCAAGCTCCCGGGGCGGCGCCTGGGGCGGCACCTGGATACCGGCTGCAACGAGCTTCCTGCGCGCACGCGCCAGCAGGCGCAGCCAGGGATCGTGCTGGGTCCGCTCCCACCGGGTCCAGGCCGCGCCGCACAGGCTGACGAAGACCACGATCCCGATCAGCAGGTAGCTCAGGTCCTCCCAGCTGGGCGATTCAAAACCCAGGTTCTTCAGCAGGTCGAGCTGCTTGCTCTGGGTGTAGTTCAGCACCCATTGGTTCCAGCTGTTGTTCAGGGCTTCCCATCCCTGGCGAAGCCTGGCCACCAGGTCGGGACTGATTCCCCCGAGCGCGCCGGCAAACACGCCAGGCGGCGCTTGCAGCCGCTGCAAAGAGCCGATGCGCGACGGGGCCACGGCCGAAGTTGGGTCCACACGCACCCAACCCTGGCCGGTCTGCCAGATCTCGGCCCAGGCGTGGGCATCGCTCTGGCGCACTGCCCAGAAACCATCGACCCCGTTGATTTCGCCGCCCTGGTAGCCGGTGACGATTCGTGCGGGCACGTCCAGTGCGCGCATCAGCACCACAAAGGCTGAGGCGATGTGTTCGCAGAAGCCTTCGCGGGTGTCGAACCAGAATTCGTCGGCACTGTGCTGGCCGGTGACGCCCGGCGCCAGCGTGTAGCGATAACCGCCGGTGCGCAGCCGGTCCATCACGGCCGCTGCGAGGGTTGCTGCACCGGCCGTGGCCAGGCGGGGATCGCGCCGCAAGTCGGCCGCGAGTTGCAGGGTCCGTGGATTGAAGCCGGGCGGCAGATCCACATATTCCTGCAGGCCAATCAGCGTGTTGCCCTTGGCGCTCACAGGGCCAAAGCGGAAATTAGGGTAGCTGGACGCGGCGTAGCGGACGATGTCGGTCACCGGACGATCGACCACCCATTGGAGATCGGGCGTCATGGTCGGCTGGAAACCGGGGACTCTTGGCGTCCCGGGCGTGGCGTCCATGACAAAAATCCAGGGACGGTTGTTGGGCTCGAGGGTCACCTCATAGTTCACGGCGGTGCCGCTGACCACCAGACCGCTCGATGGCGGCATGCGCTGACTGAGTCCGGGTGGCAACGGGCGCCATTCGCGACCGTCAAAGCTGGACAGCACCGGCCCGCGGAAATACAGGTCGGGCTGCGGGGGCGGGCGGCCTTCGAATTTGATGCGCATTGCGATGCTGCTGTCGAGCACCAGACTCGCAATGTTGCCGATCTGCATGGTGGACGACAGGCCACTGCGCCCGCTCATCGCATCGGATGGAATGCCCCACAGCGGGGCCAGCCGGGGGAACAGCACGAACAACAAGGCCATGATAGGCGCGCCGAGCAGCGTCATCCAGCTGGCCGTCCTGAATGCCGCCATCAGCGCCGGGCGTCCCACCACCATGTGCGCGTTGACCAGCGCCGTCAGCAGACCCAGCAGGCCGATCAGCATCGCCCCGGCGGTGAGCAGAGACTGCGAGAAAAAGAAGTTGGTGAGCATCGTGAAGAAGCCCAGAAAGAAGATCACGAAGGCATCGCGGCGCGCGCGAAGTTCCAGGGTCTTCAAGGCCAGCAGCACGACGATCATCGTCACGCCTGCATCACGCCCCAGCAAGGTGCGGTGGGTGTACAGCGTGGCGCCCAGCGTGACCGCGAGCAGGCCGAGCAGCCACCATTTTCCAGGGAGCGGGCGCGCCGCGAGCGCCAGCCAGCCGCGCCAGACCAGCACCCCGCCCGCCAGCAGGCTGCACCAGACCGGCAGATTGCCGACCTGGGGCATGATGACCCAGGCAATCACGGCCAGCAGGAAAAGCGTATCGCGTGCGTCGCGGGGCAGGACGTTGAGCCGGTTCAGCACAGGGCCAGCGCCTCCAGACAGGCCAGGCGGTGCGCCGCACCACAGGACGGATGGATCTCCAGGCCTGGCAGGCGCAGCCCGTAGTCGACACCAAGCCGGTCAGCGGCCAGCACCCATGCGCAGAGCCTGCGCAACCGGGCTTCGGTTTCGGGCAGGCCGGTCTGGACGAAGTCGAGCCAGAGCTCGTAGCGCTGGGCGTGCTGGGTGTCGCGACTGACCAGTTCGTCCGCCTTGGCGAGTTTTTTCCAGACCACCAGCTTCATCGGGTCGCCGCGCCGGTAGGCGCGCACGCCGTCGAATTCTCCGGTGGCTTGCGCGCTGGCGGCGCTGGCACCGCCCGAACGCGGCTCACCAGGGGGGAGCGGCGGCGCAAGGGGCTCGGGCGCCGGGTAGACGAGCACTTCAGCCGCAGGTCGCCAGACGGTCCACACCCGGAAGGTGCCCAGCGGAAAGCGGGTTTCCGCCGTCAGCGCCGGAACCCGGTGCCGTCCGCGGTTTTCCGGCCGGAAGGCAATCCGCACCAGTGCTTCGGCCTGGGCTGCAACGTCGGTCCAGGACCAGTGGCCGGTTCCCAGCACACTCAATCCAATGGCATACCTCGGACTGCGGCGCGCGTTGATCAATTTGACGTCAAAAAAGGCTGTATCCAGGGCAAATAGATTGTTTGGTGCTATCAAATGCAGAGTCAGCCCGCGCAGCGTGCCGTGACACACATGCATGCCCACCACCGCGCTTCCGGACAGCAGGAAGGTCAGCAGGTAGCCCAGGTTCAACTGGTAATTGATCGAGGCCACCAGCAGCACCAGCAATGTCGCCCCCAGCATGAAGCCCGGGCGGGTGGGCAGGATGTAAACGTTTCTCTGGGTCAGCGCGAGCGTGTCCGTCAGCGGCAGACGGGACTGCCACCACTGCCGGAACCGGCCTTGAAGGTGGCCAACGGGGCGGGTCAGGGGGTTGGGCAGGCTTGGTGCGGGCGTCATGGGCGCATCCGTTGCAGTGACTTCACGGCAATGGCACGGCCTCGACCATGGCGCGCACCTGTTCCACCGCGCCGCGCCCGGCGTCGCTCACCGGAATCAGCCGGTGCGCAACCGTCTGCGGCAGGATGGCCTGCACATCGTCGGGCGCCACATAGTCGCGCCCGCCAAGCAGGGCCTGGGCCCGGGCGGCCCGCACCAGCGCCACGCCGGCCCTTGGCGAAAGGCCCTGGAGAAACCAGCGGCCGGAGCGCGTGGCGGCGATCAGGTCCTGGACGTAGTCCAGCAGGGGCGCGGCGATATGAACCTGCATCACCGCCTGTTGCAGTTTCGCCAGCTCACCGTCGGTCAACAGGGGGGGGAGATGCTCCACCATGTCTCGGCGATCGGCGCCGGCCAGCAGTTGCCTCTCCGACATCCGGTCGGGATAGCCCAGGGAGATCCGCATCAGAAACCGGTCCATCTGCGACTCCGGCAGGGCATAAGTGCCCAGCTGGTCATGCGGGTTCTGCGTGGCAATGACAAAGAAAGGCGAGGGCAGGGCGCGGGTTTCGCCCTCGACGGTGACCTGCCTTTCCTCCATCGCCTCCAGCAAGGCGCTCTGCGTCTTCGGGCTGGCGCGGTTGATCTCGTCGGCCAGCAGGACCTGGGCAAAAACCGGCCCGGGGTGGAACACGAAAGCCTCCTTGCTGCGCTCGAACACCGAGACGCCTGACAGATCGCTGGGCATCAGGTCGGCGGTGAACTGGACCCGGGAGAACTGCAGGCCAAAGGTGCGCGCCAGCGCATGGGCCAGGGTGGTCTTGCCCACGCCGGGCACGTCTTCGATGAGCAAATGGCCCCCCGCCATCAGGCAGGCCACGCAATCCTGAACCTGGACCTGTTTGCCTACCAGCACCGTGTTAAGCTGATCGAGAATTGATTTGATTTTGTGTTGTGCATCCATGGCATGACGTTATCCGAAAAATGAGACAGGGGTTCCCGCCGTGAAAAAAACAGGCTATTTCACCCACCCTGATTGCCGCAAACATGAGATGGGACGGGGGCACCCCGAGTGCCCCGAGCGGCTCGATGCCATCGACGATCGCCTTCGGGCCACGGGTCTGCGCGATTCACTCGAACGACTTGAGGCGGATCCTGCATCGCTTACCGACATCGAACTGGCTCATGGCCGTATGTATGTGGCCGGCCTGCGCGGCCTGAGCGACGTGCTCAGGGAAGAGATCGAAGCTGGCGGGCCGACGCACACGCAGGTGGATCCCGACACTTCGCTCAATATCCACACCTGGGATGCGGCGCTACGGGCTGCCGGTGCTGCGCTGGCCGCCACCGACGCCGTGATGGCCGGCGATCTGGACAACGCCTTTTGCGCCGTCCGCCCGCCGGGTCACCATGCCTGCCGCGACAGCGCCATGGGATTCTGCTTCTTCAACAACGTGGCCATCGCTGCGAAGTACGCACTGGAGCGCCATGGCCTCAAGCGCGTGGCCATTGTTGATTTTGACGTGCACCACGGCAACGGCACGGAAGACATCGTCGCGGGTGACGAGCGTATTCTCATGGTGAGCTTTTACCAGCATCCCTTCTACCCGGTCGGTGGCTCGAAGTCAAATGCCGCCAATCTGGTCAACCTGCCTGTGCCGGCCTATACCCGCGGCATGGACGTGCGTGAACTGATCGAGATGGCGTGGATGCATCGCCTTGAAGCACATCGACCGGAGATGATTTTCATCAGCGCCGGCTTTGACGCCCACCGGGATGACGATCTGGGCCAGATGGGCCTTGTGGAGCAGGACTATGTCTGGATGACGCACCGGATCATGGACGTGGCCCGTCGCCATGCAAAAGGGCGCATCGTGAGTTGCCTGGAGGGCGGCTACAACCTCGGCGCACTCGCGCGCAGTGTAGAAGAGCATGTTCGCGCGATGGCAGAGTTGTGATGCCGACGGTCAAATCAGCCAGAATCAGGGCATGACCGAGCGCCCGATCAATTCCTGCGCCCCTGACAGCCCGGTGCTGCACACCCGTGACTCACGCGGCGTCCACACCTTGGTACTCAACGCGCCAGCGACGTTCAATGTTCTGGGTGAGGCCATGCTGGTGGCGTTGCAGGCCGCGCTGGATGTCGTGCGTGACGATGGTCGCGCGCGTGTGGTGGTGCTGGCGGCCCTTGGCAAGGCCTTTTGCGCCGGACACAACCTCAAGGAGATGCAGGCGCATCCGCAACTTGACTACTACCAGAGGCTGTTTGCCCAGTGTTCGCGAATGATGCTGGCGATCCAGAACCTGCCGGTTCCCGTGATCGCGCGGGTCCAGGGCCTGGCGACGGCCGCCGGGTGTCAGCTGGTGGCGCAGTGTGACCTGGCGGTTGTGTCCAATGTGGCTAGATTTGGTGTCAACGGCATTGATGCCGGGCTGTTCTGTGCCACGCCCAGTGTGCCGCTGGTGCGCAACATGGCCTCCAAACAGGCCATGGAGATGCTGCTGACCGGCGAATTCATCGGCGCCGACGAGGCGTGCGCGCGCGGGCTGGTCAACCGCGTGACCGAACCCGATGCGCTGGATGCCGAAACGGCGCGTCTGGTCGATGCCTTGCTGTCCAAACCTCGCGAGACCGTGGCGCTGGGCAAGCAGCTTTTTTACAAGCAGCGAGAGATGGGGGTCGAGGCCGCCTACCAGCTGGCGGGGCAGACCATGGCCTGCAACATGATGCTTCCCGTGGCCCAGGAGGGGGTGCTGGCCTTCATTGAAAAGAGGAAACCGCAATGGCCGGGATGAAGGCAGCTCCGTCCCAGCCCGACGATCTCGATAGCTGGTTTTCCCTGCTCCTGCAGCCTGCCACCCTCAAGGAGCTGGCCGTGCTGGTGGCGTGCGCCATCCTTGCCTGGACCCTGGTCTGGCTGGCGCGCCGGACGACGGCACTGCGGGAGCCGTCCATCCTGTTCGGCCGGCGCATCATTGACGGTGTGCTTTTCCCGCTGCTGCTGTTGAGCCTGGCGTATCTGGCCCAGACCCTGCTCGCGGGCAGGCTTCCGCTGGCGCTGTTTCGACTCGCCATCCCGGCCCTGGTGGCACTGGCCGCCCTGCGGCTGGGCGTGAAGGTGCTGCAGGTGGCCGTCATGGACGCCCCCTGGGTGCGCGCACTGGAGCGAACCATCTCGTGGGTGGCCTGGCTGGCCATGGTGCTGTGGGTCAGCGGGCTGTTGCCGATCATGCTGGAGGAACTTGACCAGATTCACTGGAAGGTGGGCTCCAGCCGGCTGTCGGTGCGAAACATCATCGAGGGAGGGCTGACGGCGGGTGCCGTCCTGATCCTCACGCTCTGGATCTCTTCTGCCATTGAAGCGCGGCTGCTGCGCGCCGCCACGGGTGGTCAGCTGTCATTACGCAAGGCCGTCAGCAACGCCATCCGCGCGCTGCTGATGTTCATCGGCCTGCTGCTGGCGCTCTCGGCGGTGGGCATTGACCTGACCGCACTGTCCGTCCTGGGCGGCGCGGTTGGCGTGGGCATTGGTCTGGGCTTGCAGCGGCTGGCCGCAAACTATGTCAGCGGCTTCGTGATCCTGGCCGAACGCAGCATGCGCATTGGCGACAACGTTCGGGTCGACAATTTCGAGGGCCGGATCACCGACATCAATGCGCGCTATTCGGTCATCCGGGCTCCGACCGGGCGGGAGTCGATCGTGCCCAACGAAATGCTGATCACCAGCCGCGTCGAGAACCTGTCGCTGGCCGATTCGAAGGTCTGGCAATCGACCGTGGTGTCCGTGGCCTATGACAGTGACGTGGATCTGGTGCAGCGGCTCCTGCAAGAGGCCGCGCTGGCGCAGGATCGCGTGATGCGCGATCCTGCGCCCAGCGCAGCGCTCTCGGCGTTCGGGGCCGACGGGCTGGAATTCACCCTGGGCTACTGGATGATGGACCCGGAAAATGGCCAGCTCAACCTGCGCTCGCAAATCAATCTGGCCATTCTTGCGGCGCTGCGGACCCACAACATCCAGATTCCGTACCCGCAGCGGGTTCTGCACCACGCCCGCGAAGGCTGACAAGGCGCCGGCCGCCTCAGTTCATGAAGGACGGCAGCCACAGGCTCAAGGCGGGAAACCCCAGCAGGATTGCCAGCGTGATGATCTGAACGACCACGAAGGGCCAGACGCCGCGAAAGATGTTGCCCAGGCCGACCCTGGGCAGCAAGGTGTTGATGACAAACAGGTTCATGCCCACGGGTGGAGAGATCAGGCCGATCTGGATCACCATCACGATCAGCACGCCGAACCAGACGGGATCAAAACCCAGCGCCACCACAATCGGGAAGAACAGCGGAATGGTCAGCAGCACCATGGTGAGTTCTTCCATCACGGTGCCCAGGATGACGTAGATGACCATCATCGCGCCCACGATCATCACCGGCGACAGGCCCAGGTGGGTGATCCACTCCTTTAGGTCGCCCGGCATGCTGGTGAAGTTGACGAAGTTGGCGAAGATCGTCGCCGCAATCAGCAGCGTGAACAGCATCGCCGTGGTACGGGCCGACTCGATCAGGACGTCGAGGGTGGACCTGACGGTCAGCGCCCGGCGCGCCACGGCAAACAGGAAAGCGCCCGATGCGCCGATGCCGGCGCCCTCGGTGGCGGTGAAGAAGCCGCCATAGATGCCGCCCAGCACGACGATCACGAGCAGCAGCACGCCCCAGATGCCGCGCAGGGCCTTCCAGCGTTCGGCCCAGCTGAACTTTTCCCCGGCCGGCGCATGTTCCGGGTCGCGCGAGGTCATGATCACCACGGCCACCATCAGCAGGGCGGCCGTCAGCAAACCCGGAATCACGCCCGCGGCGAACAGTTTTCCAATATTGGTTTCGGTCACGATGCCGTAAATCACCATGATGGTGCTGGGCGGGATCATGATGCCCAAGGTGCCCCCGGCGGCGATGACCCCGGTGGACAGGGAATCGCTGTAGCCCAGCTTCTTCATCGACGGGTACGCGACCTTGCTCATGGTCGCCGCCGTGGCAATGGAGGAGCCGCAGATCGCGCCGAAGCCGGCGCAGGCGGCGATCGTGGCATGCGCGAGCCCGCCGCGCAGGTGTCCGATGAACACGTAGGCCGCATGAAATAGTTCGTGGGCGAGTCCCGCGCGGGCGACGAAGTTGCCCATCAGGATGAAAAGCGGAATCACCGACAGCGTGTAGGCGAATCCGGTTTCATGGACCACCTGCGCCGTGCTGGCCAGGGCGGCACCCCAGCTGCGCGTCAGGCCGATGCCCACGATGCCGACCAGGCCCATGCCGAAGGCCAGCGGCACGCGCAGCAGTGCCAGCGCGAATATGGCGATGAAGCCGATAAGTGCTTCGGTCACAGCGTTCCCCCTTCGCCTTGTTCAGTCGCCTGTGACGGCCGGATCATGAAGGCCAGGTGGACCAGTCCGGTGATCACGCACAGCACGCTCATGCCGTAGATGAAGGGCGCTTTGGGAATAGCCAGCTGCGCTGTGGTCTCGCCGCTCTCGACGAAATTGCCGCCGGTCTGCCACATCAGAACACCCAGCCCGAGCAGGGCGGCGCCGCACATGCCCTGGACGAGGACCCGCTGAACCGTGCGAACCGACGCTGGCAAGTAATGATCGAGCGAATCGAACACCACGTGTTCACCGCGCAACGAAACCAGGGGCAGGGCAGCGAAGATCACCACCACCATCATCAACTCGGTCAACTCCAGCGAACCCGTGATCGAGTGAGACAGCAGCTTGCGGCCACCCACGTCAAAAAACGTCAAGGCCATGATGCCAAACAGGGCGATGCCTGCCAGCAGGCCGCAGATGGATTCGAGGTGCTTATTCAAAATGAAGGGTCCGGGTCAAGAAAAAAAGGCGGCGCCCATCAACACAGGGGCGCCGCCCGATCAGGCTGGGCAGTGAATGAATTCTACTTTTCGAGCTTGGCGATCTCGGCGCGGAACTCGGCGAGGACCTTTGCCGGGTTCTTCAGGCCTTTGGCTTCAGCCGCCTTCACCCAGGTTTGCTCCAGTGCCGACGTCCTTGATTTCACGTCCGCCACGAACTTGGCGTCGGCCTTGGTGACCACCACGCCGTTGGCCTGCATCAGTGCGAATGCGCGGGTATCGACCTTGTCCCAGCCGCGGCCGAAAATGCGGGCGGCCGTCTCGCCGGAAATGGCGTCGACGGCCTTCTTCTCGTCCGGACTCAGCTTGTCGTACTTGGCCTGGTTCATCATGAACACAAAGCTGGTGTTGTACAGGCCGCCGGGGAAGGTCGTGGCATGGCGGATGATCTTGTCGATTTTGAAAGACTCGGTCGATTCAGCGGGGAACAAGGTGCCGTCCATGACCCCGCCGGCGAGCAGTTCATAGGAATCCGGCGCCGGCTTGAGCGTGACGTTCATACCCAGCGTCTTGGAAATCTCGTTGACCATGCCGCCGCCGACGCGGAACTTCAGTCCCGACAGGTCTTCGACCTTGGCGATCGGGCGCTTGGTATTGAACACGATGCCGGGGCCGTGCGTGAAGAGAGCCAGGACCTTCACGCCCTGATGTTCGGTGGCGAATTCCGGGTACTTGCCGGCCACGCGGCTGTAGGCAATGGAAAGCGGCTCGGAGGTGTTGCCCAGGAAGGGCAGTTCAGCCATCTGGGTATAGACGAAGCGTCCGGGGGTGTAGCCCTGAACCGTGAAGGAGATGTCGGCCAGGCCGTTCTTGATGGCATCGAAAGTGCCCGGGGCGGCCGACACGCCGCGCGGCAGGAAGTTGCATTTCATCTTGCCGGTGGTGTTCTTTTCCAGAAGGTCGCACCACTCCTTCTGGGCCATGCTGGCCGTGTGGGTGGGTGGGAGCCAGCTCGAGACGGTGAACACCGTCTGGGCGCCGGCGATGCCGGAGGTCAGGGCGGCTGCGGCGGCCGCCAGGGAAATGGCAAATTTTTTCATAGAAATGCTCCAGTGAGTCGGTTTTGTTGCGCTGCACACTGTAATCGACGCAGTCGTCCGGTCATGTCCAGACTTACCCGAATTAACCAACCCTCCGGTCGGTTAATGATTTGTCGTTTGGCGGACAGGGCATTTGGGTGCGCGCGTCTAAACTACACCGTAGCCTTGGCTATAATAAAAAAGCACGGTCGTTCGTTTTTTGACGAGCCCCGTCATACAATGTGACGTTTACGTAAACGTCAATCATTTCTTGCATCACTATCTGGAGCGGTATCCCATGAAAGTCCTGGTCCCCGTCAAACGCGTGGTCGACTACAACGTCAAAGTCCGGGTGAAATCGGACAACACGGGCGTCGATATCGCCAACGTGAAGATGAGCATGAACCCCTTCGACGAGATCGCCATCGAGGAGGCGGTTCGCCTGCGCGAAAAGGGCGTGGCCACCGAAGTGATTGCCGTGTCCTGCGGCGTGGCCCAGTGCCAGGAAACCCTGCGCACGGCCATGGCCATCGGCGCCGACCGCGCCATCCTGGTCCAGACTGATGTGGAACTGCAGCCTCTGGCCGTGGCCAAGCTGCTCAAGGCCCTGGTCGACAAGGAACAACCCGGATTGATCATCCTGGGCAAGCAAGCGATTGACGACGACTGCAACCAGACCGGACAGATGCTGGCCGCGCTGGCCGACCTGCCCCAGGGCGCCTTTGCCAGCAAGGTCGAGATCGATGGCAGCGTGCTCAAGGTCACCCGCGAGATCGACGGCGGCCTGGAAACCTTGTCCATGAATCTGCCGGCCGTCATCACCGCCGACCTGCGCCTGAACGAGCCGCGCTACGTCACGCTGCCCAATATCATGAAGGCCAAGAAGAAGCCGCTCGACACCCTGACTCCCGAGGCGCTCGGTGTGGATGTCGCCCCCCGCCTGAAGACCCTCAAGGTTTCCGAGCCCGCCAAGCGCGGTGCCGGCATCAAGGTGCCCGATGTCGCCACCTTGGTCGACAAGCTGAAGAACGAAGCCAAAGTCATCTGAACCAACGATAAGAACAAGGAGAAACCGACATGACATCCCTCGTTATTGCCGAACACGACAACGCCTCCATCCGGGGCGCGACCCTCAACACCGTGACCGCCGCGCTGGCCTGTGGCGGTGACGTCCACGTGCTGGTCGCTGGCGCCAATGCCGGCGCCGCAGCCGCGCAGGCCGGCCAGATTGCGGGCGTGGCCAAAGTCATCCATGCCGACGGCGCGCAGTTCGCCCATGGCCTGGCCGAGAACGTGGCCGCCCAGGTGCTGGCCATTGCTGCCAACTACAGTCACATCCTGTTCCCGGCCACCGCAGGGGGCAAGAACGTGGCCCCACGCGTGGCGGCGAAGCTTGATGTGGCGCAGATCAGCGACATCACCAAGGTCGATGCCGCCGACACGTTCGAGCGCCCGATCTATGCAGGCAATGCCATTGCCATCGTGCAGAGCCTGGACGCCACCAAAGTGATCACCGTGCGCACCACGGGCTTTGATCCGGCTGCGGCGACGGGAGGCAGCGCCCTTGTGGAAGCCGTCGCAGCTGCGTCGGACACCGGCAAGAGCACCTTCGTCGGCAGCGAGATTGCCAAGAATGACCGGCCTGAGCTGACCGCCGCCAAGATCATCGTCTCTGGGGGCCGGGCCCTGGGCAGCGCCGAGAAGTTCAACGAGGTGATGACGCCGCTGGCCGACAAGCTCGGTGCCGCCATCGGCGCCAGCCGCGCCGCGGTGGATGCGGGTTATGCCGCCAACGACCTGCAGGTCGGCCAGACCGGCAAGATCGTGGCGCCGCAACTCTACATCGCCGCCGGCATCTCCGGGGCGATCCAGCATCTGGCCGGCATGAAGGACTCCAAGGTGATCGTGGCGATCAACAAGGACCCCGAGGCGCCGATCTTCTCCGTGGCCGACTACGGTCTGGAGGCAGACCTGTTCACGGCGGTGCCGGAGCTGGTCAAGGCACTCTGATAGACAGCGCATCGAAAAGGGCATCGTTCGCGATGCCTTTTTTTGCATCCGGATTCATTGTTCCCAGGAGAAAAGCATGAGTTACACCGCCCCCGTCAAGGACATGTTGTTCAACATCGAACATCTGGCGCGCATCGATCAGGTCGCACAGATTCCAGGTTTTGAGGACGCCGGGCTGGAGACGGCACAGGCCGTGCTGGAAGAATGCGCCAAACTCAACGAAGGCGTGATCGCGCCCCTGAACTGGGAGGGCGACAAATACCCGTCGAGCTGGCACAACGGCGTCGTCACCGCCACACCGGGTTTCAAGGAGGCCTTCAGGCAGTTCACGCAAGGGGGCTGGCAAGGGCTGCAGCATCCCGTGGATTTTGGCGGCCAGGGGCTGCCCAAGACCATTGGCGCGGCCTGCGGCGAGATCGTGAACTCGGCCAACATGAGCTTCGCCCTGTGCCCCCTCCTGACGGACGGAGCGATAGAAGCCTTGCTCACCGCCGGCAGCGACGAGCTCAAGGCCACCTACCTGGAAAAGCTGGTTTCCGGCCAATGGACCGGCACCATGAACCTGACCGAGCCTCAGGCCGGCAGCGACCTGGCGGCCGTGCGCACCCGCGCCGAGCCGCAGCCCGATGGCACCTTCAAGCTTTTCGGCACCAAGATCTTCATCACCTGGGGTGAGCACGACATGGCCGAAAACATCGTCCACCTTGTGCTGGCGCGCGTCGTCGGCGCGCCCGAAGGCGTGAAAGGCATTTCCCTGTTCGTGGTGCCGAAGTTCATGGTCGATACCCACGGCAATCCGGGCGCGCGCAACGACGTCCATTGCGTGAGCATCGAACACAAGATGGGCATCAAGGCCAGCCCCACGGCGGTGCTGCAATTCGGGGATCACGGCGGTGCGGTGGGCTACATCGTCGGCCAGGAGAACCGCGGCCTGGAGTACATGTTCATCATGATGAACGCGGCCCGCTACGGCGTGGGCGTGCAGGGCATCGCGATTGCCGAGCGCGCCTACCAGAAGGCGGCACGGTTTGCCCGGGAGCGCGTGCAGAGCCGGCCGGTCGATGGCACCGTCGCGGCCGGAGCCGCCATCATTCACCACCCTGATGTGCGCCGCATGCTGATGACCATGCGCGCCACCGTGGAGGGCTGCCGCGCACTGGCCAGTGTGGCCGCGGCCGCCTATGACGCGGCGCACAACCACCCTGATGCGCAGGTGCGCAAGCCCAACCAGGCCTTCTACGAGTTCATGGTGCCGCTCATCAAGGGCTACAGCACGGAAATGAGCCTGGAAGTGACGTCGCTGGCGGTTCAGGTCCATGGCGGCATGGGCTTCATCGAGGAAACCGGTGTGGCCCAGTACTACCGCGACGCCAGGATCCTGACGATCTATGAAG
>JAABQG010000072.1 GCA_011391595.1 Hydrogenophaga sp.
CAACGGACAAAACGGAGGCGGTAATTTTTTTCATTGTCTTCTCTGAACACGGTGAGCAAGAAAGCCCGTCAGGCCATCCAAAAGTACCGTATCACGCGTGGCGATTTACTTGCTGATACAAATCGGCTGAGAGGCAAAAAGTTCTGGACATTCGTCCTTTTCACCACAGGTAGGAAATTCCTACTGTTGTCCAAAGTCTTATGTAGTCACTGAATCGCCCCGGGAATTGAGGAGGCTCCAACCTTTGAGAAGATGGAGCCATGAACAAGAGATCAAACAAGTTTTCACCGGAAGTGCGCGAGCGCGCTGTACGCATGGTGCAAGAGCACCGAGGGGAGTACCCATCGGTGTGGGCCGCCATCGTGACCTGTCCCCCTTCAGCCGTACCACCCCAAAGTAACTGGAGTCCGTCACATTGGTGAATGACGGACAGAAAAATAGCCGGTACACCGCAGAACAGATCATCGGCTTTATCAATCAGGCTGGGGTCTTCCCAATCTTGGCGCTGACGGGGCCAGTTCACCCGCAAATCAGGGGCTCGTCCTGCATGGCTTCAATCTGCTCGTTCAGCGTATCCAACTGGCCCCGCCAGTAGTCGCTGGTGCCGAACCATGGGAAGTTGATCGGGAAGATCGGGTCATCCCAGCGGCGCGCCAGCCAGGCGCTGTAGTGGATCAGGCGCAGGGTGCGCAGCGGTTCGATCAATGCCAGCTCGCGCCGGTCGAAGGCGCGAAACTGCTCATAGCCCTCCAGCAAGGCGCCCAGTTGGGTGGTGCGCTGGCGGCGGTCGCCGGACAGCAGCATCCAAAGGTCCTGCACGGCGGGTCCCATGCGCGCGTCATCCAGGTCGACAAAATGCGGGCCGCCACCGGGGCGGTCGGCGGGCGTCCAGAGGATGTTGCCGGGATGGCAGTCGCCGTGCAGCCGGATTTTCAAGCTTTTTTGGCCACTGTCCAGCGTCAAGGTGTCATGATTAGCTATCAATGAAATAGCATTTTCACAGGCTTCAGCCCAGGCGCCTTGAACGTCCAGCGGGATCATGTCGTGCGCCAGCAGCCAGTCGCGGGGCTCGATGGCAAAGCCCTGCACGTCGAGCGAAGGTCGTGCGATGAATGGACGCGCCGCGCCCACGGTGTGGATGCGCGCAAGGAAGCGGCCGATCCATTCCAGCACCTCGAAGTCGTCCAGCTCCGGGGCGCGTCCGCCGCGCGAAGGGCTGACGCTGAAGGCGAAGCCGCCGAAGTCATGCAGTGTGGTGCCGTGCAGCACGAGCGGGCCGATCACTGTAATTTCCGCCGCCATCAATTCGGTGGAAAAACTGTGTTCTTCCAGAATCTGGGCAGCGCTCCAGCGGCCAGGCCGGTAAAACTTGGCGACCACCACGGCGTGCCCTGCGTGGGGTTCCTCCAGGTGGATCTGGTAGACGCGGTTCTCGTAAGAACTCAAGGCGGTGAGCCGGCCGTCGCCGTAAAGACCGACGCTGGCCAGCGCGTCGAGCACGACGTCCGGGGTCAGCGCGGCATAAGGGTGGACGTCGCCGGCAGCGGCGCCGTCGCGTGCGGGCAATGCGATGTTCATTCCCGCGATTGTCGTCGCTCGCCCGGCGGCCGGCGTCTGTCGGCGGCGCTTTCGGTGAAGCTCAGGCCAGTTCGATGATCACTTCGATGTTGCCGCGCGTGGCGTTGGAGTACGGGCAGACCTGGTGGGCGGTATCAACCAGCTTTTGCGCAATGGCGCGCTCGACACCTGGCAGGCTCACAACCATCCGGGCGTTGAGGCCGAAGCCCGTGGCAATCGGCCCGATGCCAACCGATGCAGTAGCCGTGGCGTCGGCCGGCACGGCGATCTTCTGCATTCCGGCCACATGCTTGAGTGCGCTGAGGAAGCAGGCCGAATAGCCGGCGGCAAACAGCTGCTCCGGGTTGGTGGCACCGCCGGGGCCGCCGAGTTCCTTCGGGGGAGCGATTCTTACGTTGAGCAGGCCGTCGGAGCTGACGGACTTGCCATCGCGCCCGCCGGTGGAGGTGGCAACAGCGGTGTAGAGGACTTTGGCGAGGTGGGTGGTCATGGCTTTCTGGCTTTCCGGGGTAAGTGTCTGGGACAGGCGGTGGGGTAAGGGATGCAAGGGTGAAAAACTTTTCAGGCGGCAGCCGTTCGCTCTGCCGCCGCAGGGCTGGCCAGCCGGTCGCGCAGGGCCTGCACACGCTGCGTCAGCTCGACGACGTCGCCCAGGCTGCACTGGGTCGCCTGAAGGACGCAGCCCGGCACTTGGGCGGCGCGCGCCTTGAGCGCCCGGCCGCTGGCGGTCAGGTGGATGTGGACGCGCCGCTCGTCGTCGCTGCTGCGCTGGCGCTGCACCAGGCCCGCGGCTTCCAGCCGCTTGAGCAGCGGGGTCAGGGTGCCCGAGTCCAGGAACAGGCGTGCGCCCAGCTCCGAGACCTGCAGGCCGTCACGCTCCCACAGCGCCAGCAGGGCCAGGTACTGGGGGTAGGTCAGTCCCAGTTCAGCCAGCAGGGGCTTGTAGAGCTTGGTCATTGCCAGCGAGGCCGAATACAAGGCGAAGCACAGCTGATGGTCCAGCTGCAAGGCCTGTTCACGGGTCACGAGGGGCGGTGGCTTGGTGTTTGGCATGGCTGAATTATTGCTCATAATTAAATTGCACACAATTTAAAAGGGTATTGAAAAGGGACCGAAGTCCCCATGCGTTCGGGCTGGACCCGGCTGGCCGGCTCAGCGCCCCTGAAACCGGGCCTCGCGCCGCTCCACGAACGATCGCACGCCTTCGGCGGCGTCTTCGCTGCGAGACAGGCGCTGCTGGGTGTCGATGAATTCGCGCATGGCTTCGATCGGGCCGTGCTCCACGGCCTTCAGCGCGTTCAGGCGCGTGGCCACGACCGCCAGCGGGGCCTGCGCCGCAATGGCGTTGGCCAGTTTCAAGGCCTCGTCCAGCTCGCTCCCCGCGGGCACCACTTTCTGGACGAAGTTCAGGCGCAGGGCCTCGGCACTGCCGAACTCGTCACCGGTCAGCAGGTGCATCAGCGCATTGCCCAGTCCGGCGCGCTCGGCCATACGCAGCGTAGCCCCGCCGGTGGCCATGATGCCCCGTTTGACTTCGAGCTGGGAAAACCGGCAGTTGTCCGCTGCCACCACGATGTCGGCGGCCAGCATCAGCTCGATGCCCAGCGTGTAGGTGATGCCCTTGACGGCGACGATCATCGGCTTGGTGCGGCGCCGGTAGCCGTCCATGTCCAGGTTCAGCGGGTCCACCAGGCCAGGCGGCACCGCCTTTTCACCGCGCTGCATCAGCGGCGCGATGGTCGGCAAATCCAGCCCGGCCGTGAAATGGTCTCCCATGGCATGCAGCACGCCCACCCGCAGCACTGGGTCATCGTCGAGCCGGGTGTAGGCCTCGCCGAGCTCGCGGAACATCTTTGGCGTGAAGCCGTTGAGCTTGGCCGGGCGGTTGATGCCGATCAGCAGGAGGGAACCGAGCACGTCGGTGTCGATGCTGCCTTCGGGATGGGCGGTCGGGTTTGCGGTGTTCATGCACCGCATCGTAGCGGGGTCGGGCCGGCGCAGCACCGGACCCTGCGGGTCCGGCGTTTCAGTAGCTGTAAACGCCCTGCCCGGTCTTGCGGCCCAGGCGCCCGGCGGCGACCATTTCCTTGAGTAGCGGGCACGCGCGGTACTTGCTGTCGCCGAACTCGCTCAGGTACACGTCCATCACAGCCAGGCACACGTCCAGTCCTACCATGTCGGCCAGCGCCAGCGGGCCGATCGGCTGGTTGCATCCCAGCTTCATGCCGTCGTCGATGTCCTTCGGCGTGGCCAGGCCCTCGGCCAGAACGAAGAAGGCCTCGTTGATCATCGGGACCAGGATGCGATTGACTACAAAGCCGGGGGAGTTCTTCACTGTGATCGGCGTCTTGCCCAGCGCCTTGGCCATGGCGTGCACCGCGTCATGCGTGGCGTCGCTGGTCTGCAGGCCGCGGATGATCTCGACCAGCGCCATCATCGGCACCGGGTTGAAGAAGTGCATGCCGATGAAGCGGTCGGGACGGTGGGTCACGGCGGCCAGCTTGGTGATGGAAATCGACGAGGTGTTGGAGGCAATGATGACCTCGGGCGCCACGATGCTGTCGGCCTGCTGCAGGATCTTGACCTTGAGGTCGAAGTTCTCCGTGGCCGCCTCGATCACCAGTTGCGCGGCCTTCAGGTCCTCGTAGCGGGTGCTGGTCTTGATGCGGGCCAGCGCGGCGTCCTTGTCGGTGGCGCTGATCTTCTCCTTCTTGAGCAGGCGATCGAGGCTGCCAGCCACCGTGGCCAGGCCCTTGGCCACGGCCGCCTCTGAAATGTCGACCATGACGACCTGAAGGCCTGAAACGGCGCAGGCCTGCGCGATGCCGTTGCCCATGGTGCCCGCGCCTATGATGCCGACGGTGGTGATGCTCATGTTGTGAACTCCGGATGTGGAAACAATGAAAACGCAGGCACTGGGCCGGCGAAAGGCAGGATGTTACCGGCTGCGGATATCAGCCGGGCGGTGGACGGCGAACGCCGGCCTTCAGGCCCGTGGCGTCTTTTTCGGTTTCGCGTCACGAATCGCGCGGCGGCGCGCCATTTCAACGCCCATGGACGCCAGCAACGCCGGGTCGAGACGTTCACGGGCCTGCGGGTAGGCCAGAGACTCCTCCAGCACGATGTGGTCCGAATAAAGTTGCTGGAAGACCTCGACCGCCTGGCGCAACTCGCCGGGATCGAACCAGGCGTTGCCGTCCGCTGCGGCTTCGAGAGACGGCTCGATCTCGAACCAGTCCGCTTCGAGCCATCCGTGGTCCTGGATCAGCCGGTGCGTGGTCTGCAGCACGCTTTCGTCGCTGCTGGCCAGCAGGGCGGGGAAAATATGCTTTTCCTCGTCAAGATGGTGCTGGCGCGGCTCGGCGTTGAACCAGTCTGTCAATTCGCGCGCCTGTGCCTGGAGGGCGGGTGACAGGCCGTCGGCCTCCACGGCGACGGCCAGCGCCATCATCTGTACCAGCTTGTCCTGAATGTCCTGATGACACCGGTCCAGGAAGTTGAAGAGGGTTGTGTCAGCCGATGACATGGGGACGGCAGATGCAGGCATGGGAAAGCTCCAGTTCAAAACACGCCTCGATTGTGGATTTCTTGCGCCGCAGCAATTTGATCTGGCGCAAGAATGACAGTGGAAAGAGCCGTCTTGGGTTATGTTCCGGCGGGTCATGTGGCAAACCCGGCGCGCTCGACACCCTCGACTTTGGCGTCACTGCCCTGGATTTTGGCCAGAGCCTCGCATAATCACCCATCCGATCAATCCGGAGTCCTTCACCATGCACCGACCTCCCCACCTCAGGCGCCGTTCCTTTCTCAAGCTCGGTATCGGCTCGGCCATCGTCCTGGCCGTCGCCGGCGGCACGATCGCCCTGATGAAGCCGGGTCTGATCGATGGCAAGCTCAGCCCCTCGGCACGGCTGGTGCTGACCCGCGTTGCGCAGGCCATGTTGCTGGGAACGCTGCCTGCTGACGCCGGCGGCCAGCAGCGGGCCCTCGACGCCTTGCTGCAGCGCACGGATGCATTCCTGGTGGGGCTGCCCACGCATGTCCTGGCGGAACTGGACCAGTTGCTCGGGCTGCTGGCCTCCGCCCCGGGACGGCGCTGGCTGGTGGGCCTGTCGACTTCCTGGGAAGACGCCACCGCCGCCGAGACCTATGGCGCCCTGAAAAGCATGCTTGCTTCGGGGACCGACCTGCGCATCCAGGCCTGCCAGGGCCTGCATGATCTGGTGATGGTGCCGTACTTCTCGGGCGAAGAGTCCTGGGCGGTGCTGGGCTATCCCGGCCCGACCCCCGTCTGAGCACGCCATCAACCCTTTCACACCGGGCAGTCACCATGAGCAACATCCCTGATCCTATCCTCCAAGGCCTGCAACGTGGCTGGAAAGTGCTCGGCGGCACGCACGGCGCGCTGCCTGAGCGCATCACCTGCGACGTCGCCATCATCGGCTCCGGCGCGGGTGCCGGCATCACCGCCGAGCTGCTGACCAAGGCCGGGCTGAACGTCGTCATCGTGGAAGAAGGGCCGCTCAAGAGCAGCGCCGACTTCAAGCAGCGCGAGCCGGAGGCCTACGCCTCGCTGTACCAGGAAAACGCCGGGCGCAAGACCAAGGACAAGGGCATCACCATCCTGCAGGGCCGCAGCGTGGGGGGCACCACCACGGTCAACTGGACGAGTTCGTTCCGCACGCCGCCCGACACTCTGAAGTTCTGGCAGGACAAGTTTGGATTGAAGGACTACAGCGTCGAAGCCCTCGCGCCATTTTTCGAGCAGGCCCAGACGCGCCTGAATATCGAGCCCTGGGCTGTGCCGCCGAATGAAAACAACGAATTGCTGCGCCGGGGTGCCGCCAGGCTGGGCATCAAGGCCGAAGTGATTCCGCGCAACGTCAAGGGCTGCCACAACCTCGGCTCCTGCGGCATGGGCTGCCCGGTCAACGCCAAGCAATCCATGCTGGTGACCACGATTCCGTTTGCGCTGGACCACGGCGCGACCTTGCTGGTCGAGACGCGGGCGGAAAAACTCATCATCGAGAACGGCCGCATCACCGCCGTGCAGTGCATTGCGGTCAGGCCCAACGCCTCGCCGGTCAATGCCGCAGCCGGGCCCACCACCGTCGTCGCCAAACACTATGTGCTGGCCGGCGGCGCCATCAACTCACCCGCGCTGTTGATGCGGTCCAAGGCACCCGACCCGCACCAGCGGCTGGGGTCACGTACCTTCCTGCACCCAGTCGCCATCACCACCGCGGTCATGGCCAAGACCGTGGCCGCATGGACCGGCGCACCCCAGTCGATCTACTCCGACCACTTCCTGCACACCCAGCCGGTGGACGGCCCGATCGGCTACAAGCTCGAAGTCGCGCCGCTGCATCCCGTGTTCTTTGGGGCCAACCTGCCCGGTTTTGGCGAAAAGCAGGCGGAACTGTTCAGGCAATACCCCAACGCCAACGTCATGCTGGCCCTCATGCGCGATGGTTTTCACGACCAGGCGGTCGGCGGCAAGGTCGAATTGCGCGCCGATGGCTCTCCGCTGCTCGACTACCCGCTGACCGACTACGTGCTGGAAGGCGCGCGCCGCTCCATGCTGGCCATGGCCCAGATCCAGTTCGAGGCCGGCGCCACGATGGTCTATCCCGGTCACGAACTCGCCGTCGGCACCAGCACCTGGGCCGCGACCAAGGCCGCGATCGAGGCCTTGCCGATGAAACCACTGGTGACCAAGATCGGCAGCGCCCACGTCATGGGCGGCTGCGGCCTGGCCGCGATTGAAAAGATGGGCGTCACGCGTCCCGACGGGGTGCATTGGCAACTCGAGAACCTGTCCATCCACGACGGCTCGATCTTCCCCACCAGCATCGGCGCCAATCCGCAGCTTTCGATTTACGGCACCGTCAACCGCCTGGCGCAAGGGCTGGCCAAACGGCTTTCGGGCAAAGAAGTCACGCTGGCTTGAGGCTTTCAAGGAAAAATAGTCGTCAAAACGGGCTCTATCCAGCGTCGAATGGTCACTTTCAGCTATTGAAACAGGACCGATAAGGCGCGCCTCAGTTCCTGAACCGCTTGCGGGTCAGCGCCAGCGCCACCCAGAACGCGACCACCGTGCATGTCAGCAAAACCAGGCCGTGACGCCACGGGTTCGCGGGCCATTGGTCCATGAACAGCGGGCGCACCAGTTCGACGGCGGCGGTCAGCGGCAGCCATTCGGCGATGCTGCGCACCAGAGGGGGCAACTGGGTGGTGGGGAAGAAGATGCCCGACAGGAACATCATGGGCGTGAGGAACAGCGTGAAGTAATAGGTGAAGAAGTCATAGCCTTTGGCCAGCGCGTTGAAGATCAGCGCGATGCAGCTGAAGGTGACGCCCACACCCAGCAGCACCGGCCAGGCCACCAGCAGTTTCGGTGAATGGCTGATGCCCAGCGCCAGCATCACGCCCAGGATGGCCGTCACCGTGAACAGCGCCTTGAAGGCGGCCCAGAGCATTTCGGCCATGACCACATCGTCCAGCCGCACCGGCGCGTTCATGATGCCGTCCCAGGTCTTTTGCACGTGCATGCGCGAGAAGGCCGAATACAGCGCCTCGAAGCTGGCCGCGTTCATCGCACTCATGCAGATGCTGCCGCTGGCCAGGAACAGGATGTAAGGTACTTGTCTGTCGCCGATCTGGATCTGGCCCACCAGCGAACCCAGGCCGTAGCCGAAGGCCACCAGCCACATCAGCGGCTCGGCGATATTGCCGACCAGGCTGGGGATGGCCAGCTTGCGCCAGACCAGCAGGTTGCGCAGGAACACCGGCCACCAGCGCATGGAGAGCTGCGGGGCTTGCCAGATCGAGGGCGCGCCGGGCGCAGTCGTCGAAGGTAGCGAAGTGTTTTGCATGGTCAGCCGTCCTGGCGGATCTGGCGCCCGGTGAGTTTGAGGAACAGGTCTTCCAGGTTGGCCGGGCGGTGTAGCGTGCGCAATTGCGGGTACGCGTCGAGCGCGGCCAGCAGCGGGCGGGCGCTGTCGGTGTAGAAGAACAGGGTCTCGCCGCTGACTTCGACGCGCGCGGCGTGGGCTTTCAGGGGCGAATCGGCCAGCGCCAGCGCGCCCACGCCGTAGACCTCGACCACGTCGGGCTCCAGGTGCTCGGCGATCAGGTCGCGTGGCCGGCCTTCGGCGATTTTCTTGCCGTGGTCCAGCACCAGCAGACGGCTGCACAGGCGTTCGGCCTCGTCCATGAAGTGCGTGGTCAGCAGGATGGACTTGCCCTGCTGCAGCAGCACCTGCAGCCGTTCCCACATCAGGTGGCGCGCCTGCGGGTCCAGCCCGGTGGTGGGCTCGTCGAGCAGCAGCAGGCGCGGGTCGTTGACCAGCGCGCGCGCCAGGCTCAGGCGCCGTTTCATGCCGCCGGAGAGTTCGCCAGGCTTGGCGTCGGCCTTGTGCGTGAGGGCTGCAAATTCCAGCAGTTCAGGGGTTCGCGCCCGGATGGCCGCGCTCTTCATCCCGAAGTAGCGGCCGTACACCAGCAGGTTTTCCGCGCAGGAGAAGTCGGGGTCGAGCGTGTCGAATTGGCTGACCACGCCGAGTTGCGCCTTGATGGCCAGCGCGTCGCGCGGCATGTGCAGCGTGGTGTCGGGCGCACCGGCGGGGCTGGCGAAGTAATGGATCTCGCCGCTATCGGGCACGGACAGCCCCAGCGCCATGCGGATGGTGGTGGTCTTGCCGGCGCCATTGGGGCCGATCACGCCCAGGCATTCGCCAGGCGCAATCGCAAACGATACATCGTCCACCACGGTGGTGGTGCCGTAGCTTTTGCGCAGATGCCGGACATCGAGCAGGGGTTCGTTCATGCGCCTGATTGTCGCCGGGCGGCAAAGCCGTTGCACCGGCCGGGCCGCCTGGCTTCGGCGAGGGCTACTGCGCCGGGCCGACGTTCAGCGCGACTTCAGCGACGCCTTCGACGCGGCCCGTGATCTTGTCACCCGCCACCACGGCGCCCACGCCTTCGGGCGTGCCGGTGTAGATCAGGTCGCCGGGCTGCAGGTGGTAGAACAGGGACAGGTCGGCGATGATCTCGCGCACGTTCCAGATCAGCTTGTCCACGTTCGACGACTGCTTCGTCACGCTGTTGACTTCCAGTGCAATGGCGCCTTTGTCGATGATCTGCCCTTCCATCGGCACGATCTCGGAGCAGACGGACGACTGCTCCACGTCCTTGCCCAGGTCCCAGGGGCGGCCCTTGTCGCGCGCTACCAGCTGCAGGTCGCGCCGGGTCATGTCCAGCCCGGCGGCGTAGCCGTAGATCGCCCTTTGGGCATCGGCCTGTGACACGCGGAAAGCCGGCGCACCGATGGCCACGACCATCTCCATCTCGAAGTGGTAGTTGGAAGTCTCCGGCGGATAGGCGACGGTGGCGCCGGATTCGACCAGGGTCTGCGGTGCCTTGGTGAAGTAGAACGGGCGCTCGACGGTCTTGTCCACCGGCTTGCCCATCTCGACGGCGTGCGCGTGGTAGTTGCGGCCGACGAAAAAAAGGCGGTTGATGGGCAGGCGCTCTGTTTTGCCGCGCACGGGCAGGGATTGAACGGCGGGCGGGGTCCAGAGGTAGGTGGTCATATTTCTCTCAGCCCCGGTTTTCGTAAACACCCAGCTTGCGGTGCAGCGGCGATTCGTCGGCGATGAAGACGAAGGCCGGCTTGTCGGCGTTGCGGTTGGTCAGCGTGACGGCCTCGTAGCCGGGGGCGCAGCAGGTGTCGGCCTCGGCCAGGGTGAAGCTGCTGTCCACGATCTGGGCCTGCACGCCGCCTTCGATCAGGTGGAACACCTGCGCGGGCGAGCGCGCCGGCAGGCGCAAGTTCTGGCCGGGTCGCAGCATCAGCGAATAAAAGCCCAGGATGTTCTCGGCGTCTGCGCCGGTCTCGGGATTCACGTAGGTGACCTGCACGGCGTCCAGCGCCGGCTGGTCTGCGGCCAGGCCCAGCAACGCCGCGCGGGCCTCGGCCCAGGGGTAGCGCAGGACCGGGTTGCGCTTGTCGCTGCGCTCGAACACCGGGCTGGGCACCACGCCGGCACGGCTCCAGGCGCGGTCGCCCCGGCTGGGCTTGGTTTCCTGGCGCTTGCCCTCGATGACGTAGGAAGCTTCCATGAAATAGACGATGGGCAGGTCCAGCACGTCGAGCCAGACCACCGGCTTGTCGCCATCATGGCCGTGCTCGTGCCACAGGCCGGTGGGTGTGAGGATCAGGTCGCCGCGCGCCATCGGGCACTTCTCGCCGTCCACGGTGGTCCAGGCGCCTTCGCCTTCGACGATCATGCGCACCGCGTTGGGCGTGTGGCGGTGGCTGGGCGCCCATTCGCCGGACAGCAGCAGCTGCATGCCCAGGTACATCGCGGCGCTGGCCTGCATCTTTTCGAGGCCGTGGCCGGGGTTGGCCATCACCAGCACGCGTCGCTCGGCCTTTTCCATGGGCGTGAGCTCGCCGGCGCGCATCAGCAGCGGGCGCAGCGTGTCGTAGGCCCAGAAGGTCGGTTGGGTCTTGCGCGTGGGCACCTTGGGCGGCAGCACCGCGCGCAGACTGGGCCACAGCGGCACCAGGTTGAGTTTCGTCAGTTCGTCGCGGTAGTCCTGCGGCAGGTCTTCCAGGCGGCCAAGTTCTTGCATGTTGAGTTCCTTTGTTGGGACGGATTCAGTTCAGTCCTGGGCGAGACAGTTCTTGACGTTCCAGCCGTAAAGCCATTCCATCGCATCGTAGAAGCGCTCGGGCGTGCGGCCTTTCCACAGGTCGTTGCGCACCAGACGCTCCACGCCCTTGGCGTGATACAGGCGGCCCATCTCGCGCCCCGACAGCACGATGCGCGCCGTGCGGGCCACACGCGACTTCTGGTAAAGCGCCAGCGCCTTCGTCCAGTCGTTGTGATTCACGCGCAGGGCCTCGCCCAGCGTCACTGCGTCTTCCAGCGCCATGCAGGCGCCCTGCGCCATGTATTGCGTGGTGGGGTGGGCGGCGTCGCCAAGAATCGTGGCGCGGCCGAAGACCCAGGTGTCGATTGGTTCGCGGTCGGCGGTGGCCCAGCGTTTCCAGCTCCTGGGCAGGTCGATCAGCTGGCGTGGCTTGGCGGCAATGCCCTGGAAATAACTCTGCACTTCTTCCTTGCTGCCGTCGGTGACGCCCCATTCCTCCTTGTTGCGGCTGTGGAAGGTCACAACCACGTTGTACTGCTCGCCGCCGCGCAGCGGGTAGTGCACCAGGTGGCAGTTCGGGCCGACCCAGATGCTGGCCGCGTTCCACTGCAGGTTTTCCGGGAAATCCTTCTTCTCGACCACGGCGCGGTAGACCACGTGGCCGGTCACACGCGGCGGGTCGTTCACGTACTGCGCTCGCACCACGGACTTGCCGCCATCGGCGCCGATCAGCGCCTGGCCGGTGTAGGTCTTGCCATTGGTGCAATGCACGGTGACCGTGTCGCCGTCCTGCTCGACGCGTTCCACCCGGGTGTTGGTGATGAACTCGACCTTGCCGGTTTCCTGCGCACCTTCGAGCAGAGAGTTGTGGATGTCCTGCCGGTGGATCACGGCATAGGGGTTGCCAAAGCGCTTGAGGAAGGCCTCGCCGGTGGGGATCTTGCCGACCTGGTATTCGTCAAGCGCGTCGTGCATCACCATGTAGTCGGTGTAGACGGCACGGCCGCGCGCCTTGTCGCCCACGCCCAGCGCGTCGAAGGCGTGGAAGGCGTTGGGGCCGAGCTGGATGCCGGCGCCGATCTCGCCGATCTCGGGCGCCTGTTCCAGCACCGTCACCTTGAAGCCCTGGCGCACCAGCGCCAGCGCCGCCGCCAGGCCGCCGATGCCGCCCCCGGCGACCAGCACCGGCAAATCTTTCGTTGGATTACTCATGGGTTACCTCGTTTGGAATAATGATAAGCATACATATTATTTTGCAGAAGGAGTATAGGGTTAACCCTTGGGTGACGTGGTCGCCAAGCATGCCGTGTCCGCGAAGGGGCCCCGTCGGTAGGCCGGATAGAATTTCCCACTTCATCGACTCCAGGTGGCCGTATCGTGTCCGACCGTTTCGCGGTGCTGCTGCAGTACCTGTTGCCCCAAAAGGCGCTCACCGGGTTTGCCGGCTGGTGCGCTGCGTCGCGCGCGACAGGGTGGACGCACAGCGTCATCCCCTGGTTCATCAAGCGCTATGGCGTCAACATGGCCGAGGCCGCCGACCCCGACCCGCGCAGCTACCCCACGTTCAATGAATTCTTTACCCGCGCGTTGCGCCCGGGCGCGCGCCCGCTGGCAAGTGCCGACTGGGTGTGCCCGGTGGACGGCGCCATCAGCCAGTTCGGGCCGATCAACAAAGACCAGATTTTTCAGGCCAAGGGCCACCAGTACAGCACGCGCGCGCTGGTCGGTGGCGACGCACAGCTGGCCGCGCGTTTCGACGACGGCCATTTCGCCACGATCTACCTGAGCCCCAGGGACTACCACCGCATCCACATGCCCTGCGATGCGCGTCTGACGCGGATGATCTATGTGCCCGGCGACCTGTTTTCGGTCAACCCTGTCACTGCGCGCGGTGTGCCTGGGCTCTTTGCGCGCAACGAACGGGTGGTCTGCGTGTTCGACACCGCGCACGGCCCTTTCATCCAGGTGCTGGTGGGCGCGACCGTCGTTGGCAGCATGGCCACCACCTGGCACGGGGTGGTGAATCCGCCCCGCGCGCCCAATGTGCGCGAGTGGCGTTACCACGATGCGCCAGTGGCGCTGAAACAAGGCGACGAGATGGGGCATTTTCTGCTCGGCTCCACGGTCGTCCTGCTCTGGCCCAGGGACACCTTGTGCTTCAACCCCGACTGGGCGCCGGCAGGCGCTGTGCACATGGGTGAGCTCATGGGCAGGGCCATGGAACCGGTGGCGTCCTGAGCTTCCACCCCGGGTTTTCTTTTTTCCAAAGGGATATTCCATGACCACCCTAGGCACGCCACTTTCCCCCTCGGCCACCAAAGTCATGCTGCTCGGCTCCGGCGAGTTGGGCAAGGAGGTGCTGATCGCCCTGCAGCGCCTGGGCGTGGAAACCATTGCGGTGGACCGCTACGACAACGCCCCCGGGCATCAGGTGGCGCACCACGCGCGCACCATCACCATGAGCGATCCGTCCCTGCTGCGCGCTTTGATCGAGGCCGAAAAGCCCGACCTGGTGGTGCCCGAGATCGAGGCCATCGCCACGCCCATGCTCGAAGTCCTGGAGGCCACCGGCGTGGTGCGCGTGATTCCGACCGCCCGCGCGGCACGCCTGACTATGGACCGCGAAGGCATCCGCCGCCTGGCCGCCGAGACGCTCGGCCTGCCGACCAGT
>JAABQG010000073.1 GCA_011391595.1 Hydrogenophaga sp.
TCCCTGAAAATGGCCTATACCCAGCGTAAATAGGTCATTGTCAGCTATTTAATCGGGAGTAAATCCACCGGTTCCAGCACGATCGGCTGGCCATGCGGCGTGCGCCCGGCCGCCGCTTCCCACGCGTGTTCGAGCGCATGGATCTGCTCCGGCGTGCCGACCTGACGTGCGATCACCAGCTTTTCCAGGGCGTTGAGCCAGTGCGTGTAGTACAGGCTGCCGTCGTCGTCGCCGGCGTCGATCTGGCCATCCGCCTGCCCCGCACGGATCTCGGCCGTCAGGGCCGCAGCCCATTCCGGCCAGGTGAACAGGCCGCACTCGTGCAGTTGCACGGCCATGGCGAAGGCATGGGCCTGCCACGGTTCGGCAAACACGGTGCCGTCGTCCCGGAGCGCGGGCAGTGGCAGGCTGTCGCCGCACTGGCGGGCGATGTCGGCGGGCTGCTGCAGGGCGTGGCGCGTGGTCATGGGGTGGCTTCAAGGTACGGTTCCCACGCGTCCACGCTGACCTGCAGCGTTGGGTCGGCGTCCGGGCCCCAGAGCTCGGCGCCGTCGAATACCACGGTGTAGAGCCATTCCGGCGTCTGGTCGAACGGTGGCACCGGATGTGACACATGCCGGTCCGGAAAGATATGGGTGCCATGGACGCTTTGCACCGTGCCGATGTGGCCGCGCACGTAGCGCGGCAGGCGGGTGTGGCCGGCCGGGTGCATATTGCGGGCAAGCACGCGGTCGCCTATGGCATAGCGCGCAGGGTTGACGGACGGCCGGGTCGCCGGCGAGCCGGCGGCCAGTACGGCATCCACGGTATCGGTGTGCAGCACGCGGGCCAAGGGCGCCGGCGTTTGCATTGAGTGGCCGCTGCGCAGTTCGTCGGCGCTCACCAGCCCGCGCCCGAGCATCAGCTGCTCCAGCCCGCGCAGCCAGATCTCGTAATAACTGCTGCTCAGGTACACCGCTGGCGGAAGCGACTCGCGTGCCGAGCGGCTCAGGTCGATGTTCCACTGGCCGCAAGCGCCCATGGCCACGGTCATGGCGAGCGCGCGTGCTTCCCATTGCGCATGGAACAGCGGTTCATCGGCTTCGGGTTGCACCGGGCCGAAGCCCTGCATGCCACCCATGTCGTGCACGGAGTTCATGGCGTGGCCCCGGCGCTGGCGGGTGCTGGGCCCGGCGGGAGCGCCAGGCCGGTGCCGATCATCGAATCGCGCGTCACCAGCGATGCAAGTTGGTCCTCACTCATTTCGGAAGTCCCTTGCGGGCGCATCGGCAGCACCAGATAGCGTACTTCGGCGGTCGAGTCCCAGACGCGAATGGCGGTGTCCTCGGGCAGCGTGACGCCGAAGTCGGCCAGCACACCGCGGGGGTCCATCACGGCCTTCGCGCGGTAGGGCGCGCTCTTGTACCAGACGGGCGGCAGACCGAGTACCGGCCATGGGTAGCAACTGCACAGTGTGCACACCACCATGTTATGGACGGCGGGCGTATTTTCCACGGCCACCATGTGCTCGCCCTGGCGACCGGTGAAGCCGAACGAGGCGATGGCCGCCGTGGCGTCCTTCAGCAGCCAGGCGTGAAATTCGGGGTCTGTCCAGGCTCTGGCCACCACGCGCGCGCCGTTGTGCGGGCCGATCTTCGTCTCGTAGGTCTCGATGATGCGGTCGAGCGCGGCCGGGTCGACGTAGCCTTTCTGGGTGAGCAGGGTTTCGAGCGCCCGCACGCGAACGTCCATTTCGCCGAGCGTGCTGCCTTCAGGGTCGTGGTCATGACTGTGCGGGTGAGCGTGGGTGTGGGGGGCACTCAAGGCAAACCTCCTGAATGTAATTCGGCAAGGCGGGCGATCTGCGGATGGCACGGCAGGGCAGGGTCGTACCAAGGCGCGCAGGGTCATCATAGCGCCGCATACAATGACAGGTTGCGTGCCCTTCGCCGCTTTGGCGTGCCCGGGCGGTTCAGATGATTCATTTTGTGGAGTTTGCCTGTGTTTATTTCTTCCGCTTTTGCCCAAACCGCACCTGCCGCTGCCGCTGGCGGTGACATGCAGTCGTCCCTCATGAGCATGCTGCCACTGGTGCTGATGTTCGTGGTGCTTTATTTCGTGATGATCCGTCCGCAGATGAAAAAGCAGAAGGAGCACCGCGCCATGGTCGATGCGCTGGCCAAAGGCGACGAAGTCGTCACGGCGGGCGGCATGCTGGGCAAGGTCACCAAGTTGGGCGAGGGCTATATCAGTGCTGAAATCGCCAATGGCGTGGAAGTCCAGCTGCAGCGCAGCGCGGTGGTGCAGGTGCTGCCCAAGGGCACGATGAAGTAAGTCGCGCTGGATGGCTGCCATCCAGAGACTGCCCGTTACAAGCGAAATACGCGATCATGAACCGTTACCCGGTCTGGAAGTACGCGATCATGGTGATCGCCTTGTTGGTGGGGGTGATCTACACGCTGCCCAATTTGTTTGGTGAAGCCCCGGCGGTGCAGGTGTCGGCCGGCAAGGCCACTGTGCGGGTCGATACCGGCACTCAGGCAAGGATCGAAAGCGCCATCAAGGCCGCAGGCCTTCAGGCCGACCTCATCACCTTTGACGGGAATTCGGTCAAGGCGCGTTTCGATTCGACCGACAACCAGCTCAAGGCCAAGGACGCCATCCAGAAAGCCCTGAATCCGGATCCTGCCGACCCTGGCTACGTGGTCGCACTGAATCTGGTGTCGCGCTCTCCGGCCTGGCTGTCGGCCTTGCACGCGTCGCCGATGTATCTCGGTCTGGACTTGCGTGGCGGTGTGCATTTCATGCTGCAGGTGGACATGCAGGCCGCGTTGACCAAGAAGGCCGAATCCCTGGGTGGCGACCTTCGCAGTGTCCTGCGCGAGAAGAACATTCGCCACGGGGGTATCAGCCGCAACGGCCAGATCATCGAAGTGCGCTTTCGCGATGCGGCCACGCTGGACGCGGCCAAGCGCGTCATTCAGGAGCAGTTCACCGAGCTGCAGACCACAGATGCACCGGAGGGCAGCGAATACAAGCTCATCGCCACCATCCGGCCCGAGGCGGCGCGCAGGGTTCAGGAGCAGGCGGTCAAGCAGAACATCACCACGCTGCACAACCGCATCAATGAACTGGGGGTCTCCGAGCCGGTGATCCAGCAACAGGGGCTGGACCGCATTGTGGTGCAGTTGCCCGGCGTCCAGGACACGGCCAAGGCCAAGGACATTCTGGGACGCACCGCAACGCTGGAGATGCGCCTGGTGGATGATTCCGCCGAGGGTCGTGACGCCGAAGCCGGGCGTGGGCCCGTGCCGTTTGGCTCCGAGCGCTACCTTGAACGGGATGGGCGGGCTGTGATCGTCAAGAAGCAGGTGATCATCACTGGCGACAGCCTGACCGATGCGCAGCCGGGGTTTGATTCGCAGAACCAGCAGCCCAAGGTGGACCTGACGGTTGACGCCAAGGGCGGGCGCATCATGCGCGACACCAGCCGGGAGAACCTGAAGAAGCGCATGGCCATCCTGCTGTTCGAGAAAGGCAAGGGCGAGGTGCTGACCGCACCCGTCATCCAGGGTGAGCTGGGCAACCGTTTCCAGATCTCCGGCGCCATGACGGTGGTCGAAGCCAACGATCTGGCCCTGCTGCTGCGTGCCGGTTCACTTGCCGCGCCGATGGAGATCATCGAGGAACGCACGATCGGGCCGAGCCTGGGGGCGGAAAACATCGCCAAGGGCTTTAACAGCGTGATCTGGGGGTTCCTGGTCATCGTGGCCTTCATGGCGGCGTACTACATGCTTTTTGGCTTGTTTTCTGGCATCGCGCTGGCCTTCAACCTGCTGCTGCTTGTCGCCATTCTTTCCATGCTGCAGGCCACGCTGACCTTGCCCGGCATGGCAGCCATGGCGCTGGCGCTTGGCATGGCGATTGACTCCAATGTGCTGATCAATGAACGGGTGCGAGAGGAATTGCGCAACGGGGTGTCGCCCCAGGCGGCCATTCACGCGGGCTACGACCGCGCCTGGGCCACCATTTTCGATTCGAACATCACCACGCTGATTGCCGGCCTGGCCCTGCTGGCCTTTGGCTCCGGCCCGGTGCGCGGGTTTGCGGTGGTGCATTGCATCGGCATCCTGACCTCGATGTTCTCCGCCGTGTTTTTCTCGCGTGGTCTGGTGAACCTCTGGTACGGGTCGAAGAAGAAGCTCAAAACGGTATCGATCGGCACAGTCTGGCGGCCTGACGGTGATGGCGTTGTGGCCACTTCTGGCACCAACGGCCGATAAAGGGAGCACTAGATGGAATTTTTCAAGATCAAGAAGGACATCCCGTTCATGAGGCATGCGTTGATCTTCAACGTGGTCTCCCTTGTGACCTTCCTTGCGGCCGTGTTCTTCCTGTTTTCGCGCGGACTGCACCTGTCCGTGGAGTTCACCGGCGGTACCGTGATGGAAGTGAGCTACTCCCAGCCGGCGGATCTGTCCAAGGTCCGCGGGCTGGTGTCGGGGCTGGGTTTCGCCGACGTCCAGGTGCAGAATTTCGGCTCGGCGCGTGAGGTGATGATTCGCCTGCCGGCACAAAAGGGCGTGAGCTCGGCGCAGCAAAGCGAGAAGGTGCTGGCCGCCCTCAAGGCCGATGACGGCACGGTGAGCCTGCGACGCACCGAGTTCGTCGGCCCTCAGGTGGGTGACGAACTCGCGGCGGACGGACTCAAGGCGCTGGGCATGGTGGTGGCGGGCATCATGATCTACCTGGCGTTCCGCTTCGAATGGAAGTTTGCGGTGGCCGCGATCATCGCCAACCTGCACGATGTGATCATCATCCTGGGTTTTTTCGCGTTCTTCCAGTGGGAGTTTTCACTGGCGGTGCTGGCAGCGGTGCTGGCGGTGCTGGGCTACTCGGTCAACGAATCGGTTGTGATTTTTGACCGGATCCGGGAGAATTTCCGCCGGTACCGGAAAATGAACACGGTTGAAATTATTGACAACGCGATCACTTCCACCATCAGTCGCACTATCATCACCCATGGATCCACCCAAATCATGGTGCTTTCGATGCTTCTCTTCGGGGGTGAGACCTTGCACTATTTCGCCATGGCGCTGACGATCGGCATTCTTTTCGGTATTTACTCGTCGGTCTTTGTGGCGGCGGCCATCGCGATGTGGCTGGGTATCAAACGCGAGGACCTGGTCAAGGCGACCGGCAAGAAGGACGACGGCCCCATCGATCCCAACGATCCGAACGCAGGGGCCACGGTGTAGCTTTCATGGCAACCCAGGGATTCACCGCTCCATCCTCGCCTCTGTCGCGCAGCACGCGCGAGCAGTTCGTGGCCGAGGTGGACGGTGTGGTCCTGAGTCTGGCGGCCACGGCCCAGGGCCGCCTAAGCGCGCTGGCGGATCAGACCGGCAATGCGCGTGACCAGCAAAACCGCCGGGATGCGCTGCTCGACTTCCTGAAGCTGCGCGACGCCTGGATTCAGGCCCTGCGGCAGGCCCTGCGCCAGGCCCTGGTCTCGCCTGGACTGGCCGCATTGCGCCGCGATGACAAGCGCAGTCAGGGGTTGACGCTGATCGGGGATGACGAGATCGAGACCGGAATCCTTGTGTCGCGTCTGGAGAAGGCAATTTCGGACAAGGTGAGCTGGGAGCTCAATGACCTTCGGTTAAGGGTCATGAAGCTCGACAACGATCAGGAACTTGCCGAGCACGACGTGCTCAAGCCCGAAACCGTGGCCTCGGTGCTAATTGCCCAGTGGCTGGCCTGTGGTCTTTCGCGGCCGATCTGGCTTGCGGTGCAGGACAGCCTCACGCCGCTGATTGTCGAGCGCATGCTCGCAGCCTACAAACATGCCAATGAATTTCTGATCCGCAATGGTGTCATGCCGGTGATCGAGGTCAAGCCGATGGTTCGGCGCTCGACGGCGACGCCGCTAGTAGCGCCTGCCAGCCCGTCGCGGTGGTCTTCGCAATCGGACAGTGGTGACGCGGGCCCCCAGTCCGGTCGTGGTGGCGGTCATTCCGGCGGTGGTGGTGGTTATGGGGGCTCGGGCGCTCAGTCCGGCGGCGGTGCGGCGGAGTCGCGCCGCGGTGCGCCAGGTGGTGGCTACGAGGGCGCCGGCGGGGCGGGTTCAAGCCGGGCCGGCTCGCCCGCATCTGGCGCCTCCGGGCGCGGGCATGCCCACAGTGCGATGGCCGATGAAACCCGCATGATGACATCGACCACGCCGCTGGCCCGTGCACGCCAGCGCGCGCAGGGTGTTCTGGGGCAACTCAAGCGCATGCTGTTCGACCGTGGTGCGGGATTTGACGAGACGCGCCCGAACACGCTCTCGCCGGCGCTGGCTGCGGCGATGAGTCAGGAGCGCGCCGTATGGATTGAAGGCCCGGTCACTGGTGCAGGCCGCATGCCTCAAGGCGGCGTCCCGCAGGTGATGATGGAAATGCGGGAGCGCACCGCGGAACTCAAGAAGAAAGCCAGCAGCGCCAGCGAAAAAGCGACGATCGAGATCGTCGCGCTGATGTTCCAGGCCATCCTTGCCGAGGAGCGGATTGCTGCCAATATCCGGGTCTGGTTTGCCCGTTTGCAGATGCCTGTGCTGCGCCTGGCGCTGGCTGAGCCGGAGTTCTTCAATACGCTGCAGCATCCGGCGCGCCAACTCATCGACCGCATGGGCTCCTGTGTGCTGGGTTTTGATGCCAGCGGCGTGCAGGGCGCCGCGATGGAGGCGGAGATCCGGCGCGTGGTGCAGGTGATCGAGCAGTATCCGGAAACCGGGCGGCGCGTGTTTCAGCTGGTGTTCGATGAATTCCAGAAGTTCCTGTCCGGTTTTCTCACGTCCAAGGAGGGCACCCAGCGCCTGGTCAGCGTGGCCCAGCAGGTCGAGCAGAAGGAGACACTGGCCATCCAGTACATGATCGAGATGCGCAAGATGCTCGACAAGATCAGGGTGCGGGACGAAGTTCGCGAGTTTCTTTTCAAGGTCTGGTCCGAGGCGCTGGCGGTGGCGGCCTTGCGTTATGGTCCGCAGCATGCGGAGACGCTCGCGCTCAAACGAACGGCGACAGACTTGCTCTGGGCGGCGAGCGCCAAGCCGAATCGGGAAGATCGTGCCCGTGTCATCCAGGATCTGCCGAAGATCCTGCAATACCTGAGGCAGGGCATGGCCTTGCTTGGCTTGCCGCAGACGGCACAGGATGCCCAACTCAAGATTCTCAGCGATATCCTGGCCGACGCCTTCTTGTCCAAGACCGAGGCGATTCCCCAGGATGAGATCGATGACATGGCGCGCCGCCTCGAACAGCTGGAAGTGGCCATCAGCGATGAAGATGCGGGCGAAATTGAACTGGACCCGGGCACACTCGAGGTCATGCTGGGTGTTGATGCATCGTCTTTCGAGCTGTTGCCCAACGGAGGGTCCAGCCCGAGCAATGCCATGCTGGCCTGGGCCAAGGAACTCGAACTCGGTCATTGGTTCGTTCTGGACCACAACGGCGTGGTGTCGAAGATCCAGCTGGTCTGGCGCAGCGACCGGCGCCAGCTGTATCTGTTTGCCTCGGGCGATGGGCAAAATTATCTGATTCAGGCGCGTCGCCTTGCGGCCTATCTCCAGGCGGGTTTGCTGGTGCCTTCCGAAGACGAAACGCTGACGGTCCGTGCGACCCGCGAGGCTCTGACCAAGCTCGACGCAAATCCCGAGCGCTTGCTGGAGTGATCCGCTAAGGGCGGATCTCAGTGCGCCACACGACTGCCGCTGTCGTCGCGGAGTTCAGTCAGGCCGTGCCGAGTCGCTGGTACAGTCCGCCTGGCAAGCGCGCTACCGCACCCTCGAGCTCAAGTTCCAGCAGGCCAGCTTGAAGCCTTGCCGCATCCAGCCCGGTTCGGGCCATCAGGGCGTCCAGGCCCACCGGATCAAAGCCGAGCGCTGCCGTCAATGCGTCTTCCGGAGCACTTTCGGTTTCTTGCGTCGCGAAGAAATCTCCGTCAGCTGTCGTTCCGGACGTTGCTGGAGGCTGGCCCATCGGCAGGCGAAGTTCCTCGAGTACATCCTGCGCGGTTTCAACCAGTTTGGCGCCCTGCCGGATGAGCGCATGGCAGCCGCGTGACTGGCTTGCGTGGATGGACCCCGGGATTGCAAAAACTTCCTTGCCCTGCTCGCTGGCCATTCGGGCGGTGATGAGTGAGCCTGATTTCAGCGCAGCTTCCACTACCAGAGTTCCCAGGCTCAAGCCGGAAATGATGCGGTTGCGTCTGGGAAAGTTGGCCGAGATCGGTGGTGTACCCAACGGGTACTCGCTCACCAGCAGCCCATGGCGCGCGATGCGGTGCGCCAGGGCGAGATGCTTTTTCGGATAGACGCGGTCCAGCCCGGTGCCCACCACGGCAATGGTGGCAATTGCGCGGTCCAGACCTCTCGCCTCTGCCCCTTCCAGCGCGCCGAGGTGCGCTGCGCCGTCAATGCCCAGTGCCAGTCCGGACACCACCGTCAGACCTGTTTCAGCCAGTTCGCGGGCGAATTGCCGGGCATTCGTTTCGCCCTGGGGGGTCGGGTTGCGGCTGCCGACAATGGCAATGCCCCTGCGCGCGGCCATCTCCAGCGGGGCGGGGCCACTTCCCGAATGGTTGACGTCGGCATCGCAGGCGCCAGGCGCCGGAAGTGCCTGGCCGAGCAGGTACAGCATGAGTGGCGGGTCTTCGATGTCGAGCAGTGCGGCAGGGTAGGCTGCATCACCGAGCGTCACAATCTGCCGCTGGATGCCTTCGGACGCTGGCGCCTGGCGTGCATCGTCAAGCCACTGCCAGGAAGTCTCCACCAGGGCAGGCAATTCGGCGGGGGGACTCAGCAACGCCGACGCCTGGACGGGGGAGACTATCTGGCGCAATGTGGCGCCAGACTGATCGAAGATCGATTGCGGCAGACCGAACGCGGCCAGCAGTTTGCGCGCTGTGGCATTGCCCACGCCGGGCGTCAGGGTCAACCGCAACCAAGCGGCGAGGTCGTCTCGCTCCACAGTGCGCGATGCGTCAGCGAGGTATCCGGAGAGTGTTATGGGGTCGGATCGTCGCGGACACGCTTCAGCGTGGGCTGACTGCCCGGTTACCCACTTTCACGCCGTCATTGACCTGCAGCAGCAAGCCGTAGGAGACCCGCTCGAAGGTCCGGAACACCATCAGGAGGCCCCGTCGCTCGTCAGGCAGTTGAAGCACGCCTCTTTGCGTGAAGAAGCCCCTGCGATCTTCCGGCAGCTGGAGCGAGACTTGGCCATCGGCCGTTGTGTCCACGATGCGCTCGCCATCCTTGAGAATCTCCAGGACATGACCGATTTCCATGCCATCGCGTGTGCCGCGGTTGAGCACGACGACCTGGCCGGTGGAGGCATACCGCACGGCGTCATCGGTGTAGATGGAGATGATCTGTGCGTCGACCTGGAAGGCGGGTGCGCGGGGCGTGTAGGTGGCAAACGGCCGCGGCGGCTCGATCAGGAGGCGGTCGCCAACGGTGATCACGTCCTTGGTCTTCAGGAGGTCGAGCGAGGCTGGCACAGGCGTAACCTGGAGCTTTCCGTTTGCGTCAGTTGTCGAACTGGTGGTCTGACCCTGCACCAGCCGTGCGTTGCCGAGGTAGGCGGCCTCATAGCCCAGAATCTCACCCGTCGACGGATCCACCAGCGGTTTGGCATTGCGGAACACACGGTAGCCCTGCGGCATGCCGGGACCGTCCAGCAGGGGCTGGCTTGCATCGCCCATCGCATAAATCCGGTCACCCCGGCTGAGCAGGAGTCGATTTTCGTTGTTGGCGACGATGCGTGGCGCCAGCATCATCGTGGCTTCATCCACCACCAGCGGCTCGACGAGAAACGGGTCAATCTGGTCGTTTCTCAAGGTCGGCAAGGCGTTCGCCGGCAGGAGTTCGCTGCGGATGCGGGGTGAAAGCTTGACGGTATCGGCATCACTGCCGCCGCGAACCCTGAGGCGCGCGCGGCCATCCTTCTTTTCCAGTTGCAGAACCTGGCCAGGATAGATCAGATGAGGATTGCGGATATCTTCCAGGTTCATGCCCCACAGTTCGGGCCAGCGCCAGGGCTTCTTGAGGTAAATCCCCGAGATGCCCCATAGAGTGTCCCCGCGCTTGACGGTGTACAGGTCGGGTGCGCCTGGCGCGAGTTCACTCAGCGGAACCCCCTCTTGGGCGACCTTTTGAGCCACACCGCGTTGGTTCGGGGTGATGGGGTAGTTCTGCGCATGAACTGCTGCGGGCAAAAAGCACGCAATCATCCCGGCCAGCATGGCCAAGACGGGCAGGGCCGTGATGGCAGGAGTTTTTCCCGTGGTCATTTGTTTCATTGGTTCTCGAATCCCCGCACAGAAATCTTGACAAATCACTGGTGATTCTGCGCTCAAGGCCTTGATTGGGCAATGATTTATGGTTTTTGACTCTGCGCGAAATGTAAAAAGTGGCGAAAATAGCGACATCTTTTATGTGATTTCATGGCTCAACTTCCCATTCTCCGTTACCCAGACCCCCGTCTTCACACGGTGGCCAAGCCCGTGCAGGCCGTCGACCCGCGCATTCGCATGCTGATTTCTGACATGCAGGAAACCATGTATGAAGCCCAGGGCATTGGGCTGGCGGCCACGCAGGTTGACGCACATGTCCGGCTGATCGTGATCGATGTGTCCGAGGAACGCAACCAGCCGCTGGTACTGATCAATCCGGTGCTCGCCTGGGCCAGCGAAGAGCGTGTGAAGGGTGACGAGGGCTGCCTTTCCGTGCCCGGAATTTATGATGGCGTGGAGCGCGCAGCGGCGGTCCACGTCACCGCACTGGATGGCGAGGGCCAATCCCGCACGATCGAGGCCGAGGGACTTCTGGCCGTCTGCATCCAGCATGAAATGGACCATCTGCTGGGCAAAGTGTTCGTCGAATACCTGTCTCCCCTGAAGCGCAACAGAATCAAGGCCAAAATGCTCAAGCAGATCAAGGAAGAGCGCGCGTAGGGCGCAAGGTGTACTGCCGCGCCCGCGTGGCTCTGCAGGGTGCAGCAAAATGGCCGCTTGCACGCGGCTTGCGTGATCGCTGACTGGAAATCCTCTTGAAAATCATTTTTGCCGGCACGCCCGAGTTCGCCAGCGTCGCGCTTGAGCGACTGCATGCAGCAGGGTTCGACATCGCACTGGTGTTGACCCAGCCCGACCGCCCGTCCGGCCGGGGCCTGAAGCTGCACGCATCGCCGGTGAAGCAGTTCGCTTTGGCGCACCACATCCCGTTGGCCCAGCCGCGCAGCCTGCGCCTGGATGGCAAGTATCCCGACGATGCGGCCGCGGCGCGCGAGGCCATCCTGGGCGCCGGTGCCGATGCCATGGTGGTCGCCGCCTACGGGCTGATCCTGCCGCAATGGGTGCTGGATGCGCCGGCCAGCGGTTGTTTCAACATCCACGCTTCGCTGCTGCCGCGCTGGCGCGGTGCGGCGCCGATCCACCGCGCCATCGAAGCGGGTGACACCGAGACCGGCGTTACCATCATGCAGATGGACGCCGGGCTCGACACCGGCGACATGCTGTTCATGCACAGCGTGCCCATCACCGGAGGCGACACCACGGCCACGCTGCACGACCGGCTGGCCGATCTGGGGGGCAAGTTGATGGTGCTGGCCCTGAACCAGGCCGCCGCCGGGCAGCTGAAGCCGGTCGGGCAGTCCGCCGAGGGAGTGACCTATGCGCACAAGATCGAAAAGGCTGAAAGCGCCGTGGACTGGGCCCAGTCGGCCGCGGTGATCGCGCGACGCATCCGCGCGTTCGACCCCTTTCCGGGCGTCAGCAGCGTGATGGGCGGCGAAGTCGTGAAGCTCTTGGAATCTCATTTGGATAGCATGAAAAGACCGCCCGACGCTGGGAATGGGCAGATTCTGTCTGCAGATGCCGATGGGGTGCGGGTCGCGTGCGGCGATGGTGTGCTGTGCGTCACTCAGCTGCAGCGCCCCGGCGGCAAGCGCCTGCCGGCAGCCGATTTCCTGCGGGGTTTCGCGCTGTCTGCGGGCGCCACATTCGACGCGCCACCGGCGGTGGCCTGAGTGTGGTGAACCCGAGCGCAGACTCTTCGCCGCTGCTGCGCCTGCGCCGGCTGGTAACCCACCCCGAATTTCGCGCCGGCGCGCGCGAGATTTCCGGCGTGGCACCGGGTCTGGCCGCCTGGGGGCTGATGACCGGCGTGGCCATGGTGCAGTCGGGCATGAGCACCGTCGAGGCCGTGGCGATGACCTTGCTGGTGTTCGCCGGCAGTTCGCAGCTGGCGGCCATTCCGCTGATTGCCGCGAGCGCACCGGTCTGGGTCATCCTGGCCACGAGCTTCTGCGTCAACCTGCGCTTTGTGGTGTTCAGCGCCCACCTGCGGTCCTACGTCATGCACCTGCCGCGCTGGGCGCGGCTGCTGGCTGGCTACGTCACGGCGGACATGACCTATGTGCTGTTCGTGCGCCGCTACGCGCACCCGGCGACCACGCCGGCCGAGCGCGAGGCGCAGCTGGCCTACCTGGCCGGCGGCGGGGCGCTGAACTGGGCCAGCTGGCAGGTCGCCAGCCTGACCGGCATTGCGCTGGCGCAGTCGGTGCCGATGCATTGGGGGCTGGGCTTTGCTGGCATCCTGGCACTGACCGGCGTGGCGTGTTCGCTGGCGTCGTCACCGATGCGGCGCGTGTCGGCGGGCGTGGCCGGGGCTGCGGCCGTGGCGGCGTTTGCGCTGCCGTTCAAGCTCAACATCGTGTTTGCGATTGCCGTGGCGGTGGCCCTGAGCCTGCTGCTGGAGCGGCCCGCACCACCGGATCGCCGGGGGGCTGCATGAGCGTAATGCACAGCACGGAGCTTGCCCCGTGAGCCAGCCCGGAACCGACCTGTGGACACTGGGCGTGATCGTCGGATTGACCGTCATCACGCTGATCACGCGCAGCTTTTTCTTCCTCTCCAGCCGCGAATGGCAGCTTCCGCACTGGGCTCAACGCGGCCTGCAGTACGCGCCGATTGCCGCGCTGTCGGCGGTCATCGTTCCCGAGGTGGTGATGACACAGGGGCAGCTGATCACCTCCTGGCAGGATGCGCGGCTGTTTGGCGCCGCAGCGGGGGCTGCCTTCTACTTCGTGCGACGCGGGCAGGGGCAGGCCGTGCTGGGCACGATCGTGGTGGGCATGGCGGTCTATCTGCCGCTGCACCTGGGCCTGGGCTGGTAGCACGGTGTTTCGTTCACCGCGACTGATGCGGGTCAAGCGGCAGGCAGCGGGTACTTCATAAAATGCGCAGGTTCTTTTTCCAACCAGCGAGTTCTCCATGACCGTCATCCGCTTCTCCGATCTGTGTGCCCAGGGCAAGGCCCGTGGCCAGCGCGTCTTCATCCGTGCCGACCTCAACGTCCCGCAGGACGACAGCGGGGCCATCACCGAAGACACCCGCATCCGCGC
>JAABQG010000074.1 GCA_011391595.1 Hydrogenophaga sp.
AGGCGATGGCTGTCGCCCCAATCCGGGCTGGACTCACACGATCTGATGGTGGCCGGTGCCGCAGCCGGCATTGCCGCTGCATTCAACACGCCGCTGGGGGGCGTCATCTTCGCGCTGGAACAACTGTCCCGACGGCGCAGCATGTCGCAAAGCTCGCTGGTGATCGTCAGCATTGTGCTTGCCGGCCTTGTCGCCGTGTCCGTGTTCGGCAACGAGACCTACTTTGGCCGCCTGCGCGTGCAGGCGCTCTCCTGGAGCTTGCTGGGGCCGGGGTTGCTGGTGGCGCTGATTGCGGGCCTGGCCGGCGGGCTGTTTTCCCGGCTCATGATCATTTGCGCGCAGGGGCTTCCGGATCGATTCAGTCGCTGGCGTAGTCTCTATCCACTGCGCTTCGCTGCAGCCTGTGCCCTTGCCGTGGCCATCATTGGCATCGTGACCCAGGGGGCCACGGCAGGCGCTGGCTATGCGCCGACCCGGGCTTTGCTCGAAGGCCATGCGGACCTGCCGGGTGTCTATACCGTGCTGAAGTTTTGCGCCACCTGGCTGTCCAGCTGGACCGGCGTGCCGGCCGGCGTGTTTGCGCCATCACTCGCGATTGGTGCGGGCATCGGTCAGGACGTCGCCTTGCTGACCGGCGTCGGACCAGAGGCGGCCATCCCCTTGATTGCGCTGGGCATGGCGGGCTTTCTTGCCGCAACGACCCAAGGGCCGATCACCGCCTTCATCATCGTGATGGAAATGGTGGCAGGGAACGCCATGGTTCTGAGCCTGATGGCCTGCGCCCTGCTGGCCAGTGGCGTGGCTCGCCTGGTGACCCGGTCCATGTATTTCGAACTGGCTGCCCTGCTGCCTGTGCCGCCCAAGCGCACCGAGACAGCCTCGATTCACCCTGAAGAAGGTTTACGCCTGTCTTGACAGTCTCATGCGATTGCCGGCGGCGTCGACGTTTCCAGACGGTCCGCACAAGCCTTGGGTGGCAGGGGGTGTCGTCTCAGCGTGGGCGACCCACGGGGATGATCGCCATCACCTGCTCGCCTTCGGGCAGGGCCAGGATCGGTCCGAGGGCGGACTCGTCAAACGCGCCCACCAGCGTGGCGCCGAGTCCGAGCGAGACGGCCTGCAGCAGCAGGTTCTGCGCGGCGGCGCCGGCTTCCATGGCCACATAGCGGTCGGCGCGCGGGCCATAGCGTGCGGCGGTGCGTCCCGGTTGCGCGGCAATGAGCACCAGCGCCGGCGCGTCCTGCATCCAGGTCTGGCCACGTGCTGCGGCTGCAATGGCCACCCTGAGGTCGGTGCGGCCGACGGCCAGCAGTCGATGACCTTGCGGCGCATACCTGTAAAGGCCCGCCGGGATGCCTTCGATCCGACCTGCCACGAGGTACAAAACCAGTGGGAAAGTGGCCCCGGCCGACGGTGCGGTGCGCAGACCGTCGGCGCCGGTGATGCCCTGGGCAGCCCACAGCAGGTGGCTGGCCTCAGCGGCGCTCAGCGGTCCCGTGGCGAAGCTGCGCACCGAACGCCGTTGGGCGAGCGCCACTTCAATTGCGACCTGGCCCTGGCCGCCTGGCTGCGGCAGCGTGATCGCGGTCGTCTGCGGCGGCTGCGCATGGGCCACCGATGGGCTGGTCAATCCGGCCAATGCGACCATCGCCGAAACCGCCAGCCCTGCACAGGCGCGGCGCATCTGACCCGACCGAGGTGCCGGGGCAGGGCATTGCCCACTCTCGCACAGGGACAGTCCCCGAAAGCGATTTACGCCGTGTTGCAATAGGCGCGACGCGGCCTCGGCGGCATTCAGGCCTTGCCCGGGATTGCTGTCGAGTTCGGCGCAGACCCGATCGGGCGGGAGGGCGGGCCAGGGGTGAGGGGAAGAGGGTGTCGTCATGGGTGTCCGTTCATTGCCCCACCGCCACCGTGGCCCAGACGAAGCCGCCGTAAAAAACCAGCAGCAGCAGGCCGCGGCCCCGCGGAATCACGTCGGCGCGATTCGGCAGCAGGAGCAGCAGCGCCGCGACGCCGCAGGCCAGGGTGACGGCGATCTCTGCGGTGGGCGCCGTTATCGGGTAGATGCTCGCTGCCACGCCGACGATCGCCAGGCCATTGAAGATGTTGCTGCCGATCAGCGTGCCGACACCGACATCGTCGTGACCCCGCAGGCGGGAAAGAATCACGGTGACCAGTTCCGGCAGCGAGGTGCCGATGGCGACCACCAGGGTGCCGATCACATAGGTGTCGATCTGGAAGGCAGCCGCGACCCCGGTGGCGCCCAGGACGAACAGCCTTCCTGCCGCGATCATGGCGCCCAGGCCGACGACCCCCAGGGCCAGGGTCTGCCACGGACCCGGCCCGGCGCTTGAGGGCTGCTCAGGCGCGGCCTGCCGATGCCGCAGGGCCTCGCGCAGAATCACGCCGAGCCAGACCGCGAACAGCATCAGCAGCGTCGCGCCTTCGCCGCGCCCGATGTGGCCGTCCAGCGCGAAAGCCAAGGTCACTGCGGGAACCATCAGCGCCAGCGCGAAATCGCGACCGAATTCCTTGCGCGACGTGCGCACCGCTCCGAACAACAGGGCCAGGCCGAAGATCAGGGCGATATTGACCACGTTGCTGCCCAGCGCATCGCCCAGGCCGATCTCCGGGCGACCGGCCAGCGCCGCGACGGTGGAGACGGTGAGTTCCGGGCTGGAAGTGGAGAACGCCGCCAGCGTGGTGGCGGCCACCGCCCTGGGTACCCGCAGGTGCGCGCTGGCCCCGAGGATGGACCTGAGAAAACTCTCGCCGCCGATGCCGGCCAGGGCGATGGCACCCAGAATCGCGAGCAGATCGGATGGCGTGATCGCTGTCATTTTTTCTGACTGTGGTTTCCCGGCACCTCACGCAACCGCTGTGTTGTCGTCGTTCCGCGCGGCTGGAAGAGCTCAGCTGATAGCCCGTGCGGCTTTCTGGCCGCGCGCCATATCGACATCGCGCAACAGCCACAGGCCCAGCGCAAAAAACAGCGAGGTGCACAGGATGGCGACGCGGTGGTTGCCGCCGGTCACCCAGGTGAGGATGCCGTAGGTCAGCGGGCCGATCACCGCGGCGAGCTGGATGGCAAAACTCCACAGCCCGAAGAACTCGGCCCTGCGGTCAGGCGGCGTGAGCAGGCCGACCATCGCGCGACCCGCCGACTGGCTCGATCCCATGCACAGCCCGGCGATCACGGCGGCCACCCAGAACATGCCCGCGCCTGTGGCGAAGAAGGCCAGCAGCACCATCACGATCCAGCCCGTCAGGGTGACGCCGAGCGCGCGCTTGTGGCCGATGCGATCCTGCCAGTAGCCAAAGGAGAAGGCACCGACCACTGACGCGATATTGACCAGAAAGACCAGCAGCATGGTGTCGGACTGCTTGAAACCCAGCACCTGCTCCGCATAGACCGCCGCCAGCGTGATCACCACGGAGATGCCGGCCTGGTACGCCGCGCAGCAGGTGAGCAAGCGGCGCAGGTCACGAAAGTCTTCCGCATGACGCCAGGTCTGGGCCAGCCGCGCCAGTGACTTCCTCACACCGACAACCTGATTCGCGCCAATGCCGTCTTGTGCCGGCCTTGCGCGCTCGCGCAGCAAGGCGAAGGTTGCCAGCGACGCCGTGCCGTAGACCGTTGCGGTGATGAGCATCACCACCGGAACGAACTGGGTGGCCGTCTCGCCGCGGGCCTGCGCCGCCACGACATAGGCCAGCCCCAGCCCCAGCGCCAGCATGCCGCCAAAGTACCCGAAGCTCCAGCCCCATCCCGAGACGCGGCCCATGGCCTCATCGCGCGCGAGTTCGGGCAGGAAAGCGGCAATCAGCGACTCGCCGTACGCGTAGAACGTGTAGGACAGCACCACCGCCACCACCGCAATCGCCACATCGCCACGCCCGGCCAGCGCCAGCGCGGAGGTGGCCAGCACGCAGCCGATGGTGGACAGTGCCAGCAGCCGCTTTTTTGCCGCTTTCAGATCGGCGTAAGCGCCGATCGTGGGCATGGTCAGCATCACGATCATGCTGGCCACCGAGAGCGCGGCGGTCCATGCCAAGGTGGCCCAGGCCGCCCCGTCGGCGACCACTCCCACGAAGTACGCACCGAAGACGGCGGTCAGCACGACCGTCGTGTAACCCGAGTTGGCAAAGTCGTACATGGCCCAGCCGAAGACCTCGCGCTTGCGAACACCTTCGTTGAGGGAGGATTGAGGAAAAATATTCATCGGGTGTCCCGTGGGGCGCGGGCAGGTTGGGTTCAAGTTTCCAGTGTAGTCTCCGCCAGACTCGCGGCCATCGCCCTGCGCGCGGCATCGCGCAGTTCAAGCGCGTGCTGCCAGCCGGGCCCCGCGGGCGCGATCACCTCGCCCAGTGTCACCCGGACCGCGTTGCGCCGGGGCAGCCAGACGCCGTCGCGCAGCAGTGAACGGGTGCCGTTCAACGTGAGCGGCAGCAGGGGCGTTCCGGTTTCGGCGGCAATCACGAAGGCGCCAAGCTTGAAGTCCTGCAAGCCCCCAGAACGCTGGAAGGTGCCTTCCGGGAAGAACACAAAGGATTCGCCGGCACGCACCTGCGCTTCGAGCGCGCGGGTGTCCTCGATGCCCTGCGCGGCGTCGAAGCGCTCGACGAAGGCAATGCCCATGCGTCGCAGCGCCCGGCCGATCCATGGCACGTCGGCAAGTTCACGCTTGGCGGCGAAGGAAAACCTCGCCGGAAGCACCGCGCCCAGCAGGATCGAATCCACATAGCTGGCGTGGTTGGCAACGACGATGCAGGGTCCGCTGGTCGGCAGCCGCTCAAGGCCTTGTACTTGCAAGGGCAGGCCGATCAGGCGGACCGCGACCCGTGTCAGTGCCCTGGTCGTGCGCCTGCGCCATGTCACGCCGGGCAACACCATCACCGCGCACCACGCCGCGGCGCCCAGCGTCACGAACACCGTCCAGGCCCACAGGCCCCAGGCCCAGTGGCCGGCGTCACGCAGCGCCCGGCGCGACCGCGCCCCGGCGGCGCTGGCCGCCAGCGCAAGCCACTGCTGCCAGGGCGCGCGCTGCGTCTCGCCCAGCCGACCCTGCTCGTAGAGCGCGCGGCAGGCGGCGCGGCGGGTCTTGCCGCTGGACGTCTTCAGCACCGAGCGCGGCGGCGCCAGCACCACGTCGTCGGCGGGGGCGCCCAGCAGTGTGGCCGACAGTGCGGTGATGGCCTGGACCAACTGCTGGCGCTGCGCGGGCTCCTGGACCCGGGTCTCCGCCAGCACCACCAGCCGCTCGGTGCCGCTGCGCGGGTCGCTTGCCGCGAACACCGCCACGCCACCCTTGCGGACGCCGGCGAGTTCGGCCACCGCCGTTTCGAGTTCCTGCGGGTGGATGTTGAAGCCGCCGCGGATGATGATGTCTTTCTCGCGCCCGGTCAGGTACAGCTCGCCCGCCGCGATGTAACCCAGGTCGCCGGTGTTCAGCCAGTCGCCATCGAACAGGCGCTGGTTGGCGTCGGGGTTGTTCAGGTAGCCCCGCGTGCTGGACGGGCCGCGGAATTGCACGCGCCCTTGCTCGCGTTCCGGCAGTTCGCGAGCGTCGGCGCCGACCACGCGAAGCTCGTGGCCGGGCAGGGGCAGCCCGCAGGTGACGATGCGCAGGGGCCGCGCGTCGTCGGGCCGTGCCGTCGCTGCGATGCCGTCGCGCGCCAGCGCGACCCGGTCCACCGCGTCGATCAGCGGGCCGCGACCCACGGGCGGGAATGCCAGTCCGACCGAGCTCTCCGCCAGCCCGTACACCGGGGTCAAGGCCTCGCGCTTGAGGCCGCAGCGCGCGAACCGCGACGCGAAGCGCTCCAGCGTGTCGGGGCTCACCGGCTCGGCGCCATTGAACGCCAGCCGCCAGTACGACAGGTCCAGCCCGGCGAGTTCGGCGTCGGTGAGCTTGGCCACGCACAGCTCGTAGGCGAAGTTGGGCGCCGCCGAGACCGTACCGCGGTGCTGATGGATCGCCTCCAGCCAGCGCGCGGGCCGCGCGAGGAACGTCAGTGGCGACATCAAAACCACATGAAAACCCAGGTAGAGGCCACCCAGGCACGCGCCGATCAGGCCCATGTCGTGGTACAGCGGCAACCACGAGACGAAAGTGTCGGCGCTGCTCACCTGCGATGCCCGCCACATCGCGCGCAGGTTGGCCAGCAGGTTGGCGTGCGTCAGGATCACGCCCTTCGGTTCGCCGGTGCTGCCAGAGGTGTATTGCAGGAAAGCGACGTCGGAGGCCACAAGCACGGGCCGCACCCAGGCGGCATCGGCCCGCGAAAGGTCGGGCACGGTGTTGACCGTCTTCAGGTCCTCGGCTTGGGAGCGCAACAGGTGGGCCAGCGGCTTGGCACGCTCGACCGTCACCAGTACCCGCGCCTGCGCATTGCGCAGGATGCCTGCGATGCGCTTGAGATGGTCTTCGAGCTGCGAGGGCCGCGCCGGCGGGTACAGCGGAACCGGCACGCAGCCTGCGACCAGCGCCCCGAAGAAGGCGGCAAAAAACTCGCGCCCGGTGGGCAGCATGATCGCCACCTTGTCGCCGTGGGCCAGCCCGAGCGCATGCAAACCGGCGGCCAGCGCCACGGCATCCTGGTGCAGGTCGGCGTAGCGCAGATCGACGGACTGGCCGCCTTCGTCGTACAGCGTGATCAGTACGCGCTGCGGGTGGCGCTGAAGGTGCCACTCGAAGACCTCCACCAGCGTCTGCACGGTGTCCGGCGGATAGGCGTCATCGACGCCCTCCTGCAGCGTGCCTGCTGGCGTGGTGACAGGCTCCGTCCGCTCGGCGGCCCGATCGACGCGGCGCGTGACGAAGCGCAGCAGGTCGCGGGGGGTCTCCGCCTCGGTGAGCGCGGCTTCACTCAGCGACAGGCCGAGATCACGGTCAATGCGGGCGACCAGTTCGACGCGTCCGAGGCTGTCCAGGCCGAAGTCGCGCTCAAGCGAGTGGTCCAGGCCCAGCGCGCTCCCGAGCTTGGCCTGGGGCCGCAGTTCGTCGGCCACCTCGCGCACCGTCGCCAGCATGCGCAGGGCCAGCGCTTCAAGGTCCGGGGCAGGGGGCCTGCCCGGGTGTTCCACGGCGGACATCCCACCTCAGCGCATCAACAACACGGGCACCTTGCACTCCGCCATCACTTTGGTCGCGACGGAGCCCATCACCAGGTTCACGACCGTGCCGTGGCCGTGCGAGCCCATGATCAGCAGGTCGAACTTTCCGTCCTCCGCAAACCGGGCTATCGTGCTGCCCACCGGGCCCGTTTTCCAGCTGCTTTTTGCGTTGATGCCATGGCGCAACAGAAACTTGGACACGGGCGCCAGGATTTTTTCGACCTCTTCCGCATAGTAAGCAGCCAGTGCCTCCCTGCCCACGGCGGCCTGGACCCGTATCGTCATTTTCGGTTGCACGGTAAGCACGGTGTAGTCGTGTCCCTGGGAAAACATATCGTGCGTGACCAGGTAGGCCAGCATTTTCTTGGTGTACGGACTTCCATCGACGGCGAGAAGGATTTTCATTCCGGGCTCCTTGGTTTGGAAAATCAGTGTAATGCTGCACCGCGATAGGGCAAGCAGTAGTCTGGCCGCTGTGTGGATTTACGCGCTTCAGCTGGCGGGCGCGCCGAGCGCGTAGAAATCGCGGATCAGGTCCCAGGCTACCTGCGGGTCGTCCACGTACTGGAACAGGTTCAGGTCTTCAGGCGAGATCGCGCCTTCCTCGATCAGCACGTCCAGGTTGATCAGGCGCTTCCAGTAGTCGGAGCCGAACAGGATGATGGGCACAGGTTTGGCTTTTTTCGTCTGCACCAGCGTGATCACCTCGAACAGCTCGTCCAGTGTGCCAAAGCCGCCGGGGAAGGCCACCAGCGCCTTGGCGCGCATCATGAAGTGCATCTTGCGCATTGCGAAGTAGTGGAACTTGAAGCTCAGGTTCGGCGAGACATAGGGGTTGGCCGACTGCTCGTGCGGCAGCGCGATGTTCAGCGCCACGGAGGGCGCGCCCACGTCATGCGCGCCTCGCGTGGCGGCTTCCATGATGCCGGGGCCGCCGCCGGTGCAGATGTAAAGCCGTTCCTCTGGCGGGAAGCGCAGGCTGTCGGTGGCCACGAGCCGGGCGAACTGGCGCGCCAGATCGTAGTGGCGCGAGTTGCGCAGGCCGCGCTGGGCCGCGGCGATCGCCTGAACGTCGCCGCTGGCCTGAGCCATGCCGAGCGCGGCCTCGGCATCTTCCGGGGCCGGGAAACGTGCACTGCCAAAGACCACGATGGTGCTCTCGACGCCGGCATCAGTCTGGTCCAGGTCGGGCTTGAGCATCTCGAGCTGGATGCGCAGGCCGCGGGTCTCGCGGCGCAGCAGGAATTCGGGGTCGGCAAAGGCCAGACGGTAGGCATCGGGCTCCAGCGGCAGGCCCTTGGCGGCGTGCGCCTGCAATTGCGCCCAGGCTTCGGCCAGGTGGCTGTACTTGATGTCTTCTGTGGTTTCCATGCTTTCTCCGAATGTTAGGGGGTGGCGCGACCGGGATTTGAAAGACTGCCGCCACAAGAAAAAGGCCCCTTTCGGAGCCCTCTTCGGTAGCTGGAAACGACAGATCAGACGCGCTTGCGGTATTCGCCGGTGCGGGTGTCGATCTCGATCTTGTCGCCCTGGGCCACGAACAGCGGCACCGGCACTTCGAAGCCGGTGGCGATCTTGGCGGGCTTGAGCACCTTGCCCGAGGTGTCACCCTTGACGGCGGGCTCGGTCCAGGTGATCTCGCGCTCGACGCTGGTGGGCAGTTCGACCGAGATGGCCTTGCCGTCGTAGAACACCACTTCAACGGCCATGCCGTCTTCGAGGTAGTTGAGTGCGTCGCCCATGTTCTCGGCTTCGACTTCGTACTGGTTGTACTCGGCGTCCATGCAGACGTACATCGGGTCGGCGAAGTAGGAGTAGGTGCAGTCCTTCTTGTCCAGGATGATCTGGTCCACCTTGTCGTCGGCCTTGAAGACCTGCTCGGTGTTGAAGTTGGCGATCAGGCTCTTGAGCTTCATGCGCACGGTGGCGGAGTTGCGCCCGCCACGGCTGTATTCGGTCTTGAGCACGACCATCGGGTCCTTGCCGTGCATGATCACGTTGCCGGCGCGGATTTCTTGAGCGACTTTCATAATGTTTCCAGAGGTAGGGGGCCGCTGAACAGGTAGGGATCTACAGGTTGGACGCGGCGGGGGCGGCAGGTGTCGGGGCCAGCCCGGCAAGATTCCGCAAAGCCTCGAATTTTAACGTTTTTTTGCCACAAAGCGCAGCAACTGCGCCAACAGGTCGTCCTGCGCCAGCAACCGGGCCCTGGCCGCCAGCGCGCAGGCCTGCCAGACGGGCAAGTCCGGCGAGGGCAGATTGGCCAGTTCGGTGCGCGTGTCGGTGCCGTTCCAGGCCCGGTGAAACTGCCGCAGTGAATCCGGCGCCTGCAGCCAGTCGAGAAAGGCTTCGAGCTTGGCGGCATGTGCGCCGTCGTCCTGCGGGTAGATGTGCCAGATGAAGGGCCGAGCGGCCCAGAGCGCGCGCACCAGCGAATCCTCTCCGCGCACGAAGTTCAGGTCGCAGGCCCACAACAGGGGGTCGTAGTCGACCTGGGTCAGCGCGGGGAGGTATGAAATCAATAGCGAACCATGACCCTGCGACACTGGCTTAGCACCGTTTTGACGCTCGAACCAGGCCTTGACTGCCGTTGTGGCCCGTCCATGGGTGACCAGCAGGCGTGTGGGGCGCGCTTCGGCCTGCAAGCGGGTCAGCCAGGCCCCAAGCGCGGCAGGCTCGTAGCAGAACAGCGAGACCAGCCGCTCGCCGCGCCACTCAATGCCCTGGCGGGCCAGCCAGGCGGCCCGGTTGAAGACCGCCTGCCGTGCCATCAGGCCGGGCTCGCGCAGCAGGCCGCCGGTGCGCAGCGTGAAACCGGGGTAGAAGAAATGCTTTGTCAACCCCTGGCCGGGGCCGTGCGACACCAGGGAGGGCAGGCCGTGGTTTCGTTCGACATACGACTCGGCCGAGAGGTACTCCAGATTGATCCAGACCGGAGTTTTTGAATAATTTTGGCCACTTCCCAGCGTCGAATGGCGTTGTGCCGCTATGAATTCAGGTGCGATTTTGCAGCCGAACGCCTCGATCCACACATCCGCCACGGGCAGGCTTTCAAGGCGCTCAGGCGGCATGCTGGCTTCGAAGGGCAAGGTCCAGGGCAGCACCTGGATGCCGGGGAAATGGCCTTCCACCGCGCCCGGCGCCATCCAGGCCAGGGCGGATGCGTCGTCGACCCAGAGGCGCACGCTGTGGCCGAGCGTTGCCAGTTGCGCGGCGAGCCGCCAGCACACGCCCAGGTCGCCGTGGTTGTCGATCACCTCGCAAAAGATGTCCCACAGCAAGGTGGGGTGGGGCGGCGGCGCGGTCATGGGCGGGATTGTCCCACTGGCTGGCGCATGGGCACGGAACGGGATGCCTGGCAATGAAGCGTCAGCAGGGGATTTGCAAAGTCGATAAACTGGATGGAAACACAGTTTTTTGTTGCCGCCATGTCCGAATTCGTTCTGCCCGTCAGCGCCATCAAGGGCCGGGGCGCGGCCACGCGCCTGGCGCATCGATTTGCCAGCGACGCGCGCGAGGCCTTCGATGACGGCTGGCAGTCGCTGGACGAAACTGTCGAGCGGCAGGGCGCGGCCGTGCCGACGCAGGTCATCTTCGAGGACGTGAAGTCCGTCATCACGCGAAACGATTCGCCCGACATCCACTTCGACCTGTCGATCAACCCCTACCGGGGCTGCGAGCACGGCTGCAGCTATTGTTATGCGCGGCCCACGCACAGTTACCTGAACCTGTCGCCGGGGCTGGACTTCGAGACGAAGATCATTGCCAAGCGCAACATCGCCGCGGTGCTGCGCCACGAACTGGGCGCACGGCGCTATGGGCCCAGCCTGCTCAACATCGGCTCGGCGACCGATTGCTACCAGCCCGTGGAGCGTGAGCTGCGCCTGACCCGGTCGGTGATCGAGGTCTTGGAGGAAACCCGCCATCCGTTTTCACTCGTCACCAAGGGCAGCGGCGTGGAACGCGACCTCGACCTGATCGCCCCCATGGCCGCGCAGGGGCTGGCCGCGGTCTACGTGACCCTCACCACACTCGATGCCAAGCTGGCGCGCCAGATGGAGCCGCGCGCCGCCGCCCCGTACCGGCGCCTGCGCACGATCCAGGCACTGGCCGAGGCAGGCATACCGGTGGGCGTGAGCGTGGCGCCGCAGATCCCGTTCATCAACACCGACATGGAGCAGGTGCTGGAGGCCGCCTGGGAAGCCGGCGCGCGTCGCGCCTTCTACACCGTGCTGCGCCTGCCCTGGGAAGTGGCGCCGCTGTTTCGCCAGTGGCTGGAACTGCACTACCCCGACCGCGCGCAGCGTGTGCTGGCGCGGGTGCAGGAGATGCGCGGCGGGCGGACCTACGACGCCGATTTCGCCACCCGCATGAAAGGCCACGGCGTCTGGGCCGATCTGGTGCACCAGCGCTTCGAGAAAACCTGCGCGCGCCTGGGCTACGTGTCGCAACGGGTGGCGCTGGACATGAGCCAGTTCCGACCGGCGGGCGCGGTGGGGCAGGGACGGCTGTTCTGAGGACCCCTGCGCCAACGGCCTGACAATGGCGCCATCGACAACCCGCAGAACGGATGCCAAAGTGGCTCTTTCCGATATCCAGATCGCCCAGGCGGCAACGCTCAAGCCCGTCTTGCCCATGGCGCAGGAACGTCTCGGCATTCCGGCGTCCGCACTGGAGCCTTACGGCCATTACAAGGCCAAGATCGACCTCGCCTGGCTGGACCAGCAAGGCGGGCCCAGCGGCAAGCTGGTGCTGGTGACGGCGATCAGCCCGACGCCGGCCGGCGAAGGCAAGACCACCACGGTGGTAGGCCTGGGCGATGCGCTGAACCGCATCGGCAAACGCTGCGTGATCGCGCTGCGCGAGCCCTCGCTCGGGCCGGTGTTTGGCATGAAGGGCGGGGCCGCCGGCGGAGGCCATGCGCAGGTGGTGCCGATGGAAGACATCAACCTGCACTTCACCGGCGATTTCAACGCGATCGCACTCGCGCACAACCTGCTGGCGGCGCTGATCGACAACCACATCCATCATGGCAACGCGCTGGGTTTCGACCTGCGCCGCATCACCTGGCGTCGCGTGGTCGACATGAACGACCGGGCCCTGCGGTCGACCGTGGTCGGCCTCGGCGGAGCGGCCAACGGATTTCCGCGCGAGGACGGCTTCGACATCGTCGTGGCCTCCGAAGTCATGGCGATCTTCTGCCTGGCCACCTCGCGGCGCGACCTGAAGGAGCGGCTGGCCCGGATCATCGTTGGCTACACGCGCGATCTGACCCCGATTCGCGCCAGCGATCTGCAGGCCCATGGGGCGATGGCTGCGCTGCTGAAGGATGCCGTCAAGCCGAACCTGGTGCAGACGCTGGAGAACAACCCGGCCCTCATCCACGGCGGGCCGTTTGCCAATATCGCGCACGGTTGCAACTCCGTCATCGCAACCCAGGCGGCCCTGAAGCTGGGTGACTATGTGGTGACCGAGGCGGGCTTCGGCGCCGATCTGGGGGCCGAGAAGTTCATCGGCATCAAGTGCCGCAAGGCCGGGCTGCGCCCGGATGCCGTGGTGATCGTGGCGACGCTGCGCGCGCTCAAGTACCACGGCGGCGTGGACCTGAAGGACCTCGCGGTGCCCGACCCGGCCGCGGTGGAGAAGGGCCTGCCCAATCTGGAGCGGCACGTCGAGAACATCCGCCATCGCTTCGGCCTGCCCTGCGTGGTGGCGCTGAACCACTTCACGGTGGACACCGAGCCCGAACTCGCGGTGCTGC
>JAABQG010000075.1 GCA_011391595.1 Hydrogenophaga sp.
GTCGTATCCGTGCCGGGCCTGAATGATCTTGAACAGGGCCAGCAGTGTTTTCTGCTCCTTTTCATTGGCGCCCGATTCCGCGTCGGATTCCGACTCGGCCGGACGAACCGCATAGGGGTGGCGGGCATAGCCCGCGATGAGTGCCGGCATCTGCTCCACCGGCAGGACGAAATTGGCAATGCCCGCCGAGATCGCGCTGCGCGGCATGCCGTCAAACTGGGCGGTCTCGGGTTGCTGCACGAGGACGATGCCCCCATTCGTGGCAATCACTTTCAGGCCGAGCGTTCCATCGCTGCCAGTGCCCGACAAAACGATGCCGATGGCCCGGGCGCCACACTCGGCACCGAGCGAGCTGAAGAAATGGTCAATCGGCAGGTGCAGGGTCTTGCGGCTGGCGCGCGGCGTCAGACGCAGGCAGCCGTCGAGAACCGATATTTCACTGTCCGAGGGGGCCGTGTAGACATGATCGGCTTCGAGCCGCACGCCCTCGGTCGCTTCGGACACCCGCATGGCGGTGCATCTTCCGAACATCTCCGCAGCCAGGCTGGCATGGGTCGGGTCGAGGTGCTGAACGATCACAAACGCAACGCCGCTGTCAGCGGGCATCGCATGGAAAAAATTCGTGATCGCCTCGTGACCGCCTGCGGATGCGCCAATGCCGACGATGCAGGGCCCCGGCACCGATGGCGTGCTGCCGCTGGCATCGATCAGGACATCGGGTTTTTTGCGGCGCCTGGAAACTGTTGAAGTAGCCAAATGGGAGGACTTTCCGGTGGGTTCTTGAATCCTGATTATTCAGTGTATCCGTTGGACGACGGCCACGCGCCCCCCTGTCTTGCGGCCACAAATCATGGACCCTTTTACCAACCGGAACCCCCCGTCGGGAACCTGCGCCCGGGCTCGACGGAAAAATTATTGAACTGATTCCGTCCTGCGTTCCGCGGATCCTCGCCAGCCCCGCTCAGCGGGAGGGCTCGGTGCTACGCTGGACGAATTCGCGCAGGCCGTCAAGAGACGGGATGCGGATGACGCGGTGACTGGACTCCTGGAATTGAATAATTCCGGTGCCTTTCAGTCTCGACAGGGCGCGGCTCACGGACTCGGAGCGCACGCCAAGATAGCTGCCGATCTCGGCGCGCGACAGGTGCAGGTCGATCTCGTCGGTGCGCATGCCGCGCTCCTCCAGGGACAAGGCCCAGTGCAGGATGAAGTCCGCCACACGGGCATCGGCCGACAGGGTCCCCATCGACAGCGAAACATCACGGTGGCGCGCCAGTTGCGAACTGATGGCCGCCATCACCAGGCGCATCAGTTGTGGCTCGCCGACGCTGGCCCGCAGCAAGATGTCATAGCGCACGCTCCACAACTCACCCATGTCCAGGGCCATGGCAGAGCAGGTGTGAGACCCTGTGGGAATGCCATCAAAGCCCAGCCAGTCGCCCTTGAAGAAGAAACCGGCAGGCTGCTCGCGCCCGTCCGGCACCAGGTTCACGATCTTGAACAGCCCCGAGCTGATCAGGTGCAGGGTGTCGAAAGGCTTGCCGCAGACATAGACTTCTTCATTGACCCGCACCTTGCGCTGGGTGAACGGCACAAACTGCTTCATCAAGGCCAGGGAATCACGCCAGAGCAGGTGGGCCAGTGGGCGCACGGGCTCCAATGCGCCTGCGCCGTGCGCGATGGAAGGCGTGTTCATGGTGAACTCCAGGCTTTCTTAATTGTTTCAGGCCGCGACACCCGCGCTGACGGAACCGGGCGGACGCCAGCAGGCGGTGTGCCGGGCTGCGCAAGCTGCAACGGGCGACGCAGGCTGAGCTGGATGCAGGGCTTGCCATCCACGATCACCCTGGACAGGGCTATGTCCACGGGCACCTTCAGGCCCTGCGTTGCCTGTGCGTCGCGCCGGATCCACGCGCCCTCGGTCGCATGGAACACGGTATAGGCCAGGTTGTACCCGGGCGTGCTCACTGAAATCGGCAGGTCCGCAATGACCGATGACAGGGGAAGGCCCACGAGGGCGCCGGCGGGCCATCCGAGCGAGGCCGTGACGCACGGGCTGCAACGCACGATGCGGCCCGTGGCATCGACCACCAGGGATGCGTCGTGAGCCGAAAAGGCGGTCACCTGTGCGCACCGCCATGCGGGGGGATGAACCTGGATGCTGGACATCTTGGAGACTCGCTGAAATTGCCAAGGGAGATGTTTGCGACGCCCTGTTAGCTCTGGTGCGCGCCACTGCCATCCTGTGAATCAAGCTTACCGGCCGGGCAGGCCTGAAGAAATACACGCAACAGGGGCTAATGAATACCCGGATCTGGGTATTTGCGGGCCCACAAGGCCGGTCCAGGTGCCTGGGACGGCGGAGTAACGGCTGTTTTGCGCGGTGTTCCAGCCGGTGGCACCGCAAGCGTCGGTCTTGCCGTGATTTTTCGCAACGCCAGCGGCGGGAACGGACATAGCATTCCGCCGGAAGCGGGGTTGATGGGGTTTGCACCGAAGGCCTCCATGCGGGCATTGCTCCATGGACGCATGCCGCTTCGGAATGCGGCCCGGAAGGGAAGTCATGTACCACCAGGATCCGAAGGCATGGATGCTTGCCGAAGCCATTGATCTGATCGAGGGCGCAGACCGCCTCAGGCGGCAGTTCTTCCGCATTGGCGCTGCCGAAGAAGGCGTCATCTGGGAGCCGCCGGTGGACATGTCCTCGGAAAACAGCGCGCTCGACGTGCTGGTGGCCTTGCCCGGTGTGGCCCCGGACGACTGGGCTGCCACACTGGAAGAGGGCTGCATCGTCGTGCGTGGCGAGCGCCGGTTTGGCGCCCATTTCAGGTCGGGCGCCATTGTGCTGCTCGAAATACCCTACGGTCATTTCGAGCGACGCATCAGCCTGCCCGACGGCGACAGCTACCGGATGGTCGACATGCAGATGGAGCATGGCTGCCTGCGGCTTCAACTCGAGCGCTTCAAGTGAGCCGGATCATGCACAAGCTCGAAAACAGGCACACAGAAACACAGCCGGCCACCCCGGGCGCCGATCCGCGCGCCGGTTCCTTCGACGCAGCCGGCCCGATTCCGGATGACGCCCTGGTCATCGTGCCGGTGCGCAATATGGTGCTCTTCCCCGGCCTGGTGGTGCCGGTTGCGATGGGCCGGCCGGCCTCCATCGCCGCGGCGCAATACGCCGTCAAGGCCGGGCGCCCTGTCGGCATCTTGTGGCAGAAAAACCCTGAAGCGGAGTTGCCGGGTCCGCAGGACTGTGCGTCGACAGGCACCATCGCGGCCGTCCTGCGCTATGTCACCACGCCCGACGGCACGCACAACATCATTTGCCAGGGGCAGCAGCGCTTCCGGGTCACGGCTTACCTCGAGGGATTTCCGTTCATGGTGGCGCGCATCGAGCGCATCGAGGAAACGGCGGGATTGGGCGACAAGGAGATCGAGGCGCGATTCCTGCGGCTCAAGGAGCGCGCGGTGGAAGTCCTGCAGTTGCTGCCTGAGGTGCCGCAGGAGATGGTCCGTGCGGTGATGAACATCGAAGCGCCTGGCACGCTGGCCGACCTGGTCGCGGGCTACCTGGACATCAGGGTCCAGGAGAAGCAGGAGCTGCTGGACGAAGTGAACCTGCGCTGGCGGCTCGACCGGCTGCTGGAGTTGATTGTTCACCGCATTGCCGTGATGCAGATTTCCCGCGATATTGACCAGCAGACCCGTGCACGCATCGACCGGCGCGAGCGTGAATTCCTGCTCCGCGAGCAGATGAAGGCCATCCAGAAAGAGCTGGGTGAAGACGGCGAGGGCAACGCCGCCGAAATAGAGGAGTTGCGCGACCAGATCGCCAGCGCCGGCATGCCGGAGGAGGTGCGCACGCAGGCGGAAAAGGAGATCAAGCGCCTGCAACGCATGGCGGACGGCTCGTCTGAATATTCGATGGTGAGAACCTACCTCGACTGGCTGGTCGAACTGCCCTGGAAGGCGCCAGAGCCCGATGTCATTGACGTCGCTCAGGCGCAAGAGCGGCTCGATGCCGACCACTTCGACCTTGAACGCATCAAGAAGCGCATCATCGAATTTCTGGCGGTGCGCAAGCTCAAGCCCGGTGGCCATGGCCCGATCCTGTGCCTGGTGGGGCCGCCGGGTGTCGGCAAGACGTCGCTGGGGCAGTCGATTGCCCGGGCGCTGGGCCGCAAATTCGAGCGGGTGTCGCTGGGGGGCGTACATGACGAGGCGGAGATTCGCGGACACCGGCGAACCTACATCGGCGCGCTGCCAGGCAATATTCTCCAGGCGCTGAAACGGGCCGGCACGCGGGGCTGCGTGCTGATGCTGGACGAAATCGACAAACTGGGCACCGGCGTTCATGGTGACCCGTCGGCCGCGCTGCTGGAGGTGCTGGACCCGGAGCAGAACAAGAACTTTCGCGACAATTACCTGGCCGTGCCTTTTGACCTGTCACAGGTGCTGTTCATTGCGACGGCCAATGTGCTCGATACCATTGCGGGGCCCTTGCGCGACCGCATGGAAATCCTTCAGCTCGCCGGCTACACGCAGGATGAAAAAACCGAGATCGCCCACCGCTATCTTGTGGCGCGCCAGCTTGATGAGAACGGCTTGCAGCCGGGTCAGCTGGAGATCAGTGACGCGGCGCTGGCAGCGATCATCCGCGACTACACGCGCGAGGCGGGCGTGCGTGGTCTGGAGCGCCAGATCGGCGCGGTCTGCCGGCGCGCGGCAGTGCGCATCGCGGAGGGGGAAACGGCAAAGATGCGGGTTGACCAGCCGGATCTCGCCGAGGTGCTGGGCCCCGCAAAATTCGAGAACGAGGTGGCATTGCGCGTGGCCCTGCCGGGGGTTGCAACAGGCCTGGCCTGGACGCCGGTGGGGGGGGACATCCTGTTCATCGAGGCCAGCCGGACCGCAGGCAGCGGGCGGCTGATCCTGACCGGCCAGCTTGGCGACGTCATGAAGGAATCTGCGCAGGCCGCGCTGACGCTGCTCAAATCCCGCGCTGTCTCACTGGATCTGGACCCAGCGGCCTTTGAAAAAACCGATGTGCATGTTCATGTTCCGGCGGGCGCCATCCCGAAGGACGGACCCAGCGCGGGCGTGGCCATGTTCATTGCGCTTGCCTCCCTGTTCCTCGACAGGCCGGTCCGAAAGGACGTGGCGATGACCGGCGAGATCAGCCTGCGCGGTCTGGTGTTGCCGGTGGGTGGCATCAAGGAAAAGGTTCTTGCGGCGTTGTCGGCAGGGATCGGATGCGTGATGCTGCCGGCGCGCAACGCCAAGGACCTGGAGGAGGTGCCCCAGAGCGCCCGGGAGCGCATCAAGTTCGTCTTTCTGGACGAAGTCGGGCAAGCGGTGCGGGCGGCCGTGGGAGAGGCGGTTGGCACCCGTGCCGGTAGCGCGGGTCCGGTCGATGATGGCGGGTAGCCGCCCAATCGGGTGAAGCCTCAAGGAACGCAGCACAAAGGGAGCGCAATGAAGAAACTCAGGGTCGCGATCAAGCTGGAGATGACCGTTCCTGACGATTGGGAACTGGTGCAGACCGATGGTGGGTCGCAAATGTTGAGGCTGCCTGACAAGCAATTGGTGGGATTGACCTTCGAACTGCTGTTTGCAGTCCAGCCTGAGGAGGTGTGGACCAGTGCGGGCAGAGTCGAAGTTCTGAACGACCTGCTGGACCGGGTCGGGAACGAGCAGGTCAGCTTTGAGGTGGTCAAAGACTAGCTGAAAGACCCGTATCCAGCTCCTTGCTGCGCACAAACCTGCGCACAAGCCTTAGCGGCGATGAGACCCGGGAACGGTGCCTTGCTTGAAGCAGCGCTTCAGGCGCCCGGGTCTCGGCCCTGAAAAGACGCGGAAGCTTGATGCACATGCCCGTCAGCCGGCGGTGACAGGTGTATGCTTTCTTCGTGAATAGCCGCTTCGGGCGTTCGTTTCCTTGTTCAGGAGTCCATGATGAACCGTATGTTTGTAATTTCTACTTTGGCGATGGGCCTGGGTTTGGCTGCGGTACCCGCAGGCGCTGTCGTCTATTGCAAGACCGTTGGAGTGCCCAAGGGTTGCGTCGCGCGCCCGGTCGCGGCCCCCGGTGTGGGCGCTCCGGGCGTGGGCGTTGCCCCCGGTGTGGGTGTCGGCGCACCCGGGAGGGGCGTCGTTGACCCAGGCATCAATCAGCCCGGCGCTGCCGGAAACGTCGGTGTCGGCGCGGCAGGCGCCAGTCCGACCAATATGAACGGCGGTGCGAACCGCGTGGGCGTTCGGCGCTGACAATCATCGCGGCCAGCCGCCTGCTGCCTTCACTTCTTCACCCGGCTGCGCCGCGCCGGCTTGGGCTTCACCGGGGTGATCGTCTGGCTGGCCTGCTCCAGCCACTGCAGGGTCTCCACGTGCGACAGGAAGCGGCGCAGGTAGTCGGGCGACAGGTCACGCAGCAGGCCCAGTGTGCGCAGCACCAGCCTGTGCGAGTTCAGCGGGCCGGCGTTGGCCGGACCGCGCTCGGCGGCTTCAGTCACCTGGTCTTCGGCGGTGATGCGTTGCCATGTTTCCCGAAAGCGGCGCACGCTGGCCAGGTCCGTGTGGACATCGCTGTCGCCTGGCGGCTTCAGGCCCCGGAGGTAGTGGTTCAACGCGGCCAGTGGCGCGGCGGGGCGGGTGGCTTCGTCGTTGCATGATGCCGGTTGCGTTTTTGCCAGGCGCTGCGCCAGTTCCGTCAGCGCAGCATCGAGCTTGCCTTCCAGCACGCACTGTACCGCCGCGGGCGCCGTGGCGATGCGTTGCGACAGCAGCTCCAGATAGTGCAAGCGCACGGGATCGAGCCGCTCGCCGGCCTGCCGCAGGGCTTCCAGGCGGGCCAGGAGCGACGGCGCGCCCGAAGGCCGCGAGGGCAGCGGTTCAAGCACGCCCGATCCACTCATGAGGCCGGCTTCACCGGGGCGGAGCGGGCCACGGGCGCCATTTCCACGCGCCGGTTCTTCGCGCGGCCCTGTTCGTCGGTGTTGGCGGCCACCGGCTGCTCGGCGCCAAACGCGGCGGCGAAGACGCGTGGCGCAGGCATGCCTTCTTCGATCAGCGCGCGGGTCACCGTCAGTGCGCGCTGGGCCGACAGCTCCAGGTTGTCCTCGAAGCGGCGGTTGCCCTCCGAGATGGGCTTGTTGTCGGTGAAGCCGCTGACCATCAGCATCTCGTCGCGCTCGCCCAGGTACACCTGCAGCGGCGGCACCAGGCTTTTCAGCAGCTGGCGCCCGTCGGGGCGCAACTGGTCCGAATTCACGGGGAACAGCACGCTGCCGCTGATGCCGATGCGCCCGTTCGCCAGCGTGACGCGGCCGGTGGCCAGCGGAATCGCCAGGGCTTTTTCCAGCGCGATGCGGCGCTGCTCTTCCACCCGCCGCTTGGCCACTTCGGATTCCAGACTGGCCATCAGGTCCATCTGCACCACCAGCACGCCGACCAGGATCAGCACGAAGGCGCCCAGCAGGCCCGACATCAGGTCGCCGAAAACGGCCCAGACCGGCGCGGTCTGCTCCATGCCGTCGCCGGTTTCGTTCAGGTCGATCATCCGGCGACCCCTTCAGCCACACCCTCGTCCACACCCTCGGCCAGCGCGGGTTGCCGCTTGCGCAGGCGGCGCAGGTCTTCGATCACGCCCTGCTGCGCGCTGATGCTGAGGTCGATCACCTCGCGCGCCTGCGCCACGTAGTAGGCGAGCTGCTCGTCGCTGCGGGCGATGGAGCGGCCCAGCGTGTCTTCGATGCGCTGCAGGCTGTCGATCAGCTTCTGATTGGTGGCGCTGAACAGCTGCACACCATGGTTGAACGACTCGCCCAGGCTGGCCAGCTCGACCGCGCTGCCGACCACCTGCGCAGCCACGGCTTCGGAACGGCCGGCCTGCGCGCCCAGCGTGTCGGCAAACTGCCGGCTGGCCTGGTCCATCACCGCCCCCGCCGAGGCGGCCAGCGATTCGATGGCGGCGCGCTGCTCGCCCGAGGTCTGGTTGAGGGTCTGCAGCAGCGCGTTGATCTTGCCCATCACGGCGCTGCGCTCCTGTAGCGCCAGGGTGTCGCGTTCGGTGATGTGGCCCAGTTCCGCGCGCAGCTGCGTGATCACGCCGGCCGCCGCCTGGGGCACCTCGGCGGCCGTCTGCATCAGCCGGGTCATCGGCGCTTCCAGCGCAGCGCCCAGGGTGGCCAGCTGCGTGGCCAGGGCTGCCTGCAGCTCACCCAGGCGCTCGACCGCCGCATTGCCGCGCGTGGCCTCATCGTCTCGCAGCGCGCCGAGTTCGGTGCGCAGCTGGCGGGCTAGCTGGTCCATGCGCTCGCCGTGCTGCTGCGTCCACTGCGCCTCGGACTCGATACGGGCGCGAACCAGTTCTTCGGACTGCGCCAGCAACCGGCTCATGTCGCCCAGGCTCTGGCTGGCCTGGCGGCTGGCGGTCTCATTGACCGAGGCCACCAGGGCGCCAGCGCGCTGGTCGAAGCCCTGCGTGAACGCGTTCAGGGCTCGCTCCAGCGCCTGAACCTGGTGCTCGCTGGTGCGGGCGTGGGTCTGCAGGGCAGCCGTCCAGGTGTCCGACACGTTGGCGGCGGTGGCGCTGAAGTCGGTGCTCAGGCCGTTCAGCTGCGCCTGCGTGGCCTGGCTCACGCGCTCATGCAGGCGCTTCGACTCCTGCGCCACTTCGCTCATCGCCGCCTCGACCACAGGCTTGAGGCTCTGACCGGCGATGCGCGCGCTGGCCGTCAGGCTGTCTTTCAGCGACTGGCCCACGGTGTCGGCCAGGCCGGTGTAGGCCACGGCCACTTCACGGTGGAACTGCGCCTGGCTGCCCAGCAGCTGCTCGTTCAGCTGCTGGTGGCGGCGTTCCATGCCGTCCATCAGGGCCTGCAGGCTGCTGACCACGTCGGGCAGGGCGGTGGCCTGCACCTGCAGCGCCCGATAAGTCTCCTGGCGCTGGTGCACCAATGAGAACGGCCGCAGCACGGTGGCAATGCGGCTGTCCAGCAGCCGGCCCACTTCCACGCGTTCGCGCCGGCTCAGGGCCGACAGCAGGCCCAGCATGCTGGATGCCGCCACACCGGCCACCGAGGTGCCAAAAGCGAGCCCCAGCCCCTTGATCGGTGCGGACAGCGCGGCGCGGATGGCGTGCAGGTCGGTCGAGCCCTCCAGCGCAAACACCGCGCCCTTGAAAGTCACGACCATGCCCAGGAAAGTGCCCAGCATGCCCAGCATCACCAGCAGGCCCACCAGGTAGGGCGTGAGTGCCGGGCCGGGCAGGGCGGCGCGCTCGCCTTCGATGCGCTGGCGCACCGGGCTTTGCAGCGAAGGATGCACGCCGGCCAGCCAGGCGCCCAGATCCGTGAGCGGCTGCGGCCGCGTGTTCAAGGCCGTCGCCAGCGAGGCCGTGCCTGCACGGTAGCGGTGCAGCTCGAACGCTCCCAAACCGTAGACGCCGGCAATCACCGCCGTCATCAGCAGGGCCAGCGCACTGGACCCCACAAAACCGATGCCCACCCAGACCACGGCCACCAGGCCGATGGCGAATGCCACTGCAAACAAAATCCTGTTCATGCGTGCTTCTCAACCTCGTTGTTCAATGCTTCCATCATTCCCTTGACCGGCTGCAGGCGGACCTCGAGTTCCGCCAGCAGGGCCGCTTCCATGTCCTTGCCAAAGGCCTGTTGCCAACCGTGCGGCGACGTGCCCGTGTCCGGTTCGGGCGAGTGCTCGGCGCGCAACTGCCCGAAGCGCCGCTCCAGCACCTGCGGCACCGTGCCCATCAGTTTCTGCTCGCGCGCGCCCAGCATCCGCTCCAGCACGGCATCGAAGGCGGCCAGCGGCGCCAGCCGGGGCGAGGCTTTTGTCAATGCGCTGCGAACCTGGCCCCGCAGGGCCTCGATCTGCAGCGCCATCTGGCGTTGCAGGGCCAGGTAGCGCTGCTGGAACGGCGCAAACCCGTCGTCCGGCGCGGCAGCCTCCACCGGCGGCGCGGGGAGGCGCTCGCGCGGCGCGCGGGTCGATGGGCTCGGGCTGGCCGTGATGGCCTTGACCAGGCCGGTGCGCACCCGCTGGACGTGTTCGCCCAGCGCCGCGGTGGCGGCCGCAGGGGTGTCCGCAGAGGAGCGTGCCGGCCGGCCCCCGGCCACCGGCGGTATCGACTGGTGTGCAGCGCGCAGCGTGATCGCGTCGGAAACGGCCAGCCACTGGCTCAACCGCTGCGCAAAATCCTCCCGGGAGGCGGGTGCCTCCTCAGGGACCCACTCACTGAGCAAACCAACAAGTCTCGAACGGCTGAAGTCCTTGCGCAAAAAAATCCATCCTTTGATTCATTCATGGGGTGCCGCTGCCATTGCCGGCAACGGCGGGGCCGTGAAGGCCCCCTGCGGCCAGCCACCGGCGACTTGCGCCGGGTTGGGCGCCAAAGCCGGCCCGTCGCAGCGGCTGGCTCAGCCCTGCAACTCACCCGCCCGGCATGCGTGCACATAGGTCAGCTTCACCGGCCGGCACCGGCAGCCCTCGTGGCTGCTGGCGAAGCCGGCCTGGGGAGCGGCCCGGTGGCAGGGGGTGATTAGAACCGATCCGGGAGGGTGGTTTGCGCTTGGGGCGCTTGTTTGGGGTGCGGAAGCTGCGCGCGACGCCGATTCAGCGGCGGTTGGGCCGGTTGTGGATGGGAATTTCATCAAAAATGGCACTTGCCCAGCGTGGGCTGGTCATCGGTTGCTATTGAAATTGATGATTCTGGTGTTGGCGTCAGGGGCTTGATGCTGGGGTTGAAGGACTGGTTTGCAGCGGGAGCGGTCAGTCAAGAATCACCTGGCGTACTCACCCTAACGGCCATCCAGGGACACTCACTGGCGCTTCTCAATGCAGTTGTTTGGCGGACCGACTCGCCGATACCAGCATGTGATGGGAACGAGTCCGTTTCTCATGGTGGACGTTGCTTGTGCAGTCGGACTAGCTGCCAATTCAATACCAAACCTGCCACAGACAAGCTTTCGTTGACTTTTATCAGCAATTGAGGACACAGAGAAAATGATACTGACTTCGGTATGAGGTGTTTCGAGCGATTGGTTTCTTCCGATAGCAGGAGAAAAAATGAAACTACATCTTTCCAGTCTTCGTGCATTAATCCCGATACTTTTGATTGCCTTCCTTGCATCTTGCAGCGGTGGTGGTGGCTCTGATTTGCCATCCACTGATGTCCCTACGTCTCCATCTAGTGGAGACACTCCGTTGCCGGTGAAGGTCGCGCCAGTCATCAGCAACCTACGCTATTCTCCAAGCGCCACTTACATGTCGGCCTCGCCTGTAAATTTCGCCGGTACGTTTGATTTCGCTGACTCCGACGGCGATTTGGCAAGCGCTACTTTGACCGTCGTCGAATTGCCAAGCGGGGTGACGATAGGCTTGCAAACCACCCCAATCGCTAATGCTGCTGGTTTGACTGGTGGAACTGTCCAGGGTGCAGTTTCGGCCTTGATCGCCAAAGCCGGCATTTATTCCTTGCAGATTTTTGTGACTGACGTAACGGGCTTGCGTTCCAATGTCTTAAGCGGGGATGTACGCATTTCACTATTCCCATGGACGCAGAAGCTGGCCAGCCCAACTGCACGAGAGTTTGCGGCGGTCGCCGAACTGGGTGGTCGGATCTATGTTCTGGGCGGTCAACGCACAGACACGGGCGTGACCCCAGGTCCAGCGACGGCGGTGGTTGAGATTTACAACCCCGTCCTGAACACCTGGACGCCATCACCGCCAATGCCAACTGCGCGGATGGGTCTTGTCGCCGCTGCAGTCAATGGCAAGCTTTATGCGATTGGCGGGCGCACAGATGGTTACTCAACCTCTGCGACTGGAGCGGTGGAGGAGTTTGACCCAGCAACGCAGATTTGGACGACAAAGCCATCAATGCCGACACCACGCTTTTTTGCGGCCGGGGCACAGTATCTTGATCAAGAAATTTATGTTGCAGGCGGGGAAAATGGAAGCACTATTCTGAGTACGCTAGAGCGTTACACCCCGATGGCTAATTCATGGGCGACATTACCTTCCATGCCGACCGCACGCAGTCAACTGGCTGCAGTTGGCGCAAAGCTGCCGTATGTCGTTGGTGGATATGCGGGCCTCCAATCACAGTGGCTCGGTACAGTGGAGGTGTTTGATCCGATGGGGTTCGGCACTTGGAGCGTGCGCAACGCAATGCCGACGCCTCGAGCCCATCTGGCACTTGCGGAAACCAACGGCAAGCTGTTTGCTGCCGGAGGCGAAAACGCTAGCCGCGCACTGGATACCTTGGAAAGTTTCGACCTTGCAACCAATACTTGGAGTGTCAAGACGCCAAGCCCAGTTCCCTTTACGGCAGCTGCAGCCACCGGCCTCAATGGCAGGGTCTACGTCTTCGCCAATAGCCGGACTTATGAATATGACCCGGCAAACGACCTTCGCTGAAGTTGATATCCACAATTTATTCGCTGACCCATGGCGCAAGCGACTCCAGTTTTCC
>JAABQG010000076.1 GCA_011391595.1 Hydrogenophaga sp.
GTGCGCGCGATCGAAGCGGTCAAGGACACATTGATCCTCATGCTCACCGCCAAGGGCCGGGAGACCGATCTGGCCAAAGGCCTGGCGCTCGGGGCCAATGCCTATATGACCAAGCCGTTTTCGACCAAGGAGCTGGTCAGCCGGGTGCGCGGGATGCTGGAGCCCGCGCGATGAAGCTGGACCGGCGGCTGCTTCTGGCCATCCTGCTGCCTGGCCTGGTCTTGCTGGTCTGGACCGGGACGGCGTTGCTGCTGGTCGGCGCCACCCTCGATTCGAATGAGCGGGAGAGTCTTGTCGCCTTGCTGGAGTCCCGCGTGGCGCTGGTGCTGATGCTGGGGCTGGGGCTGGCGGGCGGGCTGGGCTATGCCGCGAATCGCCTTTACCGCGACCGGGTGGAGGCGCCGGCGCGCTTGCTGGAAGAGACCCGGATCGTCCTGTCCGGTGGCGTGCATCGGGAAGTCCGCGCGCATGGCAGTCCGGAAAATCAGAGACTCGCCCGGGCCGTCAATGACATCGTTGCCCAGCGGCTCCAGTTGCAGCAGGATGTCGAGTCGCGCGTGCGCGAGGCCAGTCAGCGTATCGAGCAGGAGCGCAGCCGGCTCGCGGCGCTGATGTCCGAGTTGACGCAAAGTGTGGTGGTCTGCGCCCTGGATGGTCGCGTCATCCTTTACAACAATCGAGCCCGCCTGCAGTTCCGCGCCCTGTCCGAAGCGCCGGGTGTGACGGGCGGGGCTGAACTGATCGGGCTCGGTCGCTCGATTTACCCGGTGTTTGACCGCAAGCTCATTGCGCACGCGCTGGAAAGCGTGCAGCAGCGCCTGCAACGCGGAGCCGCCAGCCCGTCGGCGCAGTTCGTGACGACGACCCGTGCGGGTCAGCTGCTGCGGGTCCAGATGGCACCGGTCCGGTCCTCCGCACCGGACGACGGGTCTGGCCAGGCACTCAACGGCTTCGTGCTCATGCTCGACAACATCACCCGCGAACTCGAGGACGAAAGCGCGCGCGACCGCCTGCTTCACGGACTGACCGAGCGCAGCCGATCATCGCTGGCCAACATGCAGGCCGCGCTCGACATGCTGGAGTTTCCCGATCTGGACCCGGTCATGAGGGACCGCTTTATCGGCGTGATCAGGGACGAGACCGGCGCCATGAGCCGTCGCATCCAGGATCTGGCCGCCAGTTCAACCGAAGGGCTCAAGACCCGCTGGCCCATGGAAGACATGCTGGGCAGCGACCTCGTGGCCGCGGCCTTGCGACGGATCGAGCAGGCGCACCAGCTGTCGGGAAGCGCCGCGGAGGTGGACCCATCGCTCTGGCTCAGGGTGGACAGTTTTTCACTCCTGCAGGTGTTGGGTTACCTGACCGGCCGTCTGGTCGATGAGTTCGACGTGCGCCACTTCGAGCTTCGCCTGGTCGCCGCTGGCGAACATGCCCATCTGGATCTGGTTTGGTCGGGGCAGGTCATGAGCACGGAAACCGTCATGAGCTGGGAGATGGACCCGATGAGGGTCGGGGAAGAAACCACGCCCTTGACCGTGCGTGACGTGGTGGAGCGCCATGGCGGCGCGTTCTGGTTTGAGCGTGAGCGCGTGCGTCACCAGGCGCTCTTCCGTTTCCTTCTCCCGCTGGCCAATGCTCAGGAGCAGATGGATGCCGCTGCCCTGATGCACGGCGACAGCCGCCCGGAGTACTACGATTTCGACCTGTTTCAGACCAGCGAGCAGGCGCGGGAACTGGCGGATCGCCGCCTGGTCGATCTGTCCTATACCGTCTTTGACACCGAGACCACGGGCCTGAATCCCTCGGAGGGTGACGAGATCATCCAGATCGGCGCGGTGCGCATTGTCAACGGCAAGCTGCTGCGGCAGGAGGGCTTCGAGCAGCTGGTGGATCCGGGGCGCGACATCCCGGCCCTGTCGATCCCGATTCACGGGATCCAGCCGGACATGGTGCGGGGCCAGCCGATGATCGACAAGGTGCTGCCGGCGTTTCATGCCTTCGCCGCTGACACGGTTCTGGTGGCCCACAATGCCGCGTTCGACATGCGCTTCCTGCAGATGAAAGAACAGCAGACCGGGGTGCGCTTCGACCAGCCAGTGCTCGATACCTTGTTGTTGTCCGCGCTGGTGCATCCGAGTCAGGAGTCGCACCGGCTGGAGGCGATCGCGGAGCGCTTCAACGTGACGATCATGGGGCGGCACACGGCGATGGGCGATGCCATGGTGACCGCCGAAGTCTTCCTGCGTCTGCTCCCGCTTCTTGCCGAAAAGGGCATCCACACCCTGGGGCAGGCGCGTGATGCTGCGCAGAAGACGTATTTCGCCCGCATCAAGTACTGAAGCGCTTCGTGCAGGCACTTGAGTGAAGCGCCGACGCTTTCCAGCAAGCCTGTTTTTGCGATACTCGGTCACACAAGGAAACTGCCATGAACCTCCCCTCCAGAGTCAAGCTGGTCGATGTCGGGCCGCGCGATGGGCTGCAGAATGAAAAAGCCCCCGTGCCGGCAGGCGTCAAGATTGAACTCGTGCATCGCCTTCAGGCTGCGGGTCTGAAAGACATCGAGGTCACTAGTTTCGTCTCGCCGAAATGGGTGCCGCAGATGGCCGATGCGGCCTCCGTGATGGCCGGCATTCAGCGCCAGCCCGGCGTGCGTTATTCAGTGCTGACGCCGAACATGACCGGTTTCGAGGCGGCGCTGAAATCGAAGCCTGATGAGATCGTGGTCTTCGGTGCGGCCAGCGAGGCGTTCAGCCAGAAGAACATCAACTGCTCGATCGCCGAGAGCATCGAGCGCTTCGCGCCGGTCGTTGCGGCGGCCCGGGCAGCCGGCATTTTCGTGCGCGGTGCGATGTCGTGCACCGTCGGCTGCCCCTACGAGGGGGAGATCGATCCCGCGCGTGTGGGCTACCTGGCCGGGCTCATGAAGGGCATCGGCGTGCAACATGTGGGCGTGGCCGACACCATCGGTGTGGGCACGCCACGCAAGGTGCAGCGCGCCGTGGAGGCCACGCTGAGGCACTTCAACATCGACGACGTCTCCGGCCACTTCCACGACACCTACGGCCAGGCACTGGCCAACACCCTGGCCTGCCTGGAGATGGGCGTGTGGCAGTACGACACCTCGGTGGCCGGACTCGGCGGTTGTCCCTATGCCAAAGGCGCGACCGGCAACGTGGCATCGGAAGATGTGGTGTACCTGCTGCACGGCATGGGCATCGAGACCGGCATTGACCTCGACAAGCTGGTGGATGCGGGGGTCTACATCAGCGACTTCCTGCAGCGCAAGCCCAACTCGCGCGCGGCCACCGCGATCCTGAACAAGCGGGCCGGGTGATGTGCGGCGCCGAGCTGAAGACGCTGCCGGAGAGCGTGCAACGGGTGGCCAACGCCCTTCAGGCGGCGGGGCACCCGCATGGGCCGGTGATGCTCGATGACGCCGCCCGCACCGCCCGGCAGGCCGCCGACGCGCTGGGCATCGAACTCGGGCAGATCGCCAAGAGCATCATTTTCCGGCGCAGGTCCGACGATGCCGCCGTGCTGGTGATTGCCTCGGGCGACCGGCGGGTGGATGAGAAGAAGGTCGAGGCACTGGTCGGCAAGGTCGGGCGGGCGGATGCGGACTTTGTCCGTGCAAAGACCGGCTATGCGATCGGCGGCGTCTCACCGGTCGGCCATGCCACCGAGCCGGTGACGCTGATCGACCGTGAGCTGTTCCGCTTTGAGGAGATTTGGGCCGCTGCCGGGCATCCACACGGCGTTTTCAGGCTGCGGCCGCAAGACCTGGTGTTTTTGACCGGCGCACCATTGGCCGACATTGATCAGCCTGCATCGGGTTCTTGACGCCCCGTGCTAGCGGGACGGCGACTTGCGCGCCGCCCAGTCACGCAGTGCATCCAGCGTTTTCTGTACATGTTTGTCCGGGTTGAGGCTGGTGTATTGGTAGGCCACGGTGCTGTTCGGTGCAATGAGGTAGGTGACGCGGTTCGCGTACTCCGGACGCAGCGTCAGCACCGCATCGTAGGCCTTCATGACTTTCTGGTCGGGATCTGCGGCGACGGCGAACTTGCCGCGGCAAGCCGCGACTGAAAAACGCTTCTGGGCCTCGATCTCGTCGCGCGAGACGCCGACCACGGTGGCACCCAGCGCCCTGAACTGGTCAATGGCATCGGCGAAACTGTGGGCTTCCAGGCTGCAACCCTCGGAAAAGGAAGCCGGGAAGAAATACAGCACCACCGGCCCTTTCTTCAGTTCTTTCTGGAGGGAGAACTCGAACACCTCGCCGCCCAGCGCTGCGGGTGCGGTAAAGTCCGGCGCGGCATCGCCCAGATCGAGAGCAGCTTGCGTGGTGCCACTGGCGAGCGCCAGCAGCAGGGTCAAATGCTTCAGGAGCTTCATGCATGGCACTCGCATTCTCGGGGGGGTGGTTTGTCGGTATACACGGTCAAAGGTCGGTGCTGTCGCTTGCCCGAATCGCCGGTGGGTCAAATGATATGCGGGTTTCACGCCGGACGCTTCGCGCGGGGTCAAGCGGTGCTGCCGCACTGTTTTTCCAGCGAATCTGCCTGATCTGCGCGGTGACCCTGCTGGTGGGTTGTTCGACGCTGGCGCCCAGGTCGGCCGCGGAGGGTGTTCAATCCCGGGCGATTCCGATCAGCGGCGACAGCACCCTGGGAAAGATCGCCCTGAATTCGATACCCTCTCCTGAACTGTCAGGGTTCCGACTGATGCCCCTGGGCAGCTATTCCCTGGACACCCGTCTGGCGCTCGCGGCACGCGCACAGCGCACGCTGGATGTGCAGTACTACCACATCGAGGATGATGAAACCGGGCGGCTGTTCCTGCGCGCCCTGCGCGACGCCGCAGCGCGCGGCGTGCGGGTGCGGTTGCTGATGGACGACTTCTACACGACGGGCATGGACACGTTGTTGCTGGGGCTGGCGGCGCAGCCGAACCTTGAAATCCGGCTGTTCAATCCGTTTTGCTGCGCCCGCGAGCAGGGTCAGGCCGCCCGCTTCCTGGTGTCGATGTCGGAGTGGTCCCGGTTGAACCACCGCATGCACAACAAGCTGTTCGTGGCAGACGGGGCGATGGCCATTGTGGGTGGGCGCAACGTGGCCAATGAGTATTACCTGCGCGGCGCCTCCGACAATTTCATCGATCTGGACGCTTTCACCGTGGGTCGTGTGGTGGCCGATCTGGCGGCCGTTTTCGACGATTTCTGGCACAGCGATCCTGCCTACCCGCTGGATCAGGTGGCGCAATCCGACAAGTCGCAGGAGGAACTTATCGCATATTTCGACGCTGCGACCGGCCCGGCCACCACCCCGGCGCCGCCACCGCTGTTGCCCAATGATGTGCTCGGCTACGGACCGGTGCGCGAAGATCTGGACGCCGGACGGGTGGGGTTGATCTGGGGGGCCGCGCGCGTGCTGGCGGACGAACCCGACAAGGTGATGGGCGGCCTGGTGCTCGACAGCGTGACGTACAGCGTTCTTGACGAAGGCCGCAAGGCGCAAAACGAGGTGGTGATCTCGTCACCGTACCTGATTCCCGGAAAATTCGGCATCGCGTTGTTTGAGGAGCTCAAGGAGCGCAATGTGCGCGTGCAGATTCTCACCAACTCGCTGGCGTCCACGGACGAGCCGCTGGTCCACACCGGCTACAGTCGTTACCGTGAGAAGATGCTTCAAGATGGCGTTGATCTTTATGAACTCAGCTCTTCGCGGGTGCAGATGAACCGGCGGCATGGCATGACTTTCGGTTCGTCCACTGCGCGACTGCACGCCAAGCTGGTGGTGATCGATCGCAAGACGCTGTTTGTCGGCTCGATGAACCTTGATCCGCGTTCGGCCCATATCAACACCGAGATGGGTCTGGTCATCGAAAGTCCGCAACTCGCGCGTGAACTGCGGCGCGTCATCGACATTGACAAACTGCAAAGTGCCTACCGGTTGCGCCTTGATGCCCAGGGCATGTGCTGCGAGTGGCTGACATTCGATGAAGCTGGAGAGCGTGAGATGGTTCTTGCCAGCGAGCCCGACGCGACGCTCTGGCGCCGGTTCAAGACGCTGCTGCTGGCGCCCTTCGTGCCCGAGGAACTCCTTTAGACGACGCCTGATAAACCGATGAATGCTATAAAACTGGAAGCTGAAAATGTCCTGATGGTGCTGGAAATGGCCGAGAATATGCCCTCGCCCTGCATTTCGGTGTGCCGCATGGATGAGGCCAGCGGCCTGTGCGAAGGCTGCTTGCGCACACTCGCGGAAATTGCGTGCTGGAGCACCTTGGGCGAAGCCGGCAAGCGCGAGGTCTGGTCATCGATAGGCCGGCGGATCGCCAGCCAGGAGGGCTCACAGCCATGAAAGGGATTGATTTCTATCTCGACTTCATTTCGCCCTATGCCTATCTGGCGTTCGAAAAATTGCCTGAAGCATTGATGGGCATCAGCTACCGCGTGACGCACAAGCCGGTGTTGTTTGCCGGCCTGCTCAAGCACCATGGGCAACTCGGCCCGGCCGAGATTGCGCCCAAACGCGACTGGACCTACCGGCAGGTCCTGTGGTTGGCCCACAGCCAGGGCGTTGACCTGCAGATGCCCGTCAGCCACCCGTTCAACCCCTTGGCCTTGCTGCGACTCGCCGTGGCCTGTGACGCGCGCCATGAGCCGAATCGCTACGTCTGCGAAACCATCTTTCGCCATGTCTGGCAGGGTGGCGGGGAAGCCGTGGACCCGGCGCGCTTGCAAGCGCTGACCGCTCTGCTCGCTCCGGCGCGGCCGGTTGACGATCCGGCTGTCAAGGAGGGTCTGAAGGCGCACACCGCAGCGGCGCTGGCCTTGGGGCTGTTCGGTGTGCCTTCGTTCGTGGTGGACGGCAAGGTGTTCTGGGGCTTCGATGCCCTGCCCATGCTGCGCGCGTACCTGCTGGGCGATCCGTGGTTTCAGGGCGGCGGGTGGGACTCGGTGTCACGCATCGGTGTGGGCGTGTCCCGAACAGCCCCGCGCTGAGGCGCTGGGTTCAGCCGGCCCGCGCGAGCCAGCGGTGTTGCGCGGCCAGGCGCTGCACATCGCGCCAGTTCGCGCATTGGGGGGCCACTTTCGGCCAGATGCGCTGCAGGAGTTCGCATTCAGCCAGGGTGTCGGCAGCCGCCTGGTGGCGTACCGCGCAGGTGATCCCGAAATGGCTCATCCAGTCGTCGAGCGCACGGGCGCGCACCTTCTCGTAAGTGACCGCGCACAGATGGTCGATGTCCAGCCACGGGTTGGGCAGATCCGCGCCCAGGTGCTCGCGCGCGTACCGGCCGATCATGGCTTGGTCGAATGCGGCATGAAAGGCCAGCAAGGGGGCGTTGCCTGCATAGTCGGCAAAGGCGCGCAGCGCGATGACGGGATCCTGTCCATCACGCTGCTTCTGCGCGCCGATGCCGTGCAGGAGGATGTTGTCCTTGGTGGAGGTCTCGTCCTGCCGCACGACCACTTCGAAACTGTCACCCAGATCCACGCTCAGTGTCCGGGTGGACCAGTCCACCCGCAGGGCAATGGCAGCAATCGCCAGCAGGCGGTCGCGCCGGATATCGAGGCCGCTGGTCTCCACGTCCAACATCACCCAGCGCGCTTCGTCCACTGGCGCGCCGCGTGCAAACCGGCCCTGCAAACGATTCAGCCAGCCCATGGTGGTCTAACGCTGGTAGTCCAGCTGCAGGCGCTGCTGCAACTGCCGCGCCACGCGAAATGATTCACGCAGGATGCGGCGGTCGATGTCGTTGAGGGTGGCCACGACGATACGATTCGGCGCATCCGGGAGCGCTTCATCGTCGAGCTGGATGCGCAGACGCAGCATCTGCAGGAACTCGAAGCCGCCCACCCAGGCACCAAATTCTGTGTCAGCGAGTTTCAGGAGCGGCCCGATCGCCTCCAGCCGCATTCGGGTATTGGTCTGGTCGATGCCATGCGCCAGGCTGTAGATGCGCGCAGCATCCACAAAAATTGCGGTGCCTTGCAGTTTCAGGTCCACGGTGCCCTGGGCATCGGTATCGACGGCGCCCCGCCAGTTCAGTGGGACGCTGCGGGTGAGTGCGTTCAGTGCCATCTGCTTGAGGAAGCGCGGGGTTTGCCGGGCCGTCTGGACGACCTCCTGGCGCAAAGCCTGCGCCAGCGATGCGTCGCCGGCCAGGGCGCGGAAATCAAAATAGATGCTGGCGTTCAGCAGGTCTTGAGGTGAACCCTGTGCAATCCATTGTCGGAAGCGCTCACGCCATTCCGCCAAGGTCAGGCAGCAGGCGGCTTCACCGGCCATGATGCCGCCGTGGCACAGCGGGTAGCCGCAGGCATCCAGCGCCAGATTCACCTCGCGGGCAAAAGCCCGGATCAATTCACGCGATTCGGCAGGCGTGTCGTCGGGCAGGATCAGGGCGTTGTCCTGGTCGGTGGCGATGGTTTGCTCGTCCCGGCCTTCCGAGCCCAGTGACAGCCAGCACAGCCGGTTGAGGTCCACACCATGTTCGCTGGCCTTGATCTGAAGCAGGCGCTCGGTCAGTACGTCGTTCAGGTGGCTGATCAGCGAGGTGAGCTGACGCGCCTGCACGCCCTGGCCAAGCAGGCTGCGCGCCAGTCGGCGAATGTCCTGGGCAGCCCGCTTGAGGGCGTCGATGTCCGGCGCGGCACGGATCGCCGTGCTGACGTTCTTCAGGCTCTGTTTTTGCATGGCAAACAGGTCGCGCTCCGACACCATGCCCACCGCAACGCCATTGCGCGTGACCGGCACGTGGCGCATGCCGTGCTGGGACATCAGCAGCGCCGCATCCTGTGCCGTATGGTCCGCTGTCAGTGTGAGCACGGGATGAACCATGACTTGGGAAATCGGTGCATCCAGCGGTACCTGGGCCAGCGTGATGCGACCCAGGATGTCGTAACGCGTCAGGATGCCGATCGGCTGCCCAGCCGGATCGGTCACCAGGATCGAACCAATGCGTTTGTGGTGCATGGCCTGCAAGGCCTCACGCAGCGGGGTGTCGGGGGCGCAAGCGACGGGGGCTTTGTCCACCAGGTCGCCAAGCGCCTTATCCAGCGACTGCGCCGTCAGCGAATGCGAGGCATAGGCGGCCTGCAAGGCCTTGCGCGAGAGTTCCAGAAACTTGGTGGTCCGCAGGTTGAGAAACTCGGCAAAGGCCGGACTGCGTTGCGCCAGAGCCTGCATGTGCGCGACCGGCAGGGACAGCACGAAGGTGTCGCCACTGGCACGGTAGGAAGCCGTCACGGCGCGCCCTGCCAAGGCCGCGCTCACCGGAAACAGATCACCGGCTTCATACTCGAACGCTCCCCCCATTTGCTCGGCCAGCCCCCTTGTGCCGGTGACGGCGCCCTGGCGGATATAGAAAAGCTGCGACACCACGCCTGAGGCGGGCTCCAGGACCGTTTCGTCAGGCGCAAAGTAGAGCTGCTGGGCGTGGGACAGGAAAAAGTCCACATCCTGCGGTGCCATCTGGGCGAAGGGCGGGTGCGGCAGGAGTTCCTGCCGGAAGTTGGCAAACAGACTACCCGAAGGGGTTGCGTCAGGCTTGCGTGGCGGGTTGCTGGTCGCGTTTTGAGGCATCGGGCCAGTCTATCGGCTGGCCGCTCCGAAACCTTGAGCTGCCTCAAGGGGGTGCTGTTTCCTGGGGCAGAGGGCGACCTAGGACTTTCCCTAGGCGGGCGGCATCTGCGACCGATATCCCATAGCGTGAAATTGTGTTCGAGGGTTTGTATGAATTTCGTAAGAATTCGTTCAGACGGGAGTCAGGATTCGGTCAGATGAGGTCGCGACATTGCAGCCACTGCGGGTTTCGCGCTGGAAAGAATCCAAATAGATGTTGTTGCTTGTCGTTATTTTGAAGAGCCTGATCGAGTTGTCGCTGATGTTCATCATCGGGCGCTTCCTGCTGGGTTTGCTGGCCGGCGCCAAGCGCAGCACGAACGTTTTCTGGCAACTGCTCGACGTTGCCGCCAAGCCGGTCCTGTGGATCACCCGGCGGGTCAGCCCGAAGCTGATCCTGGACCAGCACATTCCGCTGGCAGCTGCCAGCTGGTTGCTGATTGCCTGGGTGCTGGTGGTGAAGGTGAAGATTGATCTTTGCCTGCAAATGGGAGCGGCCGCATGTCAGTGAATCCAGGTCAGGGGCATGCAACAGGGGCGCCCACGCTGGGGCGGTTCGAGCGTTTCCTGCTGGCCTGGAAAGCCAAGATCCTGTTGCTGTTCGGACTGCAGGCGCGCGCCAATGAGGTCTTCGAGGACACTCTTCGTCGCTCGCCGCAGGACGTCTATGCGCTCAACAGCCTGGGCTACGCGGCCTTGCAGCGGGGCGAATCGGGGACCGCTTACCGGTATTTTGAACAGGTGCGCAACCTGACCCCGCAGTTGTCCAACGCCCAGTTCAATCTGGCCTTCGTGGCCGAGTCGCTGGGGCGTCTGGACGAGGCCGAGCAGGGCTTTCGCGCGGCGCTGGCGATCGAGGAAAAGATGGACCGGGCGTGGTATGGCCTGGGTCTGGTGCTGGTGCGTCAGGGCCGTTTGCCGGAAGCCCTGGCCGCCCTCAAGCGAAATACAAGCCTGCAGCCGATGAGCCCCTTTGGCTGGTACCAGATGGCGCGGGTGCACGTGGAGTTGCAGCAACCCGACGAGGCCAAGGCGGTGATCCGGCACCTCAAAGGCTTCGAGCCCAAGGTGGCGGCACAGCTCGAGCGTGAAACCGGCCTGCGGCCGGTGTAAGGCGACATTTCGGAAAAGTGTTGGTGGGAAGTGGTGGTGGCCCATTTCAAGCCGTGCCGGCCAGAGAAGGCGGGTTCGGTTCGGGATGGTTCTTTTTAACAATGAGGAGCAAGCGATGCAACTGACAGCAAAGCACCAGGAGTACTGGAGCAAAAACCTGCGAATCACCGGGATCCTTCTGGGAATCTGGTTTTTCGTGACCTTCGTCCTGGCGTATTTCGCCAAGGCCCTGACCTTCAAGTTCTTCGGCTGGCCATTCTCGTTCTGGGTGGCTGCGCAGGGCGCGCTGGTGGTGTACTGCCTGATCATCTGGTTCTACGCGCGCTACATGAACAACCTTGACAACGAATACGGCGTGGCCGAGGGAGAAGAATAATGGGCATGTTCGGCGGTGCTGCAAATCAGTCGCAAAGCGACTTTAAAAAGGGCCTGAACAAGGTTTATGGCTGGTACACCGGGGGCTTCATTGCCTTCGTGCTCGTGCTGGCAGTCCTGGAGCAGATGGGGCTCTCACGGGCGTGGATCGGCTACCTGTTCCTGGCAGCGACGGTGCTGCTCTATGCCGGTATCGGCGTGATGAGCCGGACCAGCGATGCGGCCGAATACTATGTGGCCGGGCGCCGTGTGCCCGCCATGTACAACGGCATGGCGACCGGGGCGGACTGGATGTCAGCGGCCTCGTTCATCGGCATGGCCGGCACGCTGTACCTGACCGGCTTTGGCGGCCTGGCCTTCATTCTGGGCTGGACCGGCGGCTACGTTCTGGTGGCGCTCTTCCTCGCGCCCTACCTTCGCAAGTTTGGTCAGTTCACCATTCCTGACTTTCTGGGCGCCCGGTATGAGGGCAACATGCCGCGCCTGATCGGCGTGTTCGCCGCCATCCTGTGTTCCTTCACCTACGTGGTGGCCCAGATTTACGGCGTCGGCCTGATCACGGCGCGCCTGACCGGGTTGGCCTTCGAGGTCGGCATTTTCGCCGGCCTGGCCGGCATCCTGGTCTGTTCGTTCCTGGGCGGCATGCGTGCCGTGACCTGGACCCAGGTGGCCCAGTACGTGATCCTGATCATCGCCTACATGCTGCCGGTGGTCTGGCTGTCGGTCAAGCACACCGGAGTGCCGATTCCCCAGGCGGTTTACGGCTTCACCCTGGAGAAGGTCACGGCCAAGGAAGAACAGCTGATCAAGGACCCCAAGGAACTGGAAGTTCGCGGCATCTTCAAGGCGCGCTCCGACGCGGCGGTCGAGAAGCTCAAGGACGTGCCTGCTGCCATGGCCGCGGACAAGGCCGCTGCGCAGAAAAAGGTGGACGACCTGAAGGCGGCCAACGGCCCGGTGGCCGAGATCAAGGCGGCCGAAGCGGCCCTGGCCGCACTGCCCAAGGATGAGACGGCAGCCCGGGCCGCTTACACCGCCGCCCGGGTCGGCAATGCAGCCCGTTCTGCGCCACCGATCCGCCATGCCACGCCTTTCCCGGGCAAGGACGAAGCCGCCAGCGACATCTCGCGCAAGAACTTCATGGCGCTGGTGTTCTGCCTGATGATCGGCACGGCGGCCCTGCCGCACATCCTGATGCGCTACTACACCGTGCCTTCGGTGAGAGAGGCGCGTCAGTCGGTGAGCTGGTCGCTGTTCTTCATCTTCCTGCTCTACTTCACGGCGCCGGCCCTGGCGGTGCTGGCCAAGTTCGAGGTGTACACCATCCTGGTGGGGACGCCGTTTGACCAGCTACCGGGCTGGAT
>JAABQG010000077.1 GCA_011391595.1 Hydrogenophaga sp.
GTGACCGACCTCACCGGCATGGACATCGCCAACGCCTCGATGCTGGACGAGGCCACCGCCGCCGCCGAAGCCATGACGCTGGCCGCCCGCGTGGGCAAGAGCAAGTCCGCCCGCTTCATCGTCGCGCACGACGTGCTGCCACAAACCCTGGAAGTGGTACAGACCCGTGCCCGGCCCCTGGGGATCACCGTGGACGTCGTGCACGCCACACAGGTGGGCGACGCACTGGCCGCTGCGCCCGCCTTCGCCGTGCTGCTGCAATACCCTGGCGTGAACGGCCAGTTGCGCGACCTGCGGCCGATCGCCGATGGCGTGCATGCCGGTGGCGGCGTGGTCATCGTCGCCGCGGACCTGCTGGCGCTGACCCTGCTGGTGCCACCGGGCGAGTTCGGCGCCGACATCGCCATCGGCACCACACAGCGCTTTGGCATGCCGATGGGCGCCGGTGGCCCGCACGCGGCCTACATGGCCTGCCGCGACGCCTTCAAGCGCTCATTGCCGGGGCGCCTGGTGGGCGTGAGCGTGGACGCGCATGGCAACCCCGCCTACCGACTGGCGCTGCAGACGCGTGAGCAGCACATCCGCCGCGAGAAAGCCACCTCCAACATCTGCACCGCGCAGGTGCTGCCGGCCGTGATCGCCAGCATGTACGCGGTTTACCACGGCCCGCAGGGCCTCCAGCGCATCGCGCAGCGCGTGGCGGCCTGCACTGCCGTCCTCGCGTCCGGCCTGCAGTCGCTCGGCTACGCCCTGCTGCACGACACCGCGTTCGATACCGTGCAGGTCAGCGTCGGCACGCGCCGCGACGCGCTGATGGCCGCGGCCATCAGCGAGGGTTGTAACCTGCGCGCCGCGAGTGCCGACACGCTCAGCATCTCGCTCGACGAAACCACCACCCGCGACGACATCACCCTGCTCTGGTCGGTCTTCGCAAGAGACGGCCAGGCGCTGCCGAGCTTCGAGGCGTTCGAGCAAGGCATCGAGCCGCTGATCCCCGCCGGCCTGCGCCGCACCAGCGCCTTCCTGACACACCCGGTGTTCAACCGCCACCACTCGGAGACCGGCATGCTGCGCTACATCCGCGCGCTGTCCGACAAGGATCTGGCGTTGGACCGCAGCATGATCCCGCTGGGCAGCTGCACCATGAAGCTCAATGCCACCAGCGAGATGATTCCCATCACCTGGCCGGAGTTCGCCAACATCCACCCCTTCGCGCCGGCCGAGCAGTTGCAGGGCTACCGCGAACTGGACGAGCAGTTGCGCGCCTGGCTGTGCCAGGCCACGGGCTATGCCGGCATCAGCCTGCAGCCCAACGCCGGCAGCCAGGGCGAGTACGCCGGACTGCTGGCCATCCAGGCCTGGCATGCCTCGCGCGGGGACACCCATCGAGACATCTGCCTGATCCCCTCGTCTGCCCACGGCACCAACCCGGCCAGCGCGCAGATGGCCGGCCTGCAGGTGGTCGTCACCAAGTGCGACGAGAGCGGCAACGTGGACATGGCCGACCTGCAGGCCCGATGCGAGCAGCACAGCGCGAACCTGGCCGCCGTGATGATCACTTACCCCAGCACGCACGGCGTGTTCGAGACCACGGTCAAGGAACTGTGCGCGCTGGTCCACCAGCACGGCGGGCGCGTGTATGTGGACGGCGCGAACATGAATGCGCTGGTCGGCGTGGCCGCCCCGGGCGAATTCGGCGGCGACGTGAGCCACCTGAACCTGCACAAGACCTTCTGCATCCCGCACGGCGGTGGCGGCCCGGGCGTCGGCCCGGTGTGCGTGGTCGAAGACCTTGTTCCCTTTCTGCCCGGTCACGCGACGGGCGGCGTAGAGGGCGGCGTGGGGGCGGTCAGCGCCGCGCCACTTGGCAACGCCGCTGTGCTGCCTATTTCCTGGATGTACTGTCGCATGATGGGCGCGCAAGGCTTGAAACACGCCACCGAAGCTGCCATCCTGGCCGCCAACTACATCAGCAAGCGGCTGAAAGACCACTACCCCACGCTGTACGCCAGCGAAAACGGCCATGTCGCCCATGAATGCATCCTGGACCTGCGCGGCCTGAAGGACACCAGCGGCGTGATGGCCGAGGACGTCGCCAAGCGCCTGATGGACTACGGTTTCCACGCGCCCACGCTGAGCTTTCCCGTGCCCAACACGCTGATGGTCGAGCCCACCGAAAGCGAAACGCTGGAGGAACTTGACCGTTTCATCGACGCCATGATCGCCATCCGGCAGGAAATTCGCCAGATTGAAAACGGCGTCTGGCCGCAGGACAACAACCCGCTCAAACACGCCCCCCACACCGCCGAAAGCCTGATGACTGCGGAGTGGACGCGCCCTTACGCACGCGATATCGGCGCTGCCACGGCCGGCCGCAAGCAGGCGCAGGTTGCGGTGAAATACTGGCCGCCGATCGGCCGCGTGGACAACGTCTACGGCGACCGAAACCTGTTCTGCAGCTGTGTGCCGGTGTCCGAAGACGCCTGAATTAATACGCTATTCATAGCAAACAATGACCAAAGCACGCTGGCTTCTGGTCATTTTTTTTCATATTTCCGACTGAACAGCCGCCTCAAGCCGCCTTCGGCCACGTCAGGCGGCGCTACTGGCCTTGGCGGGTCAGCAAACCCGCCTTCAAAGCCGCCGCCATGTCGGATGGCAGCGTCTGCACCCCTTTCACCACACCCGGGCCACCGTCCTGCCAGCGAATCGAGAACTCGCGATCCGGTTCGCGCCGCCCCGGCCGGTACACCGCCACGTCCACCACGGCCTCCGTGCCGCCTTCGACGAGGGCGGCTGACGACAGCAGCTTGACCGTGGGGCCCAGCTCCCGCACGGTCAAAACGATCAGCAGGTCTGCGCCTGCGGGGACGGAGAAATCGGAACGGCCAGCTTCCACGCGGGCCACCACCGCCGACCGAAAGCAGCCGCCATCGGCAAAGAAACGGGTGATGCCCTGCGCCGCAGCCGCTTCACGCTCGGGCACGTCTTTCTGGTCCGCGCGCCACTGGGCGCGCCAGTACACCGATGCCTTCAGGGCCGCCTGCGGCTGGCAGACCGGTGCCTGGTCCGGTGGCGTGATGGTGACCCGGGTCGTGGCCGAGCCCGCGCACGCGCCCAGCAACGCAGCCGTCAGCAGGGATGCGACCAGGGGCAGGGAAAAAAGCCGTCTGTGCATGGGTCGCCTCCTGTCGGGTTTCAACGCTACGAAGCGGCCGAGGCTGCGCCATCCGTCGCAGGGGTCCCGGAACCATCCGCGCGGAATGCTTCGTGGAACATCACCGTGCCGCGCGGCAGGTGCCCATCAAACGACAGCGCGAAAAAGACCTCTGGCGGCACACCCTCCAGCACCAGCTTCGGCGCATTGCGGAAGCCGAACTGCTGGTAGTAGCCCGGGTGCCCGACCAGACAGCAGCCCTGCGCGCCCATGGCTTTCAGCCGCCCCAGGCCTTCCCGAATCAGCGCCTTGCCCACGCCCTGCCGCTGGAACTGCGGCAACACCGACACCGGGCCCAGACCGTACCAGGCCGGCGTGCCGTCCGAAAGCACCACTGGCGAAAACGCGATATGCCCGATCACCCGGCCCCCGGCCTCGGCCACCAGCGACACCGTGAGCGCTCCGGCCGCGCGCAGGGCCGTGACGATGAAATGCTCCGTCTGCTGGCTGATCGCCAGGGTCTCGAAGGCGGCCATGGTCACCTCGGTGATCGCGCCGATGTCGGCTGGGGTTTCGTTTCGCAGGGTGAAGGTCACAGTCATGGGCTCTTGTTTCCTTGTTACTTTCCAGGGCCAAATGCTTGTTGCTCGCCCTGTTGTGCCGAATGGGCGTGAATGAAGGCCTGCACCTCGGCGCGGATGCGCGGCTGCTCCACCGCAATCAGCAAATGCCCGCCGCGCTCGAAGCGACGCAGCCGAGCACCGGGAATGGTAGCGGCCGCGAACTCCGCGTTGCGGTAAAGCTGCAGCGTGTCATCCGTGGCATGAAAGATCAGCGTGGGCGCTCGAATGGCCGCAATGCGCTCGTTGGGCATGGCCGCGCGGTTGTCCAGCGCGACCCCGGCGTAGCGCGGCTCGACAGGGTTCATGAAGTCGATGACCTGGTCCACGACCTGCCGTTGCCCGGGAGCGAGGCCCGAGATGACCTCGTCGCTGGCACCCATGAGGTTCATGAGCGGCTTGCGCAGCGCGGTACTGACGCCCCAGTAGGCGAAGTCATACTTGAAAATCATCGTCAGCCGGTCGCCCGAACGGTTCGCTTCGGCTTGCTGGGGGTCGGTGGACGACGCCACGCCACACGACAGCAGCACCAGCGACTGCACCCGCTCGGGGTATTTCAGCGCGAAGAACAGCGCCGAAGGCCCGCCCTGCGACAACGCGACCACCGCCGCGCGACGGATGCCCAGATGGTCCAGCAGGCGGGCATAGGCGTCGGCCTGGGTTTCAAAAGTCGCACCGGCCGATATCGTCGAGCGCAGGTAGCCGAAGCGCGACGGCGCGATCCAGTGAAAGCCGTCCCCGATCACGGCGCCGGCGATCAGCGCCCCCTGGTCGAAGCCCCCGCCACTGCCGTGGACCACGAGCACCGGCGAGCCCGCGCCGCCCTCCACGTATTCGACACGTTCGCTGCCCAGCGTGATGAGCTGGCTCTGGCCCGCGATGCGGCCGTAGGCACGCCCGATCTGCAGCGGGTACACGGCGGCAACGACGACCACCAGTGCCGCCAGAACCAGCGTGCCAAATAGAAGGGGTTTCTTGGTCATGGCCGTGAGAAGTCTGGCATTGGGGTGTACCCGCCTGATCCGTTTCCCGCGCAGGCCCGGTGCAATGATGGGTTGAACAGCGCTACTACTGTCCCACGTTCGTGCCCGGCTGTTTTTGATCCAGCACATGCCTGAGGCTTTTCAGGACCTCCCGCATGGACCGGGAATGCACGGCCGCCAGATTCATCAGCTTGCCCAGGCAGAACACCAGCCAGCCGTTCGCCCGGGCGTCGAGCCGGTAGCTCACCCGGGTCTGCTGGCCCAGCGGCTCCAGCCGCCACTCGCCGACGCCCTCGATCAAGCCCCCGACGTAGCGCATCCGGATGCGGCTGGGCCTATCCACCGCCTCGACCCGGCATCGAAAAGGCCGTCCGTCGGACGGGCGCATTTCCACTTCGGTGCCGACCAGGTCCATGCCAGCGCCGACGACACGGATGCCGAGCGACTTCGGCCACCAGCGCGGATAGCCGGCGACGTCCGCCAGCACCGGCCATACCTCGCTTACTGGACCAGGGATTGTGATTTCGTCGGTTGCCTGGATCGGTGTGCTGACCATCGTGGTTCTCCATGGCCTTATTGTCGATCCCGATGGCGATGAACCTGATCCCTTAGCCCCCACGCGACAGCGCTTTTGCGCGCCATCCGGGACAATCACTTCTTTGCCGATCCCCCTTTGACCGTCCTGCCCAGGAGAGGAGTCCGTCTTGCCGCTTCCGCCGCCCGCGCCCCGCACGCCCCATCACACCCGCACCACCGTGTTCAACGGCTACCGTCGCGACGACGGCCTGTGGGACATCGAGGGCGAACTGCGCGACACCAAGAGCGTTCCGTTCGAGATCCCGGGGGATGGCGTCTGGCAGCCGGGCGAGGCCATCCACGGCCTGATCATCCGCGTCACCATCGACCGCGCCTTCACGGTGCGCGACATCGCGGTGGCCATGGACGATGTGCCGCACCCCGAATGCCCACAGGCGCAGGCGCCGATGCATCGCATGGTCGGCGCCACCATGGGCCCGGGCTGGCGCAAGGCGATCGAGACGCACCTGGGCGGCGTGCAGGGCTGCGCGCACCTGCGCGAGCTGCTGTTCAACATGGCCACGGCCGCCTACCAGACCCTGCCCGACGAGGCCGAGCCCGCCGACCCGTCGCGAGCGCCCCACCATCTGGGCAAATGCCTGGCCTGGGACTTCGCCGGCCCCGTGGTGGCGCGGCACCACCCGATGTTCTTCAGGCCACCGTCAGGCAAGCCGGTGCCCTGAAGGCACAACCGCATGAACCGCCCCCATCGCCCGGCGGGACTCTTGCGGCGGGCGCACGACGCCATTCACAGCCGCACGGCGCACCTGCCGCCCACCACGCGCGGGCTGCTATGGTCGGCGGGCGCAGGGCTGACCTTCAGCGTGCTCAATGCGCTGATGCGCGCGCTGGCGCTGCACATCGATCCGTTCCAGGCGCAGTTCCTGCGCTACCTGTTCGGGCTGCTGGTGCTGCTGCCGCTGGTGGCGCGCCACGGCCTGGCGGCCTACCGGCCCAAGCACATCGGCGGGCAGTTCACGCGCGGCGCGCTGCACACGGCCGGGCTGTGCCTGTGGTTCATCGCGTTGCCGCGCATTCCACTGGCTGACATGACGGCCATCGGCTTCACCGGACCGATCTTCATCATGATCGGCGCCTGGCTGTTCTTCAAGGAGCCGATGCACTGGGAGCGCTGGATGGCCACCGCGCTGGGCTTTGCGGGCGTGATGATCGTGGTGGGTCCGAAGCTGTCGATCGGCCAGGGCGGCGGCGGGCTCTGGCACCTGGTGATGCTGGGCTCGGCGCCGCTGTTCGCGGCGTCCTTCCTGGTCACCAAGGCGCTCACCCGCTACGAGACCACCGGCACCATCCTGGTCTGGCAGGCGATCACGGTGACGCTGTTCAGCCTGCCGCTGGCGCTGCCGAACTGGCAGGCGCCCACGGCATGGGAGTGGGCGGGCTTTGCGGTCTGCGGGGTGCTGGGCAGCGCCGGGCATTTTTTCCTGACGCGCTCCTACCGAGTGGCGGACATCTCGGCCACCCAATCGGTCAAGTTCCTGGACCTGATCTGGTCGGCGGCGATGGGCTGGCTGTTCTTCAGCGACCTGCCCACCTTCAGCACCCTGCTGGGCGGGGTGATCATCAGCGCGGCGACGCTGTGGATGGCGCGGCGCGAGGCGCAGCGGGCCCGGTGACGCTTCACAATCGATAGCGACTTATGGCAGGTTGACGCTGGGGAAAGCCGGATTTCTTGTGAAAAAGACTTCTGGATGCCCCCGGTTGCGTCGGGCAGGTGGCAATAGCCAGCCCCTCAGGGCGCAGGGACAGCCTGCGCCGCCAGGCAGCGGTCATGCGCGGCCAGCAGTTCCATGAAGCGCGTGGCGACGGGCGACAGGGTGCGGGCCTTGAGCCAGGCGCAGCCAAAACGCACGCGCAGGCCCAGCTCGACGCCGGGCACGCACACCAGTTGCCCCGCCGCCACTTCCGCGGCCACCATGAAGGCCGGCATCAGCGAAATCGCGTGGCTGTTGCGCAGCACGTCCTTGAGCATGCCCGACAGGTCACACTCCACCGCCAGCAGACCGCGCTTTTTCTGCTGGGCGCGCAGGCTGGCGGGGATCAGCTTCTGTAGAACGGCGGTCAACGCCGGGGTGAGGCTGGGCCCGGCCAACGGGTAGCTGAAGACGTCGTCCAGTGTCGGCGAGGCCATGCCGGTCAGCGGGTGCCGGGGATGGCAGACCGGCACCATGGCGTGCTCGGTGAGGCCCTGAACGGCAAAGTCTTCCATCTGCTGCACCTGGCTGAGTTCAACCACGATGAGGTCGACATCGCGGGCCCGGGCGCGGTCGGGCAATTCCTGCCAGGGGGCCAGGATGGTCTTCAGGCGCAGGCCCGGGTGGGCGAAATTGAGCTGGCCGATGGGCGGGCCCACCAGCGCCGAGCCACCGTAAGGCCCCACGCCGATGCGAAGCTCGCCCAGCTCCAGACCGCGGGTCAGCGCGATGTCGCGGTCCAGGTCGCGGGTGACGGTGTCGAGCAGGCGGGCATGCGTGAGCAACAGCTGGCCGATGTCGGTGGGCACGATGGCACCCCGGTTGCGCTCCAGCACCGCCGCGCCGACTTCTGACTCCAGCGCCTGAATGCTGCGCGACAGGGCAGGCTGGGTCAGGTGCACCGCCTCGGCGGCACGGCTGAAACTGCCGTGTTCGACCACGGCGATGAGGTGGCGCAACTGGCGGAGTTCCATGTATGAGTCCAAATTATCGAATCAATGCTTCTAATGCATTGGACAAATAGTACCGGGAATCGGATCATCCGGCAATGCGCCTCGCAGAAGGCGTTTCCCACCTGGAGACAAAACATGGACCCCCAAACCTTTGACTACGTCATCGTCGGCGCCGGCTCGGCCGGCTGCGTGCTGGCCGCGCGCCTGAGCGAGGACCCGAACGTGACCGTCTGCCTGCTGGAGGCCGGCGGTCCGGACAAGAGCGTGCTGATCCACGCGCCGGCCGGCGTGGTGGCGATGGTGCCCACGAAGATCAACAACTACGCCTACGAGACCGTGCCCCAGCCCGGCCTCAACGGCCGCCGGGGTTACCAGCCGCGCGGCAAGACGCTGGGCGGCTCCAGCTCCATCAATGCCATGCTGTACGTGCGCGGCAACCCGTGGGACTACGACCACTGGGCTTCGCTGGGCAATCCCGGCTGGTCGTACGACGAGGTGCTGCCGCTGTTCAAGCGCTCGGAACACAACGAGCAGTTCCAGGATGGCTTTCACGGCCAGGGCGGTCCGCTGAACGTGACCTATCAGCAGCACCAGAGCCCCGTGAACGAGCTGTTCCTGCAAGCCGCCGCAGCCAACGGCATCGCTTTGAATCCGGACTACAACGGTGCGGAGCAGGCCGGCGCGTTCCAGTACCAGGTCACACACAAGAACGGCGAGCGTTGCAGCGCGGCCAAGGCTTTCCTCACGCCCAACCTGTCGCGGCCCAACCTCAAGGTCAGCACCCACGCCGTCTCCGCGAAGGTGACGATGGACGGCCGCCGGGCCACCGGCGTGGCCTACCACCAGGGCGGTGCCTTGCAGACCGTGCAGGCACGGCGGGAAGTGATCCTTTGCGCCGGCGCCTTCGGCTCACCGCAGCTGCTGCAGCTTTCGGGCATCGGCATGGCAGCCGACCTACAGAAGCTCGGCATCCCGGTGGCGCTTGACCTACCCGGTGTGGGCCGCAACCTGCAGGACCATATCGACTACGTGCAGACCTGGCGCGTGCCCAGCCACACCGACACCTTCGGCGTGTCGCTGCGCGGCTCGGCCAGGGTCACCGGCGCGATGCTGGAATGGAAGAACAAGCGCACCGGCCTGGTCACCAGCGCCATCGCCACCTGTGGCGCCTTCTTCCGCTCCTCGCCTGAAGTTCCCATGCCCGACCTGCAACTGGTCTTCGTGCTCGGCATCGTGGACGACCATGCGCGCAAGATGCACCTGGGCCATGGCATTTCCTGCCACGTCGACCTGTTGCGCCCGCACAGCCGCGGCACCGTCAGCCTGGCCAGCACCGACCCCCACGTCGCCCCGCTGATCGACCCGAAATTCCTGTCCGACGAACGTGACCTTCCGGTGCTGGTCAAGGGCGGCCAGATGCAGCAGCGCATCATGGAATCGAAACCCTTCGACCCAATCCGCGGCAAGATGCTCTACCCGGCGCGCATCGACGATCCGGCCGGCATGGCGCAGGACATCCGCAACCGCGCCGACACCCAGTACCACCCGGTCGGCACCTGCAAGATGGGTCCCGACAGCGACCCCATGGCCGTGGTCGACGCCCAGCTGCGCGTGCGCGGCGTGCAGGGCCTGCGTGTCGCCGATGCGTCCATCATGCCGACCCTCATCGGTGGAAACACCAATGCCCCCAGCATCATGATCGGCGAAAAGCTGGCTGACCTGCTGCGTTCCCACGCCTGAACGCCTTCCAACAACTTCAACCATTCCAGGAGACTCCCATGAACAAGACCATGAACACGACCCTGGGCAGCGCGCTGCTCATCACCCTGCTGGCCCTCACCGGCTGCGGCAAGAACGCGGGCGTCGGCGGCGCCGCCGGCGACGCCGAAGTGGCTACGCAAAAGGCCAATGAACTGATCGCCCAGGAGCTGAACCTGGCCGATCCGCAGGACTTCGAGGACGCCAAACGCGGCTTCATCGCCGCGCCCGAAGGCAAGATCCTCGCGGCCGACGGCACCACGGTGCTGATCGACTTCGACGCCTACAAGTTCATCGACGGCAAGCCGCCAGCCACCGTCAACCCGAGCCTGTGGCGCCATGCCACGCTGAACAAGGGCGTGGGCCTGTACAAGGTGCGCGACGGCGTACATCAGCTGCGCGGCTTCGACATCTCCAACATCACGCTGATCGACGGCAAGACCGGCTGGATCGTGGTGGACGCCCTGACCTCGCGCGAGAGCTCGGCCGCGGCCCTGGCCTTTGCCCGCAAGCACCTGGGCAACAAACCGGTGACCGCCATCGTTTTCACCCACAGCCACGCCGACCACTTCGGCGGCGCGCTCGGGGTGGCCAGCGCGCAGGAAGTGGCCGAGCGCAAGATTCCGGTGATCGCGTCCGAGGGCTTCATCGAGGAAGCCACCAGCGAGAACATCCTGGTCGGCACCGCCATGGCGCGCCGTTCGATGTACCAGTTCGGCAAGAACCTCACACCTGGCCCGAAGGGCATCGTCGACACCGGCCTGGGAAAGAACGTGTCCTATGGGGCCATCGGCATTCTGGAGCCGACCCAGCTCATCACCAAACCCACGCAGGAGTTGACGCTGGACGGCGTGCGCTTCGTCTTCCACAACGTGCCGGGCGCCGAGGCGCCGGCGGAAATGACCTTCTCCGTCCCCGAATACAAGGTCTACGGCGGCGCCGAGAACCTGGCGCAGACCATGCACAACCTGCTGCCGGTGCGTGGCGCCAAGGCGCGTGACGCGCTGCGCTGGTCGACCTACATGCAGGAAGCCCTGGACCAGCTCGGCGACGCCGAGGTCTATGTGGGCCAGCACAACTGGCCGGTCTGGGGCCAGGCCCGCATCCGCGAGTTCATCACCAAGAACCGCGACGTGTACAAGTACACCCATGACCAGACCGTGCGCCTGGCCAACGCCGGCCACACCCCGCGCGAGATCGCCGACCTGGTCAAGCTGCCCAAGTCGCTGGCGTCCTACCCCAACACCCGCGGCTACTACGGCGACCTGCGCCACAACGTGAAGGCGGTCTACCAGCTCTATCTCGGCGCCTACGACGGCAACCCGGCCAACCTGAACCCATTGCCACCGCAGGAATCCGCCAAGCGCTACCTGGAGCTGCTCGGTGGCCCCGACAAGGCCGTGACGGCCGCGCAGGCGGCTTTCGACAAGGGCGACTTCCGCTGGGCGGCCGAGCTGCTCAACCACGCCGTCTTCGGCGCCCCCGACAACAAGGCCGCCAAGGCGCTGCTGGCGCGCACCTATGACCAGATGGGCTATATGTCCGAGGCCGCCACCTGGCGCAACAGCTACCTGACCGCCGCCATGGAGCTGCGCGAAGGTCCGCCCAAGAAAGGTGTGGACCGTTCGTTCCTGATCGACATGCTGCAGCAGACGCCGATCGAGCGTTTCCTGGAGGCGATGGCCGCCGGCCTGAACGGCCCCGACGCCGAGGGCAAGGACCTGAAGGTCAACCTGGTGCTGACCGACCAGAAGGCTTCCTACGTGCTGTGGATCGAAAACGCCGTGCTGCACTTCAAGAAGGCGCCGCCGGATGCGGCCGCCAATGCCACGCTGACGCTGACCAAGCCGATCTTCATCAAGATGATGGCCGGCACCGCCGGCGTGAAAGACACCCTGCTCAGCGACGACCTGAAGGTCGACGGCAGCAAGATCGACCTGGTGCGCTTTTTCAGCCTGATCGACAAGTCGGCGGGCACCTTCCAGATCGTGACCAAGTAAAGTGAAGCCCTTTTTCATCGGGAGAACCCAAGCATGAACACCCAACCCTGGCTCGCCACCTACCGCGAAAACGGCATCCCCGAGACCATCAATGCCGACGCCTGGCCGTCCGTCGTCCATCTGCTCGACGACGCCATGCAGCGCTACGCGGACAAGCCCGCGTTCCGCTCGTTCGGCCAGACGCTCACCTACGCCGAGGTGGACCGCCTCTCGGGCGCGTTCTGCGCCTGGCTGCAGCACAAGCTGGGCGTGAAGAAGGGCGACCGCATCGCGG
>JAABQG010000078.1 GCA_011391595.1 Hydrogenophaga sp.
CCGCGTCGGGCATCAGGCCTTCACCTGAGGTCTTCGCCCACCGACCTGAAAACGACGATACCAGTTTGCCGATAGCCGCGGAACCGGGAGGCAGACAATTTCATGCTGGAAAAGCATTATTCAAAAACAGTCTGCCAAGCAACGCCGGCGCTGGCTCCATTTCCGAGTCACCGTGAGAGCGTGCGGGCGCAACCGCACCGCGGCCGACCCGTCAGCCACGGCGCCAGTCAGCCCAGGTCGCTGACGGTCTCCGGCGGCATCCAGCGGTTCAGGTGCAGCACGTTGGCGCCCAGGTGGGTTTTGGTGCGGGCCAGTTCATGCCGCGCCACGGTGCGCAGGTGCACCTCGTCCGGGCCGTCCAGGAAACGCAGGGCGCGGCCCCAGCTCCACAGCGCGGCCAGCGGCGTGTCGGGCGTCAGGCCGATGGCGCCGAAGATCTGCATCGCGCGGTCGAGCACCCGGGTCTGCAGCTGCGCCGCCACCAGCTTGATCGCCGACACGTCCACGCGTGCCGCGGCGTTGCCCTGCTGGTCCATGAGCCACGCGGCGCGCAGCACCAGCAGGCGCGCCTGGTCGATCTCCACGCGGCTGTGGCCGATCCAGTCCTGCACGTTGGCAAAGTCCGACAGGTGCCGGCCGAAGGCCATGCGCTCCAGCGCCCGCTCACACATCAGCTCCAGCGCCAACTCGCACTGGCCGATGGTGCGCATGCAGTGGTGCACGCGCCCCGGCCCCAGCCGGGCCTGCGCCAGCGCGAAACCGCCGCCCTCGGCACCCAGCAGATTGGCCGCCGGCACGCGCACGTTTTTGAACACCATCTCGCAGTGGCCGTCGATGGCCAGGTGCGCCATCACCGGCATGTTGCGCACGATTTCCACGCCGGGCGCGTCCATCGGCACCAGGATCATGCTGTGGCGCTGGTGCGCCGGCGCATCGGGTGCGTCGTTCGACACACCCATCACGATGGCCAGCCGGCAGGCCGGGTGCAGGGCACCGGTGATGAACCACTTGCGGCCGTTGATCACGTAGTCATCGCCGTCGCGCTGGATGCGGGTGCAGATATTGGTGGCGTCGGACGAGGCCACGTCGGGCTCGGACATCGCAAAGCACGAGCGGATGGTGCCGTCGAGCAGCGGATTCATCCACTGGCGCGCCTGATCCGGCGTGGCGGCCAGGTGCAGCAGTTCGACATTGCCGGTGTCGGGCGCGCTGCAGTTGAACACCTCGGACGCCCACGGCACGCGGCCCATGATCTCGGCCAGCGGCGCGTACTCCATGTTGGAGAGGCGCAGGCCGGGCTCGTGATCACGCAGGTCGGGCAGGAACAGGTTCCACAAGCCAGCGGCGCGCGCCTGCACTTTCAGTGGTTCGACCACGTCGCTGGGGTAGTAGCCGGCGTCGGCGTAACGCTGCCAGTCGCGGTTGGACGGCAGCACCAGGTCGTCCATGAAGCGCTGCACCTGTGCCTGCAGATGCTGAATGCGAGGAGAAAAGCCAAAGTCCATGTTCAGGCTCCGTGGGGCCCGGCGGTGCACCGAGGGTCAGGGGCTGGCCGCGGGCCTGTCAGCTTCCACTGTAAGCCCGCCGTCGCGCTCCGGTCACTCTTGCCAGTAACCTGCAAGACAGACGCGTACGTGAAAGTCCAGCAGACCACGCTGGCGGCCAGGCTACATCCCATTACGAGCCACGGACTCAAATTCTCAGTAAATAGAGGCCTTATCCATCAGCGAATGGTCGCTTATAGCTATTATTTTTATAGCAATCCGTCGAACACCTGCGGATAGTGCAAACGCAGCCGCAGCTCCCGTTTCATCCGCGTGTTGTCCAGGCGGCGCGACTCGCTCATGAAGCTCAGAAGCATCAGCGGCAGTGTGGCCTGTGCGGTGTCGCGCGGCACGCGGGGTGGGCGCGGCAGGCCGTAAAGGTCGGCGGCCTGGTCGAAGTAATCGCCCATCCTGAGCGACGAGTCGTCGTTGACATTGACCACGCGCTGCGGCTTGCCGCGCCACAGCGCGGCGATGCAGGCGCTTGCGAGGTCGTCGGCATGGATGTGGTTGGTGTAGACATCGTCGGCCGCGTCTAGCACCGGCGTGCCCTTGAGCAGCCGCGCACGTGGCGTGCCGCCCTCTCGGTCCGGCGCGTAGATGCCAGGGATGCGCAGGATGCTGGCGCGCACGCCCGAGCGGCCCAGATGCCGCACCAGACGCTCGGCGTCCACCCGTCGTTGCGCACGCGGCGTGCGTGGCGCCACGGTCCGGGTCTCGCGAACCCAGCCCCCCCCACAGTCGCCATAGACACCGCTGGTGGAGCCATACACCAGCGAGCGTGGCGGGGTGCGCCGGCGCAGCGTGCGCACCAGCGTCAGCGTGCGCGGGTCGGTCCACCACTTCACCTGCCCCTCGCCCGGTGGCGGCGCCAGGTGCACCACGCGCGTGGCAATACCGGACAAGCGCCGCAGGCTGGCGGCGTCATCGAGATTGCCGGCCAGCGGCATGACGCCTTGCGCGCGCAACAGGGGGCTGCGGGAAGGCGTCGAGGTCAGTGCGAGGAGCTTGACGCGGCGCCCCAGGTCGCGCGCCACGCGCATTCCGACATCGCCGCAGCCCACGATGAGCAGGCGTTCCCGGCGAAAGCGGGCCGGCAGGGCGCCGAGGGGGGATTGGTTTGAGGGCAAAATCAGGGGCTCTGGATCAGACAACGATCCCTACAGGATACCGAATCGATGAGCTTCACCATCACCGTACAGCCCAGCGGGCGCAGTTTCACCACCCAGCCCGGCGAAGCGATGCTGGCTGCGGCCATCAGCCAGGGCATCGGCCTGCCCTATGGCTGCAAGGACGGCGCCTGCGGCTCCTGCAAATGCAAGAAGATCGAGGGCACTGTGGTGCACGGGCCACACCAGAGCAAGGCGCTATCGGCCGAGGAAGAAGCCGCCGGCTACGTGCTTACCTGCTGCGGCGTGCCGCACAGCGATGTGGTGCTCGAATCGCGCCAGGTCACCGAGGCCGGCGCTTTCCCGATCCGCAAGATGCCGGTGCGCGTGGCGAAGCTGGAGCAGCTGTCGCACGACGTGATGGGTATCACGCTTCAATTGCCGGCCAACGACGTGGTGCAGTTTCATGCGGGCCAATACATCGAATTCATCCTCAAAGATGGCGCGCGGCGCAGCTACAGCATGGCCAACGCGCCGCACACCCTGATGCGGCCGGTGCCCAGCGGCACCACCAGCGCGCCCATGGTGGAACTGCACATCCGCCACATGCCGGGCGGCGTTTTCACCGACCAGGTGTTCGGCACCATGAAGGAGCGCGACATCCTGCGTGTCGAAGGGCCCTACGGCAGCTTTTTCCTGCGCGAGGACTCCGAGAAGCCCATCATCCTGCTGGCCTCGGGCACCGGCTTTGCGCCGATCAAGGCGGTCATCGAGCACCTGCAGTTCCGGGGCATCAGGCGCCCCGCCACGCTGTACTGGGGCGGCCGGCGGCCCGAAGACCTGTACCAGGACGCCTGGGTGCGCGCCCAGTTGGCCGAAATGCCGAACCTGCGCTATGTGCCGGTGGTCTCGGACGCCCTGCCCGATAACGCCTGGAGCGGCCGCACCGGCTTCGTGCACCGGGCCGTGCTGCAGGATTTCGCGGACCTTTCCGGCCACCAGGTCTACGCCTGCGGCGCGCCCATCGTCGTCGACTCGGCCCGCAAGGATTTCACGGCTCTGGCCGGGCTGCCCGAAGACGAGTTTTTTGCAGATTCCTTCACCAGCGAAGCGGACAAACACCCATGAAGCGCAGAAGCCTCCTCCTCTCGACACTGGCCCTCGCGGCCGTGCTGGGCCCAACGGCAGCCCAGGCCCAGGCCCCGGCCAAGCCGATCCGCATCATCGTGCCCTACGCCCCCGGCGGCCCCATCGATGTGACCGCGCGCCAGCTGGCCGAACGGGTGAAGGATTCGCTGGGCCCGGTCATCATCGAGAACCGACCCGGCGCGGGCGGCAACATCGGCGCCGATGCGGTGGCCAAGGCGGCGCCGGACGGCCTGACCCTCGGCATCGCGGCCGTGGCCACGCACGCCATCAACCCGTGGCTGTTCAGCAAGATGCCCTACAACGCGGCCACCGACTTCGCGCCCATCACCCAGATGCTGCGTGTACCCAACGTGCTGGTGATGAACGCCGAGACGGCCAACCGCCTGAAGATCAACTCCGTAGCCGACCTGATCGCCTACGCCAAGGCGAATCCGGCCAAGTTGAACTACGGCAGCGGCGGCAACGGCAGCGCCGGCCACCTGGCCGGCGAGATGTTCAAGCGCGACGCCGGCATCTTCGCGGTGCACATCCCCTACAACGGCGGCAACCCGGCGCAGCTGGCGCTGCTGTCGGGCCAGGTCGATTTCAACTTCGACAACCTCGCCACCGCCGCACCCAACATCAAGAGCGGCAAGCTCAAGGCGCTGGCCGTGACCACGGCCCAGCGCAGCCCCGCCCTGCCCGACGTGCCACCCGTGGCCGAAACGCTCAAGGGCTTCGAGATCGACACCTGGTGGGGGCTGGTCGCGCCCGCCGGCACGCCCAAGGAGATGATCACGAAGCTGAACCAGGCTTTCGTGGCCGCCTTGAACTCGCCAGAGACCCGCACCCGCTACGCCGCGCTGATGGCCGAGCCTGCACCCGGCACGCCCGAAGCCTTCGGCGCTTTCATGAAGCGCGAACTGGCCAAGTACGAACGCGTGGTGAAGGCTTCCGGGGCCAAAGTGGACTGAATTTCAAGCTTTATTGACCTTAATCCATCGTCGTATGGACCTAGTTCGCTATTGAAACAGGACTTTTCCAGCGCGCTGATAGCGCTGTGACGTCCGTCGCCTGGAACGACGGCGCGACGTGGTCGAACGCGCTCACGCCGCCCCGATCGCCTCACGAACGGCGGGCAGCTGGCGGCGCGAGACGGCGAGCAATTCGTCCAGCCCTTGAAGGCGCACGGCCCAGCCCTCGCCTTCTTCGGGGTCGTGGTGTTTTTCCAGTGCGCGCACGGCATGGCGGGCGACGAGCGCGTTGCGGTGGACGCGGATGAAGCGCCCGGCGTGGCGCTCTTCCAGGTCATTGAGTGCGCCGTCGAGGATGTAGCTCTTGGCCGCCGTTCGCACCGTCACGTACTTGAGCTCGGCCTTGAAGTACAGCACTTCGGCCAATGGCACGCGCTCGGTGCGGCCGCGGTCCTGGATGATCAGCACCTCCTCCGCCGCGCCGCCTGCCGGGGCCTGCCGGGCCGGCAGCAGCCGCTCCACCTTCAGCAATGCCGCCTGCAGCCGCTCCAGCCGGACCGGCTTTGTCAGGTAGTCCAGCGCCTCGACTTCAAAAGCCTTCACAGCGTGTTCCGAATGCGCGGTGACAAACACCACCGCGGGCGCACCGGGCAGTCCGCGCAGCGTCTGTGCCAGTGTCAACCCGTCCGCACCGGGCATATGGATGTCGAGCAGCACCAGGTCGAAACGTTCGCGACGCAGCCACTCCAGCGCGTCGGCGGCGTTGGCCGCCTCGCCCGCCACCAGGACCCCGGGCGTTGCGCAGTCCCCAAGCAGGCGGCGAAGGCGCGAGCGGGCCAGGGCCTCATCATCGACGATCAGCACCTTGAGCGTCATGAGGCGACTCCACTGGAGGGCAGTGGCACCTCGATGCGGACCTGGTAAACACCATCGACCAGCACGGTACGGAACGTGCCCTGAAGGTCATGCAGAAGGCTGAGCCGGTCCCGTACATTGTCGAGCGCCACGCCATGGCCGCTCGCCCCCCGCCCTGCTGGCACCGTGTTGGTCACCTTGATCACGGCCATTCTTGAGCGCCGCTCGGTGGAGATGCGGATTTCGGCGCCGGTGTCACTGGGCTCCACGCCGTGCTTCACGGCGTTCTCCACCAGCGGCTGAAGCAACAGCGGCGGCAGCGTTGCGGCCCCGGCTGATTCATCAATCTTCCACTCGACCCGCAGCCGGCCGCCAAAGCGTGCCTGTTCGATCTCAAGGTAGTGCCGGGCCAATGCGATTTCCTCCGCGAGGGTCACCGATTCACCTTGATCCACCAGGGCATGGCGAAACAGTTCGGCCAGATCCTCCAGGATGACCTCTGCCCGCGCCGGTTCCTCGCGCACCAGCGCAATTGCCGTGTTCAAGGTGTTGAAAAGAAAATGCGGCCGGATGCGCGACTGCAATTCCGTCAGCCGGGCAGCGGTGCTGGCCGGCGTGCGCCCTTTGGCGCGCCACACCAATGCGGCCACCAGCAGGCCTGCCAGCAACGCGCCTGAAAACGCGCTGGCGGTCCACGGCGCGGGTCCCGCGAACCCGGCCAGCGCCAGCAGACCGCATCCATACAAGCCGGCCGCCGCCCCCAGGATCACCCCCGCCGAGTACTGCACCCAGCGCGGCCGTCGTGACAGCGGCTTCTTCAGACTGCAGGCCACGATCAGCCAGGCCAGCGTGGCCGGTAGCGCACCACCGGTCACGATCGACGCGCGGGCCAGCCACTCCAGGAAACTGCCCGTGCCGAACATCGCCGCCACGCCCGCCACCGCGACCACAAAAAGTACGGCGCGCAGAATCACCCCGACGTGGCAGGCGTCAAAGACCAGGATGCCGTCCCCACGTACTCGGGCCTGCTGAGCCTGCGCTGGGGTCAAATCCTGGAAGGTCGATAAAATTTGCAGATCTTTCATCCGGTGAACGGGCTAGATGCGCCATTATTGGTGACTTCCCGATGTAACCCAACTCGCCGGCCCCGTTTGGCGTTCCCGCACCACATTCATGACCCAAAACCAATTCGAAAAGAAATCCGAAGCCTGGTCGGCGCTGTTCTCCGAACCGATGAGTGATTTGGTCAAGCGCTACACCGCCAGTGTCTTCTTCGACAAGCGCCTGTGGCAGGCCGACATCGCTGGCAGCCTGGCGCATGCGGAGATGCTGGGCGCGCAGGGCATCATCAGCGCAGAAGACCGCGCGTCCATCGAGCGCGGCATGGCGCAGATCAAGGCCGAGATTCAGTCCGGCGCTTTCGAGTGGAAGCTCGACCTGGAAGACGTGCACCTGAACATCGAGGCCCGCCTGACCCAACTGGTGGGCGACGCCGGCAAGCGCCTGCACACCGGGCGCAGCCGCAACGACCAGGTCGCCACCGATGTGAGGCTGTGGCTGGTTTCAGAAATCGACCTCATTGACGGGCTGCTGACCGACCTGCAGAAGTCGCTGGTGGACGTGGCCGAGTTGCACGTGGACACCATCCTGCCCGGCTTCACCCATCTTCAGGTCGCCCAGCCGGTGAGCTTTGGTCACCACCTGCTCGCCTACGTGGAAATGTTCAGCCGCGATGCCGAACGTTTGGCCGATGTGCGCCGGCGCACCAACCGCCTGCCGCTGGGCAGCGCGGCGCTGGCCGGCACCACCTACCCGCTGGACCGCGAGCGCGTCGCGCTTCGCTTAAGCATGGTTGATGCGTTAGGCCATCCGCAGGTCTGCCAGAACAGCCTGGACGGGGTGAGCGACCGCGACTTCGCCATCGAGTTCACCGCCGCTGCGTCGATCTGCATGGTGCACATCAGCCGCCTGAGCGAGGAGTTGATCATCTGGATGAGCCAGAACTTCGGCTTCATCAAAATCGCCGACCGCTTCACGACCGGCTCGTCAATCATGCCGCAGAAGAAAAACCCCGACGTGCCCGAACTCGCGCGCGGCAAGACCGGCCGCGTGGTCGGCCACCTGATGGGCCTGATCACCCTGATGAAGGGCCAGCCGCTGGCCTACAACAAGGACAACCAGGAAGACAAGGAACCGCTGTTCGACACCGTGGACACGCTCAAGGACACGCTGCGCATCTTCAGCGAGATGGTCGGCGGCCAGTTGAACCCGGCGACCGGAAAGAAGGAAGGCGGCATCACCGTCAACCCCATCGCCATGGAACAGGCCGCGTCCAAGGGCTACGCCACCGCCACCGACCTGGCCGACTACCTGGTGAAGAAGGGCTTGCCCTTCCGCGACGCGCACGAGACCGTCGCCCACGCAGTCAAGGCCGCGCAGAGCCACGCCTGCGACCTTTCCGAGTTGCCGCTGGCGGTGCTTCAGAGCTTCAATGCCACGATTGAAAAAGACGTGTACGACTGCCTGAGCCTGCGCGGCTCGTTGAACGCCCGCAACACATTGGGCGGCACGGCACCGGCGCAGGTGCTGGCGCAGATCGCGCGGCACCGAGGGCGTTTGGGCTGATGCCGGCGCCTTGGGCGCCCCGCTGAACAGGTCCGTCGGTTGCCGGCGGGCTTTTTTTCTTTTTTCAGACAATTTCGGCCGTTTTCCAGCGTCGGAATGTCATGGATTGCTATTATTTCAGGACTTCATAGCTAAAGAATTGATTGTTTCGACGCCGCACGGGATCATTCCGGGACTCCCGTGCGATCAAGTCATGTACTCAAAACCGCAAAACGTCGACACGTTTTGTGAACGTGTCGATGCGTCGAACATGATCGAATTCATCCGCGCCCATGGACGGAGCCGGACCAGGAGCGACGCGCTCAGCCGTCCCCCACCCCACCCCCCTCAATGAACATCTCCGCCACCAGCGCCCGCAGCCACTGGTTCGCCGCGTCCCCATGAAAGCGCTCGTGCCAGCACTGGCGCACCACGAAGGCCGGCACCTCGATCGGTGAGGGCAGCTGGCCCAGGGAGTGGTTCGCGGCCAGCGTCAGGGCGGCGCTACGCGGCACCAGCGCGACCAGATCGGTGCCGGTGACGATGGCCGGCAGCACCAGGAAGTTCTGCACCCGCAGCACGATGCGCGACTGCACGCCGCGCGCCACCAGCGCCTGCTCCACCACGCTGTGGCCGGTGCCGTGGGGCAGCACCACGGCGTGGTGCGCCTCGGCGAAGCGCCCGGCCGTCATCGGGCCGTTCAGCAACGGGTGGTCGGGCCGCAGGATAGCGACGTAATGCTCGCGAAACAAGCGCTGCTGGTAGAAGCCCGGCGCCATATCGGGCAGGTTGCCGATGGCGAGGTCCACCTCACCGCGCTCCAGCGCGGCCTGGGGATTCTGGTCGGGCATCGGCAGCGTGGTGAGCGTCACGCCGGGCGCCGTATCGCGCAGGCGCGCCAGCAGGCGGGGCAGGAAGAAGGCTTCGCCCAGGTCGGTAAGGAAGAGCGTGAAATGCCGCCGGTCCTGCGCGGGGTCAAACCGCGAGCGTGCCTGCAGCGCGCCCCGCAGCGTGGCCAGGGCTTCGCGCAGCGGCGCGGCCAGGCGCTCGGCGTGCGGCGTGGGCGCCATGCCGCGGCCGGTGCGCACGAACAGCGCATCGCCGGTCAGGCGGCGCAGCCGGCCCAGCGCGTTGCTCACCGTGGGCTGGGCCAGGCCAAGGCGCTGGGCGGCGCGCGAGATCTGGCGCTCGGCATACACCGCCTCGAACACCAGCAGCAAGCTCAGATCGGCGCCGGAGGGCATCCCATCATTCTTCAGAAGAATAAAAGTATTTGTCGCCATTCGTTGCAAGGATTGTTTGCCGATCCTACAGTGCATCCCCATAAACACACGAGGAACATGACGATGCTGGACGGATTCACGCCTTGGCCGCCGGAGTTGGCGCAACGCTTCCGCGCCGCCGGTTACTGGGAAGGACTGACGCTCTGGGGCATGGTGGCGCGCACCGTGGCCCGCCTGCCCGACAAGGTGGCGCTGGTGGCCGGCGAGCGCCGCGAAACCTATGCCGATCTGGACCGTGCCAGCACCCGCCTGGGCGCCGCGCTGTTGCGCCAGGGCATCCGGCCTTTGGACCGGGTGGTGGTGCAACTGCCCAATACGCCGGAATTCGTGCACTGGTACCTGGCGCTGGTGCGCATCGGCGCGATTCCGGTGCTGGCGCTTCGCGCGCACCGGCACACCGAGGTGCGGCACTTCATCCGCGCCTCCGGCGCCGTGGCCTACGTGGTGCCGGACGTGGCGCATCACTTCGACTACCGGCCCATGGCCACACAGATGCAGGCGGAGTTTGCCGGCCTGCGCGTGTTCGTGGTGGGGGAAGCGGGCGAAGGCCAGACCGCGCACGCCGCCTTGCTGGGTGGGGTCGCCGGCGACACCGACGCGGCAATCGCAGCGACGCTGGCCACGGCCCGGTTCGAGCCTACCGACGTGGCCACCATGCTGCTGTCGGGCGGCACCACCTCGCTGTCCAAGCTGATTCCGCGTACGCACGAGGACTACGTGCTCAACGCCCGCCTGTGCGGCCGCGCCGGCGGCTTTGACGAACAGACGGTGTTCATGGCCATCCTGCCGCTGGGCCACAACTACAACCTGGCCTCGCCCGGCATCCTGGGCGCCTTCTACGTCGGTGGCACGGTGGTGCTGGCACCGAGCACCGACACGGCCGAGATCTTTCGCCTCGTGGAGCGCGAGCGCGTCACCGTGATCGCCGCCGTGGTGCCGCTGATCAGCGCCTGGCTGGGCTCGGATGAACCGAAGCGCTTCGACCATTCCTCGCTGAAGGTGGTGCAGAACGGCGGCGCGCGGCTGGCCCCGGAGCTGCGCCAGCGCCTGATCAGCGAACTGGGCTGCACGCCGCAGGAAATCTACGGCACCGCCGAAGGCCTGATCAACATGACCCGGCTGGATGACCCGCTGGAGCTGATCCTGCACAGCTCGGGCCGCCCGGTGTGCGAGGACGACGAAATCGCGGTGGTGGACGACGACGGCCGGGAACTGCCCGACGGCGAGGCCGGCGAGCTCATCACGCGTGGGCCCTACACCATCCGCGGCTACTACCGGGCGCCGGAGAAGAACACCGAGGCTTTCACCTCCGACGGCTTCTACCGCATGGGCGACATCGTGCGCAAGTGGGGCCGCAACATCCAGGCCGAAGGCCGGCGCAAGGACCTGATCAACCGTGGCGGCGAGAAAATCAGCTGCGAAGAGGTCGAGAACTTCATCCACCGGCATCCGGCGGTCAAGTCGGCCTGCCTGGTAGCCATGCCCGACCCGGTGTTCGGCGAGAAGGCCTGCGCCTTCGTCATCCTGCGCGAGGGTGAGAGCCTCAGTTTCGAGGGCCTCATCGCCTTCCTGCGCAGCCTGCAGATCGCCAGCTACAAGCTGCCCGAGCGGCTGGAGGTGGTGACGCAGTTCCCGCTGAGCCCGGTGGGCAAGATCCTCAAGCGCGAACTGCGCGACGCGATTGCCGCGCGGCTCGATGGCGAAGGCACCGCCTGAATCCACACGCTCCGACAAAACCCCAAGAGACCCCCTCATGAAGATTGCCATCATCGGTGCCGGCCCCGCCGGCCTGTATTTCGCAGCGCTGATGAAGCGCCACAACCCCAGCCACGACATCACCCTGTACGAGCGCAGCCCGCGCAACGCCACCTGGGGCTTTGGCGTGGTGTTTTCCGACCGGGCGCTGGAGTTTCTGCGGGCCGACGACGAGGACCTCTACCAATACCTCACGCCGCACATGGAGACCTGGCCGCACCTCACCATCCAGGTCAACGACACCCGCATTCCCATCACCGGCAACGGCTTCGCCGCCACGGGCCGCCTGGAGATGCTGAGCCTGCTGTACGCCTACGTGGAACAGCTGGGCGTGTCCATCGAGTTCGAAACGGACATCGGTTCGCTGGACGAAGTGAAAGACGCCGACCTGGTCGTCGGCGCCAATGGCGCGTTCTCCTGGGTGCGCGCACAGAACGAGGACAAGTTCGGCACCGTCACCGACTGGCGGCCCAACAAGTTCATCTGGTACGGCACCAGCCAGGTGTTCGACAGCCTGTCGCTGACTTTCCGCGACACGCCAAACGGCGTGTTCTGCGCCCACCACTACCGCTACAGCCCAGCCATGAGCCGCCGGGCCGCTCCCAAGGCCAATGGCACCGTAGCCCCGCAGGGCGAAGGTGTTCCAGGTCCGATGAGCACCTTCCTGGTGGAAGTGGAAGACGCTACCTGGCAGCGCGCCGGCTTCGAGAACATGAGCCCCGAGGACACCATCCGCCACTGCGAGAAAGTCTTTGCCAGCGAC
>JAABQG010000079.1 GCA_011391595.1 Hydrogenophaga sp.
CTTGTCGCCCGAGACCTTCACATCGCCGTCGGCCATGGCCTGGATGAAGGCCGCGGTCTTATCGTCGGCCGCGGCCATGGCCCGGCTCAGCGCTTCGATGCGGGCATCCGTTTCACCGACGGCAATGGCCGTGGCTTGCGCCGCCGTCAGGGCGTGCGCGGGGCCGGCGCCGAGACAGACGCCGGCCAGCCATGCCATGAAGATCTTGAGTAAGCGTTGTCGGTGCATGGGCTGTTCCGTCAAAAAACAAAAAAGGGGGAAAGGCGCGCGCCCTTCCCCCGTTGGACGCTCTTGCTCGTCTTACTTCTTGGTGGGCTCGTCCTTCTTGCCCTTGTTCTCGGGGATGAACGGACTCCACGGCTGGGCGCGCACCGGGCCGGGGGTCTTCCAGACCACGTTGAACTGGCCGTCGGCGCGGATTTCGCCGATGAACACCGACTTGTGCAGGTGGTGGTTCTTCTCATCCATCTTGGAGGTGATGCCGCTGGGTGCCGGGAAGGTCTGGCCACCCATCGCCGCGATGACCTTGTCGACATCGGTCGAGCCGGCTTTCTTGACCGCCTGCACCCACATGTTGAAGCCGATGTAGGTGGCTTCCATCGGATCGTTCGTCAGCGGCTTGTCCTTGTGCCCGGGGACGTTGTTGGCCTTGGCGTAGGTGCTCCACTTCTTGATGAACTCGGTGTTGGCCGGCGACTTGATCGACATGAAGTAGTTCCACGCCGCCAGGTGGCCCACCAGCGGCTTGGTGTCCACGCCGCGCAGTTCTTCCTCACCCACCGAGAAGGCGACGACCGGCACGTCCTTGGCCTTCAGGCCGGCGTTGCCGAGTTCCTTGTAGAAGGGCACGTTGGAGTCGCCGTTGATGGTGGACACCACCGCGGTCTTGCCGCCGGCGCTGAACTTCTTGATGTCGGCGACGATGGTCTGGTAGTCGCTGTGGCCGAAGGGGGTGTACTTCTCGTCGATGTCGGCGTCCTTCACGCCCTTGCTGTTCAGGAAGGCGCGCAGGATCTTGTTGGTGGTGCGGGGGTACACATAGTCGGTGCCCAGCAGCACCCAGCGCTTGGCGCCGCCGCCTTCCTTGCTCATCAGGTACTCCACCGCGGGGATGGCCTGCTGATTGGGTGCGGCGCCGGTGTAGAAAACGTTCTTCGACAGCTCCTCGCCTTCGTACTGCACCGGGTAGAACAGCAGGCTGTTCAGCTCTTCGAACACCGGCAGCACCGACTTGCGGCTCACGCTGGTCCAGCAGCCGAAAGTGACGGCGACCTTGTCCTGGGTGATCAGCTGGCGCGCCTTTTCGGCGAACAGCGGCCAGTTGGAGGCCGGATCGACGACCACGGCTTCGAGCTTCTTGCCGAGCAGGCCGCCCTTGGCGTTCTGGTCGGCGATCATCATCAGCATCGTGTCCTTGAGGACGCTCTCGGAGATCGCCATGGTGCCCGAGAGGCTGTGCAGCACGCCGACCTTGATGGTGTCCGCAGCATTGGCTTGCGTGGCAAAAGTCAGCGCGCCAGTGGCGACCGCTGCCGCAACGGCAATGGCCTTGAGTTGTCCTCGACGATTCATCATGATTCTCCAGAAATAGAGGGATTGCAGGGTTTGCAGCGTTTGCAGTCCGGACTCGGACCGCTGCAGCAGGCTTTGCAAGCACCGTGCCAGTTGCCCGGTGCCGCGCGTCAATTCCTGTCAGGGCCTGAAACAGGCCGCTGCGCACCAGCTTGGGACATTGCTTGGCGCCCAAACATGTGGCGCTTTGGTGCATGCACGCCATGACGCCATATTTCGGTGCATTCGAGCTTGAATCGGGCACAGCGCATGCACCGGCATACAAGTTGCAGCACAATCGCCAGAGACTTTTCAACCCATCGAGCCTTCTGCCGCACACCATGGAACTCACGCCCCGCGTTCGGCCGGCATTTGCGGCCGCACGAGCTGGTTAATCAAAGCATTGAGTGAAACGAAATGGAACTTTCTCCCCGCGAAAAAGACAAGCTGCTTATCTTCACCGCGGCGCTGCTGGCCGAGCGGCGCATGGCGCGCGGGCTGAAGCTGAATTACCCCGAAGCCATTGCGCTGATCAGCGCGGCCGTGATGGAAGGCGCGCGAGACGGCAAGACCGTGGCGCAGCTCATGAGCGAGGGCCGCTCGGTGCTGACCCGCGCCGACGTGATGGAGGGCATCGCTGAAATGATTCCCGATATCCAGGTCGAAGCGACGTTTCCGGACGGCACCAAGCTCGTGACCGTCCATCAGCCCATCGTCTGAGCCATTTTCAAGAGAAAATGGCCGATTCCCATCGTCGAATGGACATAGTTTGCTATGAATAACGAATTTTCCCGAGATCCTGCCGCGACCTGCACGCAGCCAGCCGCCGCGCTCGCCAGCCCCTTCCACGGAGACTGACATGATTCCCGGCGAACTCCTGACCGACGACGGCGAGCACCCGATCAACACCGGGCGCCGCACCCTGACCCTGGTGGTGCGCAACACCGGCGACCGGCCGATCCAGGTCGGCTCCCACTACCACTTTGCCGAGACCAATGCCGCGCTGGGCTTCGACCGCGATGCGGCGCGCGGCATGCGGCTGAACATCGCCTCCGGCACGGCGGTGCGCTTCGAGCCCGGCCAGCAGCGCACCGTGGAACTGGTGGACTACGCCGGTGCGCGCACCGTCTACGGCTTTCGCGGACTGGTTCAGGGCACTCTGTAGCCTTTCGGGCCGAGCCTGTCGAGGCCCCTGACATCTCCCCATCGCCAGCCCTTCGACAGGCTCAGGGCGAACGGAAAGTGAGTTTTATGGCCATTATCGGAAAACGCGCCTATGCGGAAATCTTCGGTCCCACGGTCGGTGACCGGGTGCGTCTGGCCGACACCGCCCTGCTGATCGAGGTTGAAAAAGACTTCACGCTGGCGGCCGGGAGCTACGGCGAAGAGGTGAAATTCGGTGGCGGAAAGACCATCCGCGACGGCATGGCGCAGTCGCAGAGAACACGGGCTGAAGGCGCGGTGGACTGTGTCATGACCAATGCGCTGATCCTGGACCATTGGGCAATAGTCAAGGCCGACATCGGCCTGAAGGGCGGACGCATCGTCGCCATCGGCAAGGCGGGAAACCCCGACACCCAGCCCGGCGTGGACATCATCATCGGGCCCGGCACTGAAGTCATCAGCTGCGAGGGCAATATCGTCACCGCAGGGGGCATCGACAGCCACATCCACTTCATCTGCCCGCAGCAGATCGAGGAGGCGCTGGCCAGCGGCATCACCACCATGCTGGGCGGCGGCACCGGCCCCGCCACCGGCACCTTTGCCACCACCTGTACGCCCGGCCCGTGGAACATCGAGCGCATGTTGCAGGCCGCGGACGCCTTCCCGATGAACCTGGGTTTTCTGGGCAAGGGCAATGCCTCGCTGCCCGCCGCGCTGCACGAACAGATCAATGCGGGCGTCATCGGGCTGAAGCTGCATGAAGACTGGGGCACCACGCCGGCGGCCATCAGCAACTGCCTTGACGTGGCGGACGAAACCGACACCCAGGTGGCCATCCACTCCGACACCTTGAACGAAAGCGGCTTTGTGGAAGACACCATCGCCGCCACCAAGGGCCGCGGCCTGTGCGCCTTCCACACCGAGGGCGCCGGCGGCGGCCATGCGCCCGACATCCTGCGTGTGGTGGGCCAGGCCAACTTCCTGCCCAGCTCCACCAACCCCACCATGCCTTACACGGTGAACACGCTGGACGAGCATGTGGACATGCTGATGGTCTGCCACCACCTGGACGCTGGTATTGCCGAAGACCTGGCCTTTGCCGAGAGCCGCATCCGCAAGGAAACCATTGCGGCGGAAGACATCCTGCACGACATGGGCGCCATCAGCATGATGAGCAGCGACAGCCAGGCCATGGGCCGGGTCGGCGAGGTCATCATCCGCACCTGGCAGACGGCACACAAGATGAAGGCCCAGCGCGGCAGCCTGCCGGAGGACAGCCCGCGCAACGACAACTTCCGCGCCAAACGCTACGTCGCCAAGTACACCATCAATCCGGCCATTGCCCATGGCGTGAGCCATGAAGTGGGCAGCATCGAGGTGGGCAAATGGGCCGACCTCGTGGTCTGGAAGCCCGCCTTCTTCGGTGTCAAGCCGGCCTTGATCCTGAAAGGCGGCTTTATCGCGATGGCGGCGATGGGCGACCCCAATGCCAGCATCCCGACGCCGCAACCCGTGCACTACCGACCCATGTTTGGCGCCTACGGCGGGGCGCTGACCCGTGGATCGCTGACCTTTGTGTCGCAGGCCGGGCTGAATGCCGGCATCAAGGAGCGCTTTGGTCTTGCCAAGACCCTGAGCGCGGCCAAGAACATCCGCGGCATCCGCAAACAGCACATGCGGCACAACAGCTACCTGCCCACAATGGAAATTGACGCGCAGACCTATGCCGTGCGCGCCGACGGCCAGCTGCTGACCTGCGAGCCCGCCACCTCGTTGCCGATGGCGCAGCGCTACTTCCTGTTCTGACTGGATGGACGCCAGAGCCGCCATCCCGCGCATCCGGCTCGATGACCTGAGCGACCCGCGCATCGCGGCGTTCATGGAAGAGCACCTGCAGGACATGCGGGCCACCTCGCCGCCCGAGAGCGTGCACGCCCTCGACATGGACAAGCTGCGCCAGCCGGATATCCGTTTCTGGTCGGTCTGGCTGCCGCAGGGGCGGGATGAAACCCTCGTCGTCACAGGCGCGATCAAGCGTCTGGATGACCGGCATGCCGAACTCAAGTCGATGCGTGCGGGCGCGCGCTTTCGCGGCCGGGGCCTGGCGCGCTTGTTGCTCGACCACATCGTCGGCCAGGCTAGGTCCATGGGCTACGAGAGGCTCAGCCTGGAGACCGGCACCCAGCCTTTCTTCGCGCCGGCCCACCGGCTCTACCTCGGCTATGGCTTCCAGGACATCGCGCCTTTCGGCAGCTACGCGCCAGATCCCAACAGCCGCTTCCTGACACTGCTTCTATGAAAGCGCCAGACCCGTGCCTGGCGGACAATGCTGGATTGCTGCATCCCCCTTCAGTCCAACCATGATTCAAGCTTCCAAACTCATCGCGCAAGGCCGGGGCCTGGCCCCTGTGCTGCTCAAGCGCGCCGCCACTGTCGAGCTCGACTGGGACGTACGCCAGAAAAGCCGCTTTTCCGCCACCGACAGCAGCGGGCGCGAACTCGGCATCTTCCTGCCTCGCGGCATGGTGGTGCGCGGCGGCGACGTGCTGGTGGCCGAAGACGGCTCGATGGTCCGCGTGATCGCGGCAAAGCAGCCAGTGATGGTCATCACAGCCTGTGCGCAGCATGGCACGCCGTTCGACCTGACCCGCGCCGCCTACCACCTGGGCAACCGCCACGTCCCCATCGAACTCCAGCCCGATCACCTGAAGATCGAGCCCGACCATGTGCTGGCCGAGATGCTGCGCGCCATGCACCTGACCGTCGTCGAGCGCGACGCCGCCTTCGAGCCCGAAAGCGGCGCCTATGCGTCCGGCGGCCACAGCCAGACGGCCACGGTCATTCGCATGCCCCCGCAGCAGCGGCCGAACCCGTCGGGAAGACACGGTACACCGTGATCCCCGTCACCGTCGGTGCAGCGCCCCACGTCCATGGGCCGGGCTGCGGTCACGACCACGGCCATTCGCACTGACATGCGCCGCCTGCCGCCTGGCCGGGATGAGCGGAGGTGTCCGCGACGGTCTTTTGCCCAACAACGCGCAGCCAAAGCCAGTTCCAACGACGCAGCCGCAAGGGCTGGCGCAACCCGTTCGGTACGCAGCGCCCTGCCGGCGGCCAGCCTGCTCCAGCTGATCTGGCTGGCGTCGCCAGCCCTGCCGGTGGGCGGGTTTTCCTACTCCGAAGGGCTCGAATCCAGTGTCGAGCGGCGCGGAGTCACTAGCGAATCCATAGCATCTGACTGGTTGAGCGACCAGTTGCAACTGGCGCTGATGCGCGGCGACCTGGCCGTGGTCGCCAAAGCCGTGGCCGCCTGGCGGCGCGGCGACCTGGCGCATGTGCGCGAGCTCAACGACTGGGTGCTGCAGACGCGCGAGACCAGCGAGCTGCGCCTTCAGGCCGAGCAGATGGGCCGCTCGCTGGTGGACTGGCTGCGCAACCAGGACGCCGGCCAGCCCGGCCGCCTGCAGGAGATCAACACGCTGGCCGCGATGAGCCCGACCTATCCCGTGGCGTTTGCACTGGCCGTCTCGCGGACGCAGGCCCCGGTGAAAGAGGCCCTGCTGGCCTTCGCCTTCGGCTGGGCAGAAAACATGGTTCAGGCCGCGCTCAAGTCGGTGCCGCTGGGCCAGAGCGCCGGCCAGCGCATCCTGGCTCGCCTGGCCTCAGAGATCCCTGCCGCTGCCGACCGCGCGACGCGCATGATGGACAGCGAACGCCAAGCCTTCTCCCCCATGCTGGCAATCCTGTCGGCGCAACATGAAACCCAGTATTCGCGGCTGTTCCGCTCCTGAGACCCACGCCATGACCTCACTGCACCACATCAAGAACCGCACCAAGACCCTGCCGCCCCTGCGCGTGGGCATTGGCGGCCCGGTCGGCTCGGGCAAGACCACGCTGCTCGAAATGCTCTGCAAGGCGATGCGCGACAAGTACGACATCGTCGCCATCACCAACGATATCTACACCAAGGAAGACCAGCGCCTGCTCACCGAAAGCGGCGCGCTACCGGCCGAACGCATCATGGGCGTGGAAACCGGCGGCTGCCCGCACACCGCGATCCGCGAGGACGCCTCGATCAACCTGGAGGCCATCGACCGCATGCTGGAGCAGTTCCCCGACGCCGACATCGTCTTCGTCGAAAGCGGCGGCGACAACCTGGCCGCCACCTTCAGCCCGGAGCTCAGCGACCTGACGATCTACGTGATCGACGTGGCCGCCGGCGAGAAGATCCCGCGCAAGGGCGGCCCCGGCATCACCAAGAGCGACCTGTTCGTCATCAACAAGACCGACCTGGCGCCTTACGTGGGCGCGGACCTCGGCGTGATGGAAGCCGACACCATCCGCATGCGCAGCAACGCCCAGGGCCTCAAGCCGTTTGTGATGACCAACCTGAAGACCAACGCGGGCCTGGCCGAGGTGATGGCCTTCATCGAGAAGAAGGGTATGCTGCAGCCCACCTGACGGTGCCTGACAGGGCCAGCGGTTAGAATTTCGCCCTGCCACTGGAGACGTGGGTGAGTGGTTTAAACCAGCAGTCTTGAAAACTGCCGACGGGTAACCGTCCGTGAGTTCGAATCTCACCGTCTCCGCCAGCGGGCCTTTGTACATGCGCCATCCCCGCCATCTCATCGCCTGGTTTTGCGTCGCTGCAAGCCTGTGGATGGGCGTCGGCTTCCAGCTTCATGGCCTTGCGCATTCGCTTCATGCGCTGGAGACGTCGGAGCAGCATGACTCCGCACCAGGCCATGAACCGGCTTGCGAGCAGTGCCTGCTGTTCGCTTCGGTCGACGGCGCCCTGCCCTTGCAGGCGGCCGCCCTGGCCGGTGCGTCACCGGCCACGCGTGGTAACGCATCGATCGCCACCCCCTTGCGTGCCACGGCCTTCACGGCCTACGCCTCGCGCGCACCCCCGCAGCCCTGCTGACGCCCACTGACACGGCCGGTCATCCCGCCGTGTGGCCTTGAGCCTTCGCGCACGTCGCGATGCGCCAGGGCCCCGTAGTTACTTCCCCTCATTGGATGCGGCGCAACGCCCGGTTGCGCTCGCGCCCGCTTCTTCGGAGTTCGCATCGATATGTCACATCCCGCCCCCTTTGCCGCCACGCTGATCGCGCTGGCCATCGCCTCACCGCCACTGCTGGCCGCCGACAACGCCACCCAGTTGCAGCAACTGCAGCAGGAAATCGCCGCCATGCGCAAGGACTACGAAGCGCAACTGAAAGCGCTTGAAGTGCGCCTGAAACAGGCGGAGACCAGCCTCGCAGCTCAGCCCGCAACGGACAGCACGGCGCGCGCGCCGACGTCCGCCGGCGCGCCAGCTGCGATGGAAAGCCCGCCGGCCACCCAGGCTGCCACGCCGACGCCGGCGACAGCGCAATCCTCGGCTTCCGCCTTCAACCCGGCGATCGCGCTGGTGCTGTCGGGCAGCTATTCCAGCTTCTCCCAGGACCCCACCCAATACCGCATCCCTGGCTTCCTCGCCGGCGGCGAGATCGGCCCGGGCGTGCAGGGCTTTTCGCTCGGCGAGTCCGAACTGACGCTGTCGGCCACCATCGACCCGTGGTTTTTCGGCTCGATGAGCCTGGCGCTGGCCGCCGACAACTCGGCCTCGGTCGAAGAAGCCTTCATCCAGACCACGTCACTCCCTGGCGGCCTGGGGCTCAAAGCCGGGCGCTACCTGTCGTCGGTCGGGTACCAGAACGACAAGCACCCCCACACCTGGGATTTCATCAATGCCCCGCTCGCCTACCAGGTGTTCCTGGGCGGCGCCCTGACCCAGGACGGCCTGCAGTTCAAGGCGGTGTTGCCGACCTCGCAGTTCATCGAACTCGGCGGTGGCATCGGTGCCGCGGGCGAGTACCCCAGCGGCACCGGCAACCGCAAGAAGCCAGGCACCGGCACGCTGTTCGCCCACACCGGTGGCGACATTAGCGTCAGCAACAGTTGGCGCGCCGGCGCCTCCATGGTCTGGGCCAAGGCCTACGACCGCGCCTTCGAGGACATCGACAACGCGGGCAACCCGGTCAGCAACGTCTTCACCGGGAACAGCCGACTGGCCATCCTGGACGGTGTCTGGAAATGGTCACCCAATGGCAACGCCAAGAGCACCAGCCTGACCTTGCAGGGAGAGTATTTCCATCGCACAGAGTCCGGCTCGCTGGTCTATGACGAAGGCGGGCAGGCGCTGGGCGACATCTACCGCTCGGCCCAGAGCGGCTGGTACGCGCAGGCGGTGTACAAGTTCCTGCCCGCGTGGCGAGTGGGATTGCGCTACGACCGGCTGGATCTCGGCAACGTCAATGCCTCCAGCAACACCGCGAATCTCTTCCTGCCCGAATACTCGCCGAACCGCACGACGCTGATGTTTGACTGGTCGCCCAGCGAATACAGCCGGGTGCGCCTGCAGCTGGCCCAGGACCGCGCCCGCTACGGCCTGACCGACAACCAGATCATGATCCAGTACCAGATGAGCCTGGGCTCGCATGGCGCCCACGGCTTCTGACCCAGGAACACACCATGAAAAAAATGTTTCACATCGCCACCGCTTTGCTGCTGGCACTCAGCGCGCAGGCCGCGCAAGCCGATCTCAAGGTCCTGGCCTGCGAGCCTGAATGGGGCGCGCTGGTCAAGGAACTGGCCGGCGACAAGGCCAGCGTCTATGTCGCGACGACGGGTCTGCAGGACCCGCACCATATCGAGGCGAGGCCCAGCCTGGTTGCAGCCGCGCGCAACACGCAGCTGCTGGTCTGCACTGGCGCCGAGCTGGAGGTCGGCTGGCTGCCGGTGCTGATCCGCCAGTCGGGCAACAGCGCGATCCAGCCTGGCAAACCGGGCAACTTCGAGGCGGCCAGTTACGTGCGCAAGCTGGAGGCGCCTGCGCGACTGGACCGCGCCGACGGCGACGTGCACGCCGCTGGCAACCCGCACATCCAGACCGACCCGCGCAACATCGCGCTGGTGGCCGTGCCCCTGGCGCGCCGCCTGGCCGAGCTCGACCCGGCCAATGCGGCGATATACCAGGCGCGCAGCGCCGACTTCCTGGCGCGCTGGAAAGCAGCCATCCAGCGCTGGGACAAGGAGGCGGCGCCGCTGCGAGGCACACCCGTCGTGGTGCAGCACAAGGCCTTTCCGTACCTGCAGCAGTGGCTGGGACTGGTGGAAGTGGCGGTTCTGGAACCCAAGCCAGGCGTGGAGCCCACCAGTTCGCACCTCAGCACCGTGCTGGCCGGCCTGCAGGCGAAGCCGGCCAAGATGATTCTGCGTGCGGCCTACAACGATGCACGGGGTGCCGAGTGGTTGGCCGAGCGCACCAAGCTGCCGATCGTGGTGCTGCCCTTCACGGTCGGCGGCAACGAGCAGTCGAAGGATCTGTTCTCACTGTTCGACGACACTGTGCAGCGCCTGCTGAAGGGGCTGCGGTGAACCTTGCGGGCATCGACTGGCACATCCTGCTGCCGGCCCTGCTGGCCGGCCTGCTGGTGCTGGCCACCCATGTGCCGCTGGGCGCGCAGGTGCTGCAGCGCGGCATCGTCTTCATCGACCTGGCGATCGCGCAGATCGCCGGCGTCGGCGTGATCGCCGCCAACGCCATGGGGCTGGAGCCGCATGGCTGGGCGGTGCAGGTGGCGGCTCTCTCGGCCGCGCTGCTCGGCGCCTTGGCGCTGACCTGGACCGAGCGCCGCTGGCCGGACGTCCAGGAGGCGCTGATCGGCGTGCTGTTCGTGCTGGCTTCCTGCGCCGGCCTGCTGTTGCTGGCCGGCAACCCGCACGGCGGCGAGCATCTGAAAGACCTGCTGGTCGGGCAGATCCTGTGGGTCTCGACGCAGCAACTCATCGTCATGGCGGGCCTGACCGCATTGGTGCTGACGCTGTGGTTCGGCCTGAGTGAGCGGCTCGGTCGCGCCGGCTTTTACCTGCTGTTCGCACTGGCGGTCACGGCCTCGGTGCAGCTCGTCGGGGTCTACCTGGTGTTCACCAGCTTGATCGTCCCGGCGCTGGCGGTGCGAAGTCTGCGCCCGGCCCTGCGACTGCCAGTGGCCTACATCATCGGCGCGCTCGGCTACCTGCTGGGGCTGGCGCTGTCCGCGCGCTTCGACCTGCCGTCCGGAGCGGTGGTGGTGCTGGTGATGGCGGGGATCGCGCCGGTGTTTCCGTGGCTTGCCGCTCGATGGGCGAAGCCGTCACCGCCTGAAACCATCCCCTGACCCGGGGGGCACGGCCTGAAATGACGGATTGAAGGTCACAGGGCCGATTTTCAGATTATTTTTGACACCTCCCCAGCGTCGAACGGTCACTGCCAGCTATCTTTTCAGGACTTCGCCGGTGGACTGACGGAGGCCTTTGATCAGCTTTGTAAAGGCTTCAGGCGGGAAGGAAAAGCGCCTGCAGATCGCTCAGGAAGTCGAAACCCCGCTCGGTCGGGCGCACGTGGGTGAAGTCGCGCTGAATCAGGCCCTTGCCTTCCGCTGCCTCCAGGGCCGCCTGGATGGCGGTCACCGGCAAGCCGGTGCGCGCGGTGAAGTCCTGCAGGGCAAACCCACCCTTCAGGCGCAACGCATTGAGCATGAATTCGAACGGCAGGTCGGCGCGGGGCACCTCGTCGTCCTGCGTCACGGCCTGACCGGCCAGCGCGTGGTCCATGTAGCCGAGCGGCTCCCGCCAGCGCACCTGACGCACCACGCGGTGCGCGAAACTGAGCTTGCTGTGCGCGCCCGCGCCGATGCCGAGGTAGTCGCCAAACTGCCAGTAGTTGAGGTTGTGCCAGCAGCGGTGACCCGGCCGGGCATAGGCCGACACTTCGTAACGCTGCAGGCCGGCGACGCCGGTCAGCTCGGTCAGGCGATCGAGCATGGCATAGGCCATGTCGTCCTCGGGAATCACCGGCGGGTATTTGGCGAACACCGTGTTCGGCTCGATCGTCAGGTGGTAGATTGAAATGTGCGGCGGTGCCAGCGCAAGCGCGGTGTGCACATCGTCGTCGAGCTGCGCCAGCGTCTGGCCAGGCAGCGCGTACATCAGGTCGAGGTTGAAGGTGTCAAACGCCTGTGCCGCTTCTTCCACAGCGGCCAGGGCCTGGGCGCGGTCATGGACGCGGCCCAGCGCCTTCAGGTGCGCGTCATTGAAGCTTTGCACGCCAACCGAAAGCCGGGTGACCCCCGCGCTGCGCAAGGCCTTGAAGCGGTCCTTCTCGAAGGTGCCCGG
>JAABQG010000007.1 GCA_011391595.1 Hydrogenophaga sp.
CAGTTCCATACGGGCTGCGGAAACCACCATCGTTGCCACCCCCGTAGCCACCGCCACCACTTTCGCGCCGGCCACCGCTGCTGCCCTCACGCCGGCCGGCTCCGCCACCACCGCCGTAACTGCCTCCACCACCATAGCCACCTCCACCTCCGCTGCGTGGCGGTCGGGGCTCCATCGGCCGTGCTTCATTGACAACCACGTTGCGCCCGCCAAGGGACTGCCCGTTCATGCCATTGATCGCGGCTTGTGCTTCAGCATCGCTGCCCATTTCGACGAAACCAAATCCTTTGGAGCGGCCGGTATCACGCTCCATCATGACTTTGGCGCTGGTCACGGCGCCGAATTCGCTGAATGCCTGTTCAAGATCACTGTCACGCACCGTGTAAGGCAGGTTGCCAACGTAGAGTTTGTTGCCCATGAATGGGACTCCTAAAAACACATGGAAATAGCGATGAAATCCGGAGCCCCATTCAACAGCCCCGGCGGCCAAAGCAAAGGCGTGAATGTGACTGAATCACCGCGGCGATTCGCCGGTATTTATTTATACCCGACGGGCTTAAATTATGCGGCAGGCAGGCCGGAAGCTAGCAAGAGTTTTTTACTTTTTGATCTCCGGCGGACTCCAGGCGCCCATGAAAAAAGGCCCTTTCGGGCCTTCTTATTTGCTCAGAGACTGCTTCATCGAGAAGCAGTTCCGATGCCTTTGGGGTGCTTAGTAGCCACCGCTACGGCCACCGCCGTAGCCGCCACCGCCACCGCCGCTACGGCCACCGCCGCCACCGCCGTAACCACCACCACCGCCACCGCCGTAACCACCACCGCTTCCGCCGCCGCCGTAGCCGCCACCACCGCTACGCGGGGGACGCGCTTCCATCGGGCGGGCCTCGTTGACAACGAGGTCACGGCCACCCATGTTCTGACCGTTCATGCCCTTGATGGCAGCCTGGGCTTCAGCATCGCTGCCCATTTCGACAAAGCCAAAACCTTTGGAACGGCCCGTGTCGCGCTCCATCATGACTTTGGCGCTGGAGACGTTACCGAACTGGCTGAAAGCCTGTTGCATGTCTTCGTCACGGAAAGAATAGGGCAGGTTGCCCACGTAAAGTTTGTTGCCCATGGAGGACTCCTCTAAATACTCAAAAAACGCGATGGAGTCCGCTAGCGCAATCAACAAACCAATGAAGAATTCTCAAGATGCGAAACTGACCAAAACACCGCAAACCTGCACAACCCAAAAGTTGCACCCCGTCATTATGCGCCACATCTGGAAAACATGCTACCCCTGGCGTTTTGCAGACGCAGCGCTCAGGGCGAAGCAACAAGCCAGGCAGGCGACATGCCTATGCGCCTGCCCGGCGCAGATCAGGGCACACCTACCAGCTGACCTCCCGGTCGGGCGTGGCGCTGATCTTGTGGATGGTCATGTCGGCTCCGTCGTATTCCTCCTCCTGGCTCAGCCGAAGTCCCATCGTCGCCTTGAGTGCCCCATAGACCACCAGGCCACTCAGCACCGCCCAGCCAACGCCCATGGCGGTCCCGATCAGTTGGCCTGTGAAGCTGATGCCGCCCAGTCCACCCAGTGCCTTCGCGCCGAAAATACCCGCCGCGATGCCGCCCCAGGCGCCGCACAAGCCATGCAGCGGCCATACACCGAGCACGTCGTCGATCTTCCACTTGTTCTGCGTCAGGGTGAACATCACCACAAACAGGGTACCCGCCACCGCACCGACCACCAGAGCGCCCAAAGGGTGCATGAGGTCCGAGCCGGCGCAGACTGCCACCAGTCCGGCCAGCGGCCCGTTGTGCACGAAGCCGGGGTCATTCTTGCCGGCGACAAGCGCCGCCAGGGTCCCGCCTACCATGGCCATGAGCGAATTGACAGCGACCAGGCCGGAGATCTTGTCCAGCGTCTGCGCGCTCATGACGTTGAAGCCGAACCATCCGACCGTCAGCACCCATGCGCCCAGGGCCAGGAAGGGGATATTGGACGGCGGGTGCGCGGAAACGGCCCCATCCTTGCGGTAGCGATTGCTGCGCGCACCCAACAGCATGACCGCCGGCAAGGCGATCCATCCCCCGACGGCGTGCACCACGATCGATCCGGCAAAATCGTGGAACTCCTCTCCGGTGGCTGATTTGATCCACGCCTGAACCCCAAAATGCTGGTTCCAGACGACGCCTTCGAAAAAGGGATAGACAAAGCCGACGATCACTGCGGTTGCCACCAGTTGCGGCCAGAACTTGGCGCGCTCGGCGATGCCGCCCGAGATGATCGCGGGGATGGCGGCCGCGAAAGTCAGCAGGAAAAAGAACTTGACCAGCTCGTAGCCATTTTTCGCGGCCAGTTGTTCCGCCCCGACAAAAAAGCTCGTGCCATAAGCGACCGCATAGCCCACCATGAAATACATGACCGTCGAGACAGAAAAATCGACGAGGATCTTGACCAGTGCATTGACCTGGTTCTTCTTGCGGACGGTGCCGAGTTCCAGAAATGCAAATCCGGCGTGCATGGCAAGAACCATGATGGCGCCGAGCAGTATGAACAAAGCGTCCGCGCCCTGTTTGAGTGCTTCCATAATTTCCTCTTCGAATAAATGAACTTTGTTGGTGCGTTTCTGGCCGCTTTCACAGACATGCACCAATCTAAAGCAATAATCGCGCCAATATTGGGCAGTAGATTCCCTTACAATGTCGATTGTCATTGGGGAGTAGCCGCCCTTCGATTCGAGAGGGGCTTGCGTCAACAGACTTGTCCTGCCAACGGCGGACATGGCGCAAGCGGTTCACAGACCTGGCGAGACCTTTGACTGCACAGCCTCCACGTCCCTGTCACGGGGTCGGGCAGGAGATGCGGTGCGGTCAATGGTTCCTGCAACAGTCGGCCCGACCCCGAAAATCCATGGAAGCCTTTCTCGTCTCCACCGGCATCGTTGCCCTCGCCGAAATGGGCGACAAGACGCAATTGCTCGCCCTCGTGCTGGCCGCGCGCTTTCGCAAACCCTGGCCCATCGTGCTCGGAATCCTGGTCGCCACCGTGGCCAACCACGCGCTGGCTGGCGCCTTGGGGACATGGGTCACCACAGTGTTGGGCCCGGACGTGTTGCGCTGGGTGCTGGGCATTTCCTTCATTGCGATGGCCGCCTGGATGCTCATTCCCGATACGCTCGACGCGGGCGACGACGCCGGCAAGGCCCCGCGCCTGGGCGTGTTTGGCACCACGGTGCTGGCGTTTTTCCTGGCCGAAATGGGCGACAAGACACAAATCGCGACGGTCATGCTCGCCGCGCAGTACCAGGCCTGGTTCTGGGTGGTGGCCGGCACCACACTGGGCATGATGCTGGCCAACGCGCCGGTGGTCTGGTTTGGCGAACGAATCACCCGGCTCCTGCCAATCCGGGTGGTGCATCTGGTGTCGGCGGCCGTCTTCGCGGTGCTCGGCGCTCTGGCACTTCTGGGCTGGGGCTGACCCTGGCAGCCGTTCGTGGATCGAGACCGTCAAGCGACGGTTCGCCAGCCTTGGACTTATACTAACTTCAAGCGCCGATTTGCTCCAGCTTGCGGGCGCCGAAACTCCAGCGTTTCGAAATACGGCTAAAGAGGGAATCCGCAACCCGGTTCCGCCTCCTTGGCGTTACCGGGTTTTTTTGTTTTGACGATGTTTGCCACGCCACAGTCGATGAAATTCGAGGCCGCCATGCCCTTGCAGAGCGGCGGGTCCATTCGCGACTATTCCCTGGCGTTCGAGACCTATGGCGCGCTCAACGCCGACCGGTCCAACGCGGTGCTGATCTGCCACGCCCTGAATGCCTCGCACCACGTGGCCGGGGTGTACGCCGGCCAGGACAAATCCGAGGGCTGGTGGGACAACATGATCGGTCCCGGCAAACCGGTCGATACCGACCGCTTCTTCGTGATCGGCGTCAACAACCTCGGCTCCTGTTTCGGCTCGACCGGCCCGCGGGACATGAACCCGGATACCGGCCGCGTCTATGGTGCCGACTTCCCCGTGGTCACGGTCGAGGACTGGGTCAGCGCGCAGGCGCGGCTGCTCGATGCGCTGGGGATCAATCAACTGGCCGCGGTCATGGGCGGCAGCCTCGGCGGGATGCAAGCCTTGTCGTGGACGCTGCAATTCCCGGACCGTGTGCGCCACGCCGTTGTGATCGCCAGCGCACCCAACCTCACCGCCGAAAACATTGCCTTCAACGAAGTGGCGCGCCGCGCCATCGTGACCGACCCCGATTTCCACGCTGGCCACTTCTACGAGCACGGCGTGCTGCCGAAGCGCGGCCTGCGTATCGCGCGCATGGTGGGCCACATCACTTACCTCAGCGACGACGTGATGAACGAGAAGTTCGGCCGCACGCTAAAGGCCCCCACGCTCCCCGCTTCGCGTGGTTCGCGCCCCCCGAGGGGGCTCACCCGCCTGGGGGCGGCCCGGCGGCGGGCGGCGCGATCCGCGACTACCTGTACACCACGCAGGACGTGGAATTCCAGATCGAGAGCTACCTGCGCTACCAGGGCGACAAGTTCAGCGAGTACTTCGACGCCAACACCTACCTGCTGATCACCCGCGCGCTGGACTATTTCGACCCGGCGCGCCGCTTTGGCGGCGACCTGAGCGCCGCACTGGCGAAGGCAACCAGCCAGTTCCTGGTGGTGAGTTTCACGACCGACTGGCGTTTCAGTCCCAAACGCAGCCGGGAGATCGTCCGGGCGCTGGTCGACAACCGGCGCGATGTGAGCTATGCGGAAATTGATGCGCCGCACGGGCATGACGCCTTCCTGCTTGACGACCCCCGTTACATCGGTGTTGTGCGCTCCTACTTCGAAGGCATTGCGGCCGAAAGGCCCAGCCCTGGCGTCCCGCCTGAAACGACTCGCGCGGGAGCGGCACCATGAGCGATGCCCTGATCCAGCAATCCATTGCCCGGCTGGTGCCACAAGGCTCAAGGGTCCTGGACCTCGGCTGCGGCGACGGGGCGCTGCTGGACCTGCTGCAGCGCGAACGCGGCTGCAGCGGCTATGGCGTCGAGCTCGACGATGCCAATGTGCAGGCCTGTGTGCAGCGCGGCGTGAACGTGATCCAGCTCAACCTGGACGAAGGCCTGACGATGTTTGGCGACCAGTCCTTCGACGTGGTGTTGCAGATCGACACCCTGCAACACCTGCGAAACGCTGAAGTGATGCTGCGCGAGACCGCGCGCGTGGGCCGCCTGGGCATCGTCGCCTTCCCCAACTTTGCGCACTGGCCGAACCGCCTCAGCGTGTTGCTAGGCCGAATGCCCGTGACCCGGCGCCTGCCTTACCAGTGGTACGACACGCCCAACATCCGGGTCGGCACGCATGCCGATTTTGCCGATCTGGCCGGAAAGAATTCACTGCGCATTCTCGACGCCTTCGGCCTGCAGGAAGGCCGCGAAGTGCGCTGGTTGCCCAACCTTCGCGCCGGCACGGCGGTGTTCAAGTTCGAGCGCGGCTGAGCGCGGCGAGCGCTCAGACTGGCCGCTTCCCGGCAGGCGCTTCACGTGCCACGTCGGCCAGGAAATCGCTGGCCTGCAGACCGTCAGTCCCGCTGTCAGAGCCCAGCGTTCCGCCATAGACCTCACGGAAGCTGGCCAGGATCTGGTTCAGTGGCAGATCATCGAAGCTGCCTCGCTGGTTCACGTACTCCATGTGCCGGTGACCCGCCAGGTCGAACGGGTGGTAAATGGAATCGTGCACGCCGTCAAATTCCAGCGGCAGCAAGCCGAAACGCTCACAGAGTTCGAAATTGAAGGCCGGCGTGGCCTTGCGCCAGGCGCCCTCGATCCAGATATCGGTGTAGCCATGCCAGACGAACAGGTCGGTCTTCATGGTCTGGCGCATGCGCTCGGTAGACAGGTGGTTGCGCACATCCGCGAACCCGAGGCGCGCCGGAATGCCGGCCGCGCGACAGGCGGCCGCCAGCAAGATCGCCTTCGGAACGCACCAGCCATAGCCGTTGGCCAGCACTGTGCTGGCCCGCATGCCCGCAGGTGAGAGATCAATGCGATACGGGTCGTAGCGAAAGCCGTCGCGCACCGCGTAAACCAGCGCTACGGCGCGCTCGCGGTCGCTGGCACCTCGGGCCTGTTCCGTGGCGAAGGCCTGCACGGCCGGGTGGTCGCTGTCGATGAAGGCCGTGGGGCCAAGGGTGTCGGGCTGCATCCCTGAATGATCCCAGAATTCGCTTTTCACCTGGCCGCCTTGGCGACACGCGCAGCCCCCTGGGCCGGGCACTGATACCATCCGGTGCAGCGGGATTTCAGCCTCCCGGGTCTTCACAGTCAGGCGGTGTCCCGTCCAAGCGCTGGCAACCTGATGGACTCAATCCGTGGACACGCCGCACGCCCCCACTCCCGTCTCCTTCGGCGAAGCGCTGCGTTTCTGGTTCAAGCTCGGCTTCATCAGCTTTGGCGGACCGGCCGGGCAGATTGCCATCATGCACCGCGAGTTGGTGGAGCAGCGCCGCTGGATCAGCGAGAAGCGCTTCCTGCACGCGCTGAACTACTGCATGCTGCTGCCCGGCCCCGAGGCGCAGCAGCTGGACACCTACATCGGCTGGCTGATGCACCGAGCCTGGGGCGGCATCGTGGCGGGTGCGCTGTTCGTCCTGCCCTCGCTGTTCATGCTGATCGGCCTGAGCTGGGCCTATGTGGCCTTTGGCAACGTGCCCTGGGTGGCCGGGCTGTTCTACGGGATCAAGCCGGCAGTGGCGGCCATCGTGTGTCAGGCGGTGCACCGCATCGGCAGCAAGACGCTGAAGACGCCTGCCACAGCGCCGGTGCTCTGGGCCATCGCCTTGCTCAGCTTCATCGCCATTGCCGTTCTGAAAACTCCGTTTCCCTGGGTCGTGCTGGCCGCGGCGCTAACCGGGTGGATCGGTTCGCGGGTCGCACCGGCGCAGTTCGCGAGCGGTGGCGGCCACGGCTCCGCCAAGACAGCCGGCCGTCCGGCGCTTATCGACGACGACACCCCCACGCTGGCCCACGCGCGCTTCAGCAAAACCCGACTGGCCCAGGTGCTGGCGGCCGGCGCGCTGTTATGGATCACGCCCATGGTGGGCTTGCTGGCCTGGCAGGACTGGGACGTCTCGCAGGCCAACACGCTGGCGCAGATGAGCTGGTTCTTCATCAAGGCCGCGCTGCTGACCTTTGGCGGGGCCTACGCGGTGCTGCCCTACGTCTACCAAGGGGCCGTGGAGCACTTCCACTGGCTCACCGGCCCGCAGATGATCGACGGCCTGGCGCTGGGCGAGACCACGCCGGGCCCGCTGATCATGGTGGTGGCCTTCGTCGGTTTCCTGGGCGGCTGGACCCAGCAGGTGCTCGGGCCGGACCGCCTGTTCCTGGGGGCCGCGCTGGCGGCCACGGTGGTGACCTGGTTCACCTTCCTGCCCTCGTTCATCTTCATCCTGGCGGGCGGGCCGCTGGTGGAATCGACCCATGGCAAGGCGCATTTCACCGCGCCGCTGGTGGCCATCACGGCGGCGGTGGTCGACGTGATCGCCAGTCTCGCTTTGTTTTTCATAGCGCACATTGCCATTCCGACGATGGGTAAAGGCCAAAATGGTTCAAATATTGACTGGCTCGCCCTGTTTCTGGCCGCTGCGGCCGCCGTGGCCTTGCTGCGCTTCAAGGTCGGCGTGATTCCGGTCATCGCCGCCAGCGCCCTGGCGGGTCTGGCGCTGCGCCTGGCCGCGTGGGCATGAGCAAAAGTTGTACGATCAATTTCCCGCCATGGTCGCACGCTTCAAATCCATCTCCCCCGGCGCCCAGCTCTCCGACCAGGTCGCGCAGGTGCTGGCGGCGGAGATCCGCGCCGGGCGGCTGGTGGTGGGCGAGAAGCTGCCCACGGAGGCGGCGCTGGTGGCGCAGTTTTCGGTCAGCCGCACCGTCATCCGCGAAGCCGTCTCCCGGCTCAAGTCACTGGGCCTGGTCGACTCGCGCCAGGGCAGCGGAATGTACGTCAAGGCCGCCGGTTTTTCGCCGCTGAACTTTGACGCGAAGTTTGCCGTCTCGAAGCAGGCGGTGGTCCAGATGGTGGAAGTGCGCCGCGCGCTGGAGGCTGAAGTCGCCGCGCTGGCCGCGCAGCGCAGGACACCTGCCGACGTCCGGCGCATCCGTCAGTCGATTGCCGCGCTGGAGCAGGCGGTGCAGGCCGGCGGCGACGGCGTGGACGAAGACGTGCAGTTTCACCGTGCCATCGCCGAGGCCGCGCGCAACCCGTTCCTGATCGGCACCCTGGAGTACCTGGGCCAGTTCCTGCGTGGCGCCACGCGGGTCACCCGCGCCAATGAAGCCCGACGCGCCGACTTTGCAGGCCAGGTCCAGGACGAACACGAAATGATCGCGCGCGCCATTGAAGCCGGCGATCCGGCAGTGGCGCGCCAGGCGGCATCGCGGCACATGGACAACGCCATCCAGCGCATCGAACAGGCCGACCCGGCGTTCTGGCAACAGGCGGGAGTCCAGCTGGCGCAGCCCCTGGTCTGCGGCCTGCCAGGCAAGACCTGAGTCTTGCGCCACGTGCCGCCTGATCGGTCGAAAACGCTGACCTAGGGCAAACCCGATCCTGGATTGCACGCCATAATTTGTATGATAACCAGACCAATCAGGCAGCACTCCGGCAACATACCGCCCACCCCCTAACCCCGCTGAACACCATGAACCTTCAACGTCGCCAGATTCTCAAGGGCAGTGGCGCAGCCCTGCTGGTCCTCCCCCTGATGGCGGGGGCCCAGACTTGGCCGGCCCGGCCGATCCGGCTGGTGGTGCCTTTTCCGCCCGGCGGGCTGATCGACACCATGGCCCGCCTGATCGGACCGCGGCTGGCGCTGGAGCTGGGCCAGCCGGTGGTGATCGAGAACAAGCCCGGCGCGGGCGGCAACCTCGGCGCGGCTGAAGTGGCCCGAGCCACACCCGACGGCTACACCCTGTTGATGGCCTCGCCGCCGTTGACCATCAGCCCCGCCCTGTACGCCAACCTGCCTTACAAGCCCGAGCAGCTCGCGCCCGTCGGCCTGATCGGCCGCGTGCCCAATGTGTTGCTGGTCAACCCGAAAAGCGGCATCAACAGCGTGGCCGACCTCGTCGCGCGCGCCAAAAAGACGCCTGGGCAGCTGAACTACGCCTCCAACGGCAACGGCACCTCGCTGCACCTGAGCGCCGAGTTGTTCAAGACCACCACCGGCACCTTCATCACCCACATTCCCTACCGCGGCGCCGCACAGGCGGTGACCGGGTTGATCGCGGGTGAGGTGGACATGATGTTCGAAAACCTGCCCTCGGTGCTGGGCCAGATCCAGGGCGGCAGCGTGAAAGCGCTGGCCGTGACCACGCGCCAGCGCAGCAAGGCGCTGCCGGGCGTGCCCACGCTGATCGAAGCCGGACTGGCCGATTTCGACGTCAGCGCCTGGTACGGCGTCGCTGCACCCGCCGGCACGCCGGCTGCAGTGCTGGCCCGCATCGAACAGGCGCTGGACAGGCTCTCGCGTGACCCCGAGATCGCCCGGACCATGGAATCACGGGGCGCCGAAGTGGGCTTTCTGGGCTCGGCCCAGATGGGCGCCTTCATGGCCGCCGACGCGATCAAGTGGAAGCGTGTCGCCGAGTTCGCAAAAATCACCCTGGGCTGAACGGAGACCCGCATGAACACAGTGACCCGTGTCGGCCTGATCGGCCTGGGAGCGATGGGCAAGGGCATGGCGCAATCGCTGCGCCGCGCCGGGTATCCGCCGCATGTCTTTGACGTGCGCAGCGAAGCCGCACAGGCGTTTGCGAAGGAAGGCGGAACCGCCTGCAGTTCCTTGTCCGAGCTGGGCGCCGCCTGCGACGTGGTGGTCTCGGTGGTGGTCAACGCCGCGCAGACCGAGGCCGTGCTGTTCGGCCCGGGCGGCGACGGCACGGGTTGCGCCAGCACCATGAAACCCGGCAGCGTCTTCGTGATGTGTTCCACGGTGGACCCGAACTGGTCCGTCACCCTCGAAGCACGGCTGGCGCGCCTGGGCCTGCTCTACATCGACGCACCGATCTCCGGCGGCGCCGCCAAAGCCGCCAGCGGCGAGATGACCATGATGACCGCCGGCCGGCCCGAGGCCTATGCCAAAGCAGAACCACTGCTTCACGCCATGGCGGCCAAGGTCTACAGGCTCGGCGACAGCGCGGGCGCGGGCAGCAAGGTCAAGATCATCAACCAGCTGCTCGCCGGCGTGCACATTGCCGCGGCAGCCGAAGCCATGGCGCTGGGCCTGCGCGAGGGCGTGGACCCGGCCGCACTGTACGAGGTGATCACGCACAGCGCCGGCAACAGCTGGATGTTTGAAAACCGAATGGCGCATGTGCTGGCCGCCGACTACACGCCGCTGTCGGCCGTGGACATCTTCGTGAAAGACCTTGGCATCGTGCTCGACATGGCACGGGCCAGCAAGTTCCCGCTGCCGCTGTCGAGCACCGCGCACCAGATGTTCATGCAGGCATCCACGGCGGGTTTCGCCAAGGAGGACGACAGCGCGGTGATCAAGATCTTCCCAGGCATTGAACTACCAAGGAAAAAACCATGAAACCGATTCTCCTGGGTTGCATCGCTGACGACTTCACCGGCGCCACCGACTTGGCCAACAACCTGGTGCGCGCCGGCATGCGCGTGGCCCAGACCATCGGTGTGCCCGCCGGTCCGCTGGACACCGAAGTGGACGCCGTCGTCGTGGCGCTGAAATCCCGCACCATCGCGCCGGCAGAGGCCATCGCCCAGTCGCTCGCTGCGCTGGCATGGCTGCAGGCGCAGGGCGCGCGGCAGATCTACTTCAAGTACTGCTCTACTTTCGACAGCACGGCCCAGGGCAACATCGGCCCGGTGACCGAAGCGCTGATGGACGCGCTGAAGACCGACTTCTCGATCGCCACCCCCGCCTTCCCCGACAACGGGCGCACCGTGTTCAAGGGCCATCTGTTCGTCGGCGAGATCTTGCTGAACGAGTCCGGCATGCAGAACCATCCGCTCACGCCCATGACCGACGCCAACCTGGTGCGCGTGATGCGGGCACAAACGCGGCGCAAAGTCGGCCTGATTGACCACAAGGCGGTGGCCCGTGGCGAGGCGGCCATCCGTGCGCGCATCGACGAACTGCGCGCGCAGGGCGTCGGCGTGGCCATCGTCGATGCGGTGTCGAACGACGACCTGCTGCGCCTGGGGTCGGCGCTCAAGGGCATGGCGCTGGTGACGGGCGGCTCGGGTGTGGCGATCGGGCTGCCGGCGAATTTCGGGCTGTCGCCTTCCCTGCAGGCCAGCCAGCTGCCGTCCGCCACCGGGCTGCAGGCCGTGGTGTCGGGTAGCTGTTCGCTGGCCACCAACCGGCAGGTGAAGCACTTCATCGACAGTGGCCGCCCGGCGCTGGCGATTGATCCGCTGCGCATTGCCTCGGGTGCGGATGTGGCCGCCGAAGCGCTGGCCTGGGCTGCGCCCCGGCTCGCTGCGGGTCCGGTGCTGTTCTATTCCACCGCCGACCCGGCGGCCGTCAAGACGGTTCAGGGTCAGCTTGGCGTGGAGGACGCGGGCGCGATGGTGGAGCGCACGCTGGGCGAGATTTCGCGTGGGCTGGTCGGGCTGGGTGTGCGCCAGCTCGTGCTGGCGGGAGGCGAAACCTCGGGTGCCTGCGTGCAGGCGCTGGGCATCACGCAAATGAAGATCGGTCCGCAAATCGATCCCGGCGTGCCCTGGTGTCATGCCCACACCGCAAGCGGCGATCTGCACCTCACGCTCAAGTCCGGTAACTTCGGCACCGACGACTTCTTCACCAAAGCCTTTACAGTGCTCACATGACCGAATCGCAAGCCCGCGAAGAAATCTGCCGCGTCGGCAAAAGCCTTTTCGATCGCGGCTACGTGCACGCCACGGCGGGCAACATCAGCATGCGGCTCGATGATGGATTCCTGATCACGCCGACCGACGCCTGCCTGGGTTTTCTTGACCCGGCGCGGCTGGCCCGACTCGATACGGCGGGTCAACAGCTCCGCGGCGATCGCGCCAGCAAGACCCTCGCCTTGCACCGCCAGATCTATGGGGCTGCCGCCGCTTTCGACCCCGCCACACGCTGCGTGATCCACACCCACAGCACGCACTGCGTCGCGCTGACGCTGCGGCCGGGCGCGGACGATAGCGAGCGGGAGCTGCTGCCCGCGGCCACGCCCTACTTCGTGATGAAGGTCGGCCATGTGCCCCTCATCCCCTACCACCGCCCCGGCGACCCGCTGGCGGCCGACCTCGTGGCGCAGACCATCACGCGCTACGGCCAGCAGGACACGCCGATCCGCGCGGTGATGCTCAGCCGCCTGGGGCCCAACGTCTGGCACGACTCCCCCGCCGCCGCCATGGCCACACTCGAAGAGCTGGAGGAAACGGCGAAGCTCCTGCTGCTGAGCACTGCCCCACCCGCGCCGCTGACGGAAAACCAGATCGACGAACTGCGCCGGACCTTTGGCGCCCGCTGGTAGGCTCCAGGCGGCTGAAAACCGAGAGTTGACAAGAAAATCGCCGCTATTCCATCGTCGAATGGTCATAGTTCGCTATTTATTTATTAGTCCCCAGAAAGCCCCGCCATGCCCCGTTTTGCCGCCAACCTGACCATGATGTACCCAGAGCTGCCCTTTCTCGACCGCTTCGAGGCGGCAGCGAAAGACGGCTTCAAGGCCGTGGAGTACCTGTTCCCCTATGCGTTCCCAAAGGCGGAACTCGCAGCCCGGCTCCGAGCGAACGGCCTGCAGCAGGTGCTGTTCAACGCGCCCCCCGGCGGCACCGACGCCGCCTCCATCGACCGCGCCTGGGCGGGCGGCGACAAGGGCACCGGCTGCATCCCCGGCCGTGAAGCCGAGTTTCGCGCCGGCGTGGCGCTTGCGCTGGACTACGCGCAGGCGCTGGATTGTCCGCGCATCCACCTCATGGCCGGCCTGCTTTCGCAGGGAATGACCCGCGAGGCGGTACAGCCGACCTACGTGGCCAACCTGCGATGGGCTGCCGCCGAAGCGGCAAAGCACGGCCGGGACGTGCTGATCGAACCGATCAACACCCGCGACATCCCCGGCTTCTTCCTGAACCGGCAGGACCAGGCCCATGCCATCGTCGCCGAGGTCGGCGCAGGCAATCTGAAGGTGCAGATGGACCTGTACCACTGCCAGATCGTCGAAGGCGACGTGGCCATGAAGATCCGCCAGTACCTGCCCACCGGCAAGGTTGGCCATTTCCAGATCGCCGGCGTCCCGGAGCGCCACGAGCCCGACATCGGCGAAGTGAACTACGCCTACCTGTTCGGCGTGATCGATGAAGTGGCAGGCCAGTGTGGCTGGGAGGGCTGGATCGGCTGCGAATACAAACCCAAACGCGGCGGCGAGTCGGGCGGGACTTCGGCGGGGCTGGGGTGGTTTGCTGCGGTGCTGAAGAGCACAAAACTGGCGGCGTGAGACGCACTTTATTCGGGCAGGCTTTCGGGTGAGGTGCGACCCACGGCCTGCAAGGCTAATGCCTGGCAGGTTCTGTCAAGAGACTTTCGTCCCACAAAGACCACCCCGACTCCCCGCAACTCTCAGTGACCTCGGGGAGGGGCATCGGCTCTGTGTCCAGCACCCGCACAAAGCTTGAACCTGTCGAGCTCCAGTCAGACCGTTTTGATTCGCGCCTCTGCCTCCCGTGAACGACGGCTGGCTTTTTAAAGAATTTGAACATGGCAAATTGCTCCGAACATTAAGAGGCCAAGAGGAACCAAGCGCCCTTTCTGGCATCGAGGACCATGGATGCTTGACGGGTACTTTCAGGATATCCACTCTTTGGATCGATTGGAATCCTGGCGGTCTTCTCTCCGCCCAAAAACGGCAGGAAGTCACAGTTTGCGCTGCGGCATAGCGCACCGGCTCCGAGCTTGGCCCCTTGACGGCTTGCTTGAGGGTCTTCAGCGTGGCTGATTCTTCGGTTCACGCGCCAGGACCGGAAGCAAACTTCGCAGGCTGTCCACAAATGATTGCAAAATACGACCTTCGAACCCAGTCACGAACGGATCGGATGGCTCGATTTCGAGCGTGCGGCGCTGGCCCGGATGGCCTGCGGTTCGAAGGCCAGCGTAATAGCCGCGCTGTAGTGTGATTTGAGACTGGCGAGACCGGGCGCCAAAGCAAGAGCGTCCGGGATACCGGTGCTACGACCCAAAGGGAGACGATTCAAATGGCCATAAAGAGAGCCCTGAAGTGGGCGTTGATCGGGGTCGTCGTGGTCGGCGCCATCCTGCTTGCAGTCCGGTCCTATCGCGCGCTGGGCGGCCCCGAGCTTCAGCCCTGGCACACCTTTGTGCCCGTGGAGTTGCGCGCCCAGGAACTCGACGGCGCCGACTGGGCCCGCTACATGACGCAGGAAGAAACCATCTTCAAGAGCGTGCGCGCCGAGGTCAGCCAGAAACTGGAGCCGGACGCGAGGGTGCCGATCAACCGCTACTTCGAAGGCAGCCCGGTGTACCCGGCGGGCTTCAAGCGGGACTGGAACCGTTCGTATGTCATGGAGCCCGACGGCAAGCCCACCGGCGCGGTGCTGTTGTTGCACGGGCTGACCGACTCGCCCTACAGCCTGCGCCACATCGCCAAGCTTTACCGGGAACGCGGCTTTGTCGTGATCGGAATGCGGATGCCGGGACATGGCACGGTGCCGGCCGGCCTGACCGACGTGCGCTGGGAAGACTGGATGGCGGCCACGCGGCTGGGCGTGCGCGAGGCGCGCCGGCGGGTGCCAGCGCCGGCGCCATTGCATCTGGTGGGCTTTTCGAACGGTGGCGCGCTGGCGATGAAGTATTCGCTGGACGTCATCGAAGACCCCCTGCTGCCCCGGGCTGACCGCCTGGTGCTGTTCACGCCGATGATCGGGATCACGCGTTTTGCGCGCTTTGCCGGTCTGGCCGGCCTGCCGGCGGTGCTGCCGCCGTTTGCCAATGCGGCCTGGTTGAGCGTCACGCCGGAGTTCAATCCGTTCAAGTACAACTCGTTCCCGGTCAATGGCGCGCGGCAGTCGTACCGGCTGACCGACGCGCTGCAGGCACAGATCGACCGTCTCTCGCGCGCCGGCCGGCTGGGCACCCTGCCGCCGGTGCTGACCTTCCAGTCCGTGATCGATTTCACCGTCAGCACGCCGGCCATCCTGACGGCGCTGTACCAGCGTCTGCCCGACAACGGCAGCGAAATCGTGCTCTTCGACGTCAACCGGACCGTGAAGTTCGAGCCGCTGCTTCGGCCCGCGGCCTATGTCGCGCTGGAGCAGCTGACGCCAAGCACGCCCCAGGCGTACCGCTTTACGTCCATCGTCAACGCCAGCGCCGAAAGCCATGCCACGGCGGAACGCAGCATCGCGCCGGGCCAGTTGCAGGCCAAGGATCGCGCGCTGACCCTGCCCTATCCGCCGGGCATCTTCTCGCTGTCGCACCTGGCCATTCCGATTCCGATGGACGATTCGCTGTACGGCATGCAACCCGACACGAAGGAGCCGCCCGAATTCGGCTACCACCTGGGTGCGATGGATGCGCGCGGCGAGCGCGGCGCGCTGATCGTCGACCAGGACTTCCTGACGCGCCTGTCGTCGAATCCGTTTTTCCCTTATCTGCTGGAGCGGGTCGATGAAGGCATCCAGCGACCGTCCGGCCCGACGGGCCGAAACTTCACCGCCGTTGCAACCCCTGGCATCCCGGTGCGCCTGGAGGCAATCCTGTCCACCTTCGTGTCTGACGATACGCAGCCCTTCTCGGGTCCCTGATCGAAAGAGCGCCCGCGGCCGTCAATGCGGGCTCGCGTTGCCGCCTTGCGGGTAGGCGCATACGTCGGCGCCGTCGCGGGGCAGCGGACCCAAAGTCAGACGCTGGATCGGGAGCAGGATGGGCGACAGAATCATGCGCAGGATCGCTTCGGGCAAGTCGCGCCGATCAACGCCGATGTGAAAGTCGGAGAACGAGCCTGTCACGTGCAGGGGTGGCTTGAGGCGAAACAGCGAAACGCCCTTGGCGCGCGGGTGAAAAACGAACGCGAGTTCCTCGGTCGCCAGGTTCGCGGTGCCCGCGCCGCGAACCCGCACGCCGGTCGTATCAATCATGATCCTGTCATCGGTCAGCTTGCCCTCCCTCAGGTCAAACCTGCCCACAACACAGTTCACCTGGGCTTGCCCGCCCGGATCAATCGCCGGGAGCAGGGCCAGAATGACATTCGACGCCCAAAGCTTGACAAGGCCGCCGCGCAGCTCCGACGGCCAGACGCTGTAGGCAATTTTTCCACTGGCATGGTCCATGAATCCTTCCATCGACGGCGCCCGGCCGGCAAGCGCCAGATCAAGGCTGACGAGGCCGCTGAGGTCGTTTGCCCGCCCCAGGCGGCGGGCGATGACGCTGTAGTCGAACCGTTCGAGGTTGGCACGGGCGATGAGCGCGACGCCTTCGCCGGTCGGATCGTAGCGGCCGCTGAGACGCAACGCGCCCCCCTGGGTGTTGACGTGGGCAGGACCAAAGTCCAGGCGACCCTCGATGACGGCCAGGTGCATGGCCCCATCGGCAAGCCTGTCGGTGCCCGATAGAACCTGCTGCACTTCCACATCAAGGACCGCATCGAGCCGGCGCAAGACTCCCGCGCTCAGCAGCCGCTCGGTCTGCCCGGCCAGATTTCTCCCCGTTGCCCGCAGGCCTGCGCTGGCGAGATAGCCCGACGGCGTGTCGGTCAGGCGCTCCGGCATGGGGAAATCGTCGAGCTGGATGCGCGGCGCCCCGACCTTAACCTCAAGGCGCGGCCTCGGCCCGGTCACGTCGAGGCGGCCGCTGCCCTGAAGTCGGCTCTCACCAACTCGAACCTGCATCTCCGGCATCTGGTAGCCATCCGGCGTCATCCGGATCGGACCGCGAAACGACCACGGACCCCACGGAGGCAGCTCAACCCGCGCAAGCCCGCTCAGCGTGTCCAGCCGCTCGCCACTTGCCTCCAGCACGAGATGGCCGTCGCTGCCCAGGGGCAACGCCACCTCGCCCTCCAGCGCGAGGCGCGCACCCGCGCCGGTCGCGGCCAGGGTCAACGGCAGGCGAGCCGGGTCGCGGGCGACCTCGGTGAGTGTTCCGCCGGTCACCTCGATGGCGACTGGCGTCTGGTCCAGCATGCCGTCCAGCCGGGCCCGCACGGGCGCGCCCGCTGCCGCGCCAATGGTCGCCTCGCTGACACGGATGCTGGCGAGCGGGCGCTCCGCCGCCCCGCGCAACGTGATGCCGCCGCCGCTCAGGCGCACCCCGAATTCGGAGTGCCCGGCAAGTTCGCGCAACGTGTTGCCGCGCCCGAGCAGCGTGAAGTGCAACGCATCCGCAACACCGTCAATGTCCTGCGCCATGCCAAGTTCACGCATCAGCGCGCCGACATCGATCTCGCGCGCGAAGAGGTCAAGACTCACATCGACCGCCTTGCCGCGTGGGTCGAGCGCGACCATGCCCTTGAAAGGCGCGCCCGCGACCTTGCCAGTGACCGGTGACGGCAGCAGACACCCGTCACGGAAGCGGGCGGTGAATCCGACATCCATGGCGTCGATGTTGCCGAAGGCGACCTTCGCCAGCGCCAGGTCGACATCGGCGTCGGAGAGATCGAGGGTCGACGCAAGAATGGGCCGGTCAAGGGGTGATCCGGGCATCTCGCCTGCTTGGGTGTGCGCACGCAGCGTTGCGAGTTCCGGCAGGTCGATCATCGGGCTGCTCGCCGCCACCACGGTGACCGGCCTCGCGCCATAACGGCTGCGATGCATATCCAGGGTCAGCGCGCTGCGGCCGATCCTGAGCGTTGTCTCATGGAGGGACCATGCGTCACCCGCAAGCCGAGCCCGGCCGCGCAGGTCCAGCGGCAAGCCGGACTCTGGCGCCACGCCCAGCCACCTTGCGAGATCGCCCGAGCGAGGCGCCTGAAATTCGAAGCTCAGGTCCGTGTCGCCGGTCGACCCGCGCGGTGCGAGCATGCCCTCGATGCGCAATCTGGCATGCGGTGTGGCGAGGTCGAGCTCGACCGGTGTCGCGAGCGCCCCCAGCATGTCCTCCAGGGTGCCCCCGCGGATCGCCAGCTTCGCGCGTTCGCCCATCAGCGTCCCACGCCCGGTGGCGCGCAGACGTTCACCGCGACGCACCGCAACGTCCAGCGCGTCGAGGGTGAAGCCAAGCGCGCGTTCGCCGACGACGTTGCGAAAATTCGCCTGCGCGCCGGCCACGGTCAGCCCGAGCTCGATGTCACGCGCCAGTGTTCCCAGCGTTTCGCCGCTGCCATCCATGCGCACCCCAACCCGGCCAAGCGTGCCCTCGACCTGCGTGCTGGCGGTACCCGTCAGGGGCTGCGCAAGATCGCCAAGCGCAATGCCCCGCGCGTCCAGACGGACCGCGAGCGTCGGCGTCGGCGCAGCCGTGTCAAGCTTCAGCTGCCCGGAGACCGGCGCCCGGGACACTATCGCGGTGACCGGCACCTGCACGCCGCGGGCATCAGCACGCAGTGCGAATTTCGCGTCGCGAATGTCAATCGGAGTCCCGAGCCAGCGCCCCACGTGCAGCCCGATGTCAAGGTCGACCGGCATGAGATCACGCAGGGGCAAATTCCGGCGAACCAGGTCGTCGCCGCCGGCCCGCCTGTCGCCAGGCGCCGGATCGCTCGCGAAGAACTCGCGCAGATCGATCGAGTCAAGGCCCAGCTTGCCACTCAGGCGAGGACGGTCAGCGTCGAGGGCCAGCGCGAGGTGACCGGAAACGCCGGAAGTCCCCAACGCGCCCTGCAAGTCGGTGAGCTCAACCAGGTCAGCCGTCGCGCGGCCGGCCCCGTCAAGTGTGAAGGCACCGCCGCGCGGCAGACTGATATCCAGTAGCCGCCCGACCTGCGCGACGTCCTTGGCGCTGCCATTGAACTCGAACCGGGCTTCGCCTCGACCCGCATCGAACCCGCCGCGCGCCTGAAGGCGTGTTCCCAAAGATTCAAAGTCGAGCGAGAACGGCCACGACGCGGAGGCCTCCCGAAGGAGCCCCAGCGGTCCGCCTTCAAGCGTGACGGCGTAGGCATGGTCCTTTTTGGCACGGCCCCGCACGGCCATCCGCGTCGGTTCGCCCGGCCGTGCACTCGCGGACACTTCGTCCAGTGCGAAGACATGGCGCCTAGTCGCGACCGCATCGTTGAAATTGATGGCGATGCGGCGCAGCGTGATCTGTCCGACGTTGATCGCTACCCCGGGGGGCGCCGAACCTTCGCGTGGCGCCAGTGCCCAATTCGTGCGACCGTCGGCAGCCCGCTCAAGCGACAGCCAGACATCTTCAGCCTCGATGTTGCTGATGCGCGGCTGCCCGCGCAGTGCTTCGAGAAGCCGGAACCGCGCACGCGTTTCACCGAGTGAAAGAAACTCCCGCCCCGTGAACCCGGACGCGTTCAGGACGCGCGCACCTCCGATACGCAGCGCCACCTCGCGGCCCAGCGTCAGCTCGAAAGCACCCTCCAGAATGACCAGTCGTTCAAGCGCGACGGAAGCCCGCCGCGCGAAGGCGTCTCGCCAGGGTGAAGCGTCGAACGTCACACCGAACACCGCCGCCGCGACCAGAACGACCAATGCCGTTGCGAGCGGCAGACCGATCAACGCCGCGGCCGCGACCAGACGCCGACGCCGGCAGTTCATCGGAACCGGCAGGCCGCCGGCCCGGGCAAGGCGCGCTCAGAAAAGGACTGGCGTTTCAATCCGAAAATCCAAAAGGGGCACAAGCTTTCCTTGCTCTGAGGCTTCCGGTCGATGCCAGAGCCTCGGCTGGAGAACCCGGAAAATCTGTATTCTGCCCTTTCCGTCACGGTGGGCCGCAATGCGTTCGTAAAGATCAGGCATGCGATGCCTCGACGATACGGCAGGACATCCCGCCGGAAAGCAGCCGCGCCAGCGCGATGGACTTGATTAGGAAAAGACACTGTGCCGACAATGGCGCGAAAGTAGGTCTCGCGCGAAGGCCCTGGGCGAATACCGCCGACACCTGTGAACCACGGCGTGCAAAATCCGGCCATGGAACCAAGTCACGACCGGATCGGTTTGCTGGATTTCGGCCGCGCCGCGCTGGGGCTGCTGCCCTCGGCCATGAGCTCGTTGTGGGCGACGCTGAAGGTCTACGCGCTGACGCCGGACAGCCATCAGTCGATCGGTTCGATCCTCGAGCACCAGGCAGAGAACATCCCCGACAAGGACTGCCTGCTGTTTGAAGGCCAGCGCTGGAACTACCGGGATTTCAATGCCTGGGCCAACCGCATTGCGCATGTGCTGCAACAACAGGGCGTGCAACAGGGGGATACGGTGGGCCTGCTGTTCGAGAACTGTCCCGCTCTGCTGGCTTGCGTGGCGGCCATGGCCAAGCTCGGCGCGGTCGCCGGCATGTTCAATCCCAGGCAGCACGGCGCGGTGCTGAGGCACAGCATCGACATCATCAAGCCCCGGTTGGTGGTCATCGGCGACGGCTGCGCCTCAGCGCTTCACTCGGCGAGCCCGAAGCAGCCTGCCGGCGTGCCCTGGCTGTGGGCCGGGATGGGTGCGGTGCCCAGGGGGCTCGTCAGCCTGCCCGCCGCCTGCGCAGGCGCCCGCACGGAAAATCCGGCCTCCACCGCCAGCATCCCTGCGAGCGCTCCGTGCTATTTCATCTTTACCTCGGGCACCACGGGCCTGCCCAAGGCTTCGGTGATGACGCACCTGCGCTGGCTGCGCAGCGGCTACGGCATGGGACAGGCCGCGATGCGGCTGGGGGCCGACGACGTCTTCTACTGCCCGCTGCCTTTCCATCACAACAACGCCCTGACGCTGTGCTGGAGCGCGGTGCTCACCAGCGGCGCAACGCTGGCCATGGCGCGCAAGTTCAGCGCCTCGGGCTTCTGGCGCGACATCCGCTCGACCCGCGCAACCGCCTTTGTCTACATCGGCGAGCTGTGCCGCTACCTGCTCGAACGGCCCGCAGACAAACACGATCGCGATCACCAGGTGCGGGTGGTGATCGGCAATGGTCTGCGACCCGAGATCTGGGGCGAATTCCAGCAGCGCTTCGGCATCCCGCACATCTGCGAGTTCTATGGCTCCAGCGAAGGCAACCTGGTCTTCATCAACGCCTTCGGGCTACCGCGCACGGCCGGGTTCACGCCCATGCCCTACGCCATCGTCGCCTTCGACACCGAGAACGAGCGCCCCCAACGCGATGCCCAGGGCTTCATGCACCGCGTGGCGGTCGGCGAGACCGGCCTGCTGATCACCGAGGTCAGCGCGGCCTATCCCTTTGACGGCTACACCGATGCCCAGGCCACCGAGGCCAAGCTGCTGCATGACGTGTTCCGAAAGGGCGACGTCTGGATCAACAGCGGGGACCTGGTGCGCTCCCAGGGCCTGCGGCACATTGCCTTCGTCGACCGGGTCGGCGACACATTCCGCTGGAAGGGCGAGAACGTCGCCACCACCGAGGTCGAGCGCGCCATCGGCGCCGTGCATGGCGTTGCTCAGGCCAGCGTCTATGGTGTCGCGGTGGCGCACGCGGACGGCCGCGCCGGCATGGCGGCCATCGTGATGCAGCACGGCAGTGCCTTCGACGGCCGGTCCATGGCGCAGCAGCTTGGCCAGGCCCTGCCCGCCTACGCCATGCCGCTCTTCGTGCGCATCTTGAAGACGCAGGAAACCACCGGCACGTTCAAGCTCCGCAAGGTCGAGCTGAAGCAGCAGGGCTTCGACCCGGCCGGCATCAGCGAGCCGCTCTTCGTCTTGCTTGACCGGAGCAAAGGCTACGAAGCTTTGACGGCTGGAATCCACCGCCGGATTCTGGCTGGCAAGGTGAAGCTCTGACCCGCGCGGGGCAAAGCCTTTACGATCCATCCCCTGTCTGAAGTTCAAGGAACCCCATGGTCACGACAATCAAAGCAAAGGTCGAACCGGCCCCGACCAAGCGCAGCAGGGCAAGCGCCAAAGCGCCGGTGAAGCCGGTGCGCAAGCCTGCGGCGGCAAGTGCCACAAGCGCCCCGCCAAAGCGAGCCAGACCGGCCGCCGTCAGGACTGTGAAACAGGTCACCCGACTGATGCAGGACAGCCCGGTGGGCAAGGCCGGCGCCGCGGCCCAGGCGATGGTTCGTGCCGGCAAGTCCAGTCGCCTGAGCCAGGAAGTGCGCAACAAGGTGGTGGTGGTGACGGGTGCCAGCTCCGGGATCGGTGAAGACTGCGCCCTCAAGCTTGCCGCCGCGGGCGCGGTGGTCGTCCTGGCGGCGCGCACGCCCCAGAAGCTGGCGGAGACGGTGACGAAAATCGAGCAGCAGGGCGGGCGCGCCTTTGCCTATGCCTGCGACATCTCCGACCTGGCGGACTGCGACCGGTTCTGCAAGACCGTGCTGGACAAGCATGGGCATGTGGACATCCTGATCAACAACGCGGGGCGCTCGATCCGGCGCTCGGTGAAGCATTCGTTTGACCGTTTTCATGACTTCGAGCGCACCATGCAGCTCAATTTCTTTGGTGCCTTGCGCCTGATCTTCGGCTTTGCGCCGACCATGCTGGCGCGCAAGCAGGGCCACATCATCAACATCTCCTCGATCGGTGTGCTGGCCAGCCCGCCGCGCTTTTCGGCCTATGTGGCGTCCAAGGCGGCGCTAGATGCTTTCTCCTGGTGTGCCGCCTCCGAATTTGCCGACAGCAACGTGCGCTTCACCACCATCAACATGCCGCTGGTGCGCACGCCGATGATCGCGCCCACCAGGCTCTACGACGCCTTCCCGGCACTATCGCCGGACGCGGCGGCGGAACTGGTGATGAAAGCCGTGATCGAGAAACCCAAGCGCGTGGCCACCGGCCTGGGCCTGGTGGGCGCGCTGGCGCAGGCGCTGACGCCGGGCATCAGCGAGTTCGTACTGAACCAGGCCTTTCGCCTGTTCCCCGACTCGCTGGCCGCGCAGGGCAAGAACGGTGAAACCGGCGAAACCGCTGCGCAGGACCTGGCCGGCAATCCGGTGGCGCTGGCGCGCAAGCTGTTCTCGCAGGTGTTCAGCGGCGTGCACTGGTAGCCGATCGTCGGGTTCCGTAGGCAAAAATCGCCCCGAACGCCCCCCGTGGCAGCCCAAGGACCGGCGGAAAGCACAATTTCAGAACCAGATTGGCACTTTCCCATCGTCAGACGGTCTTGGGCAGCTATCTATTTTGAAGTAATTGTGCTTCGAATACTTGACCCTTGATGCGCCCAGACGAGACCTCTGCGCTGGTTGCCTGTTGAACTCCGTTACATCTGAGATGCCTGCTGCGTCACCTTCCCGTTGAATCGCGCATTATAAACCCGCAGGCCATCAGTCAGGCTTGTCAATCGGAGTATCCAATGGAAATGAATCAAACCTCGAACCGCATCCACCCCTTGATGGCGGGCGCAGCCGTATCTGTCATCCTCGTGAGCCTGGCGGGCATCGCCGCCATCACTGGCGTTTTGCCGAATTCCCATACCACCGCGGCGCCAACCACAGAAGCGCAAACGGCGCAGGTGACCGCACAGGTTCCCGCTGCCGCACCGATAGCTGCGCCCGCGCAGCCCGTCGTGAATCCAGTTGCGGCGGCTCCGGCCGTCCGCGATGAACGCGCAACGCACAAAACTGCCGTGCAGCGGCCTCCGGTCCAGCACGCTCAGGCCCAGTCTGGCCAGCAAGTTTCCCAGGCACCTGCGTACCAGCAGCCAGCACCAGAAGACCAGCCATCAGCGCGCGTCTACGAACAGTCAGCGCCCGCACCCGCACCTGTTGCGCAAAACAGTCCGATTGGCATCGGCGTAGGCGCGGTGGTAGGGGGATTGCTGGGCAATCAGGTCGGTGGCGGCAAGGGCAAGACCCTGGCGACCATCGCCGGGGCGGTGGGTGGTGGCTATCTTGGCAATGAAATTGCCAAGCGAACTCCATAGGTCCTGGGTCCAGTTGTCAGGCAGCCTGGCCCGCTGGCAAAAGGTGGCGACCCACAGGCCACGTCCGGTCCGATGCGCCAGTAATGAGAAACCCGGCTCTCTGGCCGGGTTAGTCCCTGAATGCAGGGCACGCATTGCGTGAGGCAATCGCCCAAGCCAAATATGCGCTTTCTTCAGACGGACGACTTGTGCCAGATCAAAGAACAGCCAGACTGCGGCGATGGCACCAGATTCAGAGACCGCCTCTCGTTGCCCGAATTGTCACTGGTTCCCCTTGCCGTGGCCTTTGCCATGACCTTTGCCGTTATCTTTGCCGTTACCGTTGCCGTTGCCACGGTAACCATTGTCCTGATGGCCGCGACGCTCTTCGTACCGCTCTCGCACCCAGTCTTCCTGTACAAAATAGACCGGCTGACCACAGGCGTTGTAGCGTCCGCAATTCTTCGCCCAGTGCTTCTGGTGCCCCGGCGGCACATAAAGATACACTGGCCGCTGATAGACCGCCACGGGGGACTGGACGATGACGACCGGCTGCGGATAGACGACGCGGGGCTGCGGGAAGTTGCCAATATCGATGCGGCCGTAGACCCCCGGCTGGTTGATGCCGACGGACACACCCACGCTGGTTTGTGCAAAAGCAGGCGCCAAGGCGAGAGCACCCAGCAGAAGTACGATTTTTTTCATCAGGGTTCTCCAAAAATAGTGACTGAATCCAACACCGGAAGCCAAACGGCAGGCATCCCCGGCGGGCATCACGAGCGCCGCGACCGACGCTTCGAAAAGTTGCATGTTGCGCTTTCAACGCGCGAATCGTCTGTTGGCTGACACACACATGGTGCGACTTCCACTGTAACGGCTGTCACAAATGGTGTGCTGTCAGTCTTACGGAAACGGCGAGGGTGCGCTGGAGCTGCGGTGACTCCGCCCGCAGCCTGAGAACACATTTCATGAAGAGAAGAGCCATCAACCCAGCTTCGAATGGTCTTAGTAGGCTATTTATTTTGCATTGTCCGCAAGGCTTGAATCGTCGTCGCCCGCAAGAATGCAGCCTTGCCGTTGGCCCCATCAAAAACTACACTCCACCGGACAGACGGCTAGTCCGCTTCCATCGGCCATGATGGACGCCAGCCATCCGATCCCGACGCCCTCAGGGTCGCCGCATGAACAAATTCACCCTTCCCCTTGTCGCTTTCACCGCACTGGTTGCGGTGCTCGCGGTCGGCCTGACCCTCAACCCGCGCGCGGTCCCCTCCCCGCTCATCGGCAAGCCGGCGCCGGATTTCAAGGTCGCGCGACTCGATGATCCGAACCTGGAATTTTCACCCGGGGACATGGCTGGCAAGGTCTGGCTGCTCAACGTCTGGGCCTCATGGTGCGTTGCCTGCCGCGAGGAACATCCGGTTCTGGTCGCCTATGCCAAGAACGAATCGGCCGTGCCCATCATCGGACTGAATTACAAGGACAAGCGCGACGATGGCCTGCTCTGGCTGGCGCGTTATGGCAATCCCTACCAGTTGTCCGCCTTCGACGCTGATGGCCGCGTTGGCATCGACTACGGCGTCTATGGTGTCCCCGAGACCTACCTGATCGACAAGGCCGGCAGGATCCGCTTCAAGCAGACCGGCCCCATCACGGCCGCCGCGCTGGAGAAGAACATCCTGCCGCTCATCAAGGAGCTGAACCGATGAAATGGCTGCTTGCCGCCTTGACCGCGCTTTGCTTCATCCAGCCGGCGCTGCCCAGCCCAGCCGCGCCGCTGGCTGAAGACCCCGTGATCGAGCAACGCTTCAACCACATCGCCGAGGAACTGCGCTGCCTGGTCTGCCAGAACGAATCGCTCGCCGGTTCGCGCGCCGAGCTCGCGATGGATCTCAAGCGCGAAGTGCGCGACCTGATCAAGGCAGGCAAGACCGATGCGCAGGTCAAGGAGTTCCTGGTCACCCGCTATGGCGACTTCGTCCTGTACCGTCCCCCCTTAAAGCCCACCACCTATTTGCTGTGGGCGGGGCCTTTTGCGTTGCAACTCGTCGGTATCGCACTGCTCGTCCGCTATCTGCGCCGACGCAACAGGAAAGACGGTAGAAAAGCGCTCAGCGAAGCGGAAAAGGAGCGCGTCGACGCGCTTTAGCGTGCACCTCGGCGCGGCATCACCGACTCAATCAAGACAAGGCCTCCGCAGGACACGCCGACGCTGAATCCGGCCTAGCCTGGCAGCCTCAATTGGCGCACAATTCACAATTTGGCAGGCCCCAAAGTGTTCTTTTCACCCCCGTTTTTTCGATGCCTGGTTTGCGCGTCCTGACCCCTTTTCTGTTGTCGCTGGCGTTGCTGCTGCCCGCATCCCTTCGTGCCGCCGATGCCCAGGAAATGGTCAAGACGGTCTGCGCCGCCTGCCATGGTGTCGATGGCAACAGCACCGACCCCGTCAATCCGAAGCTCGCCGGCATGGACCAGGAATACCTGATGCGCCAGCTCAAAGCTTTTGCGGCGGGCACGCGCCGCGATGACGCCATGTCGGGCATCATTGCCACGGTCGATACCAGTGATTTCGCCAAACTGGCCGCCTACTACGGTCCCCAGAAACCGGCGCCGGGCAAGGTGCTGGATGCGCAACTGGCCACCAAGGGTCGAACACTTTATGAAGACGGCAACACCGACAGCGGCGTGCCGGCCTGCGCTGGGTGCCATCAATCCGATGGCAAGGGGAATGCGCGATTTCCCCGTCTGGCAGGACAGCATCAGGCTTACACGCTGAAACAGCTGGCCGACTACAAGAGCGGGCGCCGCGCCACCGACCCGCTGATGACCACCGTCGGCAAACGCCTGACGACAGATGAAAGCAAGGCGCTGGCCGAATATATCGCCGGGCTTTAAGAGGAAAAACATGTTGTCTCGATGCTTGCCTGGATTACTGCTCGCCAGCCTTGGCTGCTCGCTGGCGCTGGCCAGCCCGCCGCAAGAGCGTTGGAACACGCCATACGCGGAGAAAACGGCAGCGCTCGAATTGAAGGGCGACATCGTACGTGGCGAATCTGCCTTCGTGATTTGCCAGGGCTGCCATCGCGTCGGCGCTCTGGGGCGGTCCGATGGCAGCTATCCGCGCCTCGCCGGACAGCACGCCACAGTGCTGATCAAGCAACTGTCTGACGTGCGCTCCGGACGGCGCAGCAATCTGAAAATGCTGCCGTTTGCCGACCATCAGGCGCTCTCCATGCAAGACGTTGCCGATATTGCCGCCTACCTGCGGTCGCTGCCCGTGCCGGCCAGCCAGGGACAGGGTCCGGGCAACGATCTGGCGCGAGGCCGGCAACTCTACGAACGCGATTGCCAGGTCTGCCACGGCCGGCAAGGCGAGGGCAAGGCCGACAAATTTTTCCCCAGGGTATCCGGCCAGCATTACCAGTACCTGCTTCGCGAAGGTGGCCTGATTCGCGACGGCAAACGACGCAATGCCCATCCGGACATGGTCCAGGCCATCAGCACGTATTCCGACGATGACAACGCCGCCGTCTCGGATTACATGTCGCGGCTGCCCATGGACGGCCGTTAGTCAAACCCGCCTGCGGCGAGGTTCAATGGGGCGTTTGCTGCTTTTCCGGCGGCGCCAGCTTGGCACGCTCGCCGAGACCCGAAGCTTCCACCACCTTGCCTTCGGCGATCTTCACGGCCCGCTCGATTTCTTCGTAAAACTCGCTGTTCTTCGGCAGTTTCTTCATGAGCCGACGCCAGAAATGCAGCGACTCCGCCCACTTTTGCTGCTGATAGGCCGCCAGACCGGCCAGTTCAAGCGCCTTCTCGTCCTCGTAATCCAGGTCCAGCGCCTGCATGACGAGTTCCATCGGACGCCCCTCCAGACTGCCAGCCTTGAGCGCGATCGCTTCGGCGTACTGGGACAGCATCCTGGCCTCCTTGGGCGCCAGTTTGGCGGCCCTGGCCAGCGCCTGCTCGGCATCGTCCAGGCGTTGCAGGGCGATGTAGGCACGTCCCAGCGCATACCAGCCCTCGGCGTCGTCGGGCATTGCCTTCAGTTTGTCTTCCAGCGCCTTGACCATGGCGTCGGTATCGTAGGCCGAATGCGCCTGCGTCAACGCCTGCTCCTGAAGAATCGTCGGTGCGCCCAGATGCAGATAGAGCGCGACCGTCACTGCCGGCAGGGCCCCTAGCAATCCCACGGTCAACCAGCGCCGTCCCGACAGCACTGACTTATCGCGCCCGAGGGGAATCAGAAGGAAAAGCAAAGCGACGACGACCAACGCGCCCACGACCAGCCACAGACTCATGCTTTCGTCTCCGTTTGTTTGCGCGCGCCGAGGGCGGCCAGCAAACCACCGCAGACCATCAGCAGCGCGCCAGCCCAGAGCCAGCTGACGAAGGGCTTGATGTACAACTGCAAGCTCCAAGCGCCGCCCGGCAAGGGCTCCCCGAGGGCCACGTAGACGTCGCCGAAGAAACCATAGCGGATGGCGGCTTCGGTCAGGGTCGTCCTGGAGGCCACGTAAATGCGCTTTTCAGGCAGCAACAGGGCGATGGCCTTGCCGTCACGACCGAGTTCAAGCATGCCGCGCATGGCAGAGTAATTCGGGCCTGGAACCTCGGCCGCGCCCTGGAAGACAAATTCGTAGCCGCCCAGTGTCGCCTTGTCGCCTTTGCGCATCGAAACGGTGCTTTCGCTCTGATAGGCTGAAACCAGTCCGATGCCAATGATGCCGATGGCGAGGCCGACATGGGCAAAGCCCATGCCAACCGTGCCGAGAGACAAGAAACCCGCCTCCCGCCGGCGATCAATCAGGCCGCCCAGTGTGGCAAGAATCATCCAGGCGGCAAGACCCACACCCAATGCGGCCTGCCACCTGAATTCGCCGAAGGCAAAGGGCACGGCGACCGCGAGCACCAGCGCAGCCAGTGCATGCCAGCGTACACCGCGCAGGACCGCGCCAATATTCGACTCCCGCCAGCGCAAGCGCGGCGCAATGCCCAGCAACAACAGAACCGGAACCATCATGGGCACGAAAACAGCGTTGAAGTATGGCGCGCCCACCGAGACCTTGCCGAGATCGAAGGCGTCGAGGACCAGCGGATACAGGGTGCCCAGCAGCACCGTGGCAAGTGCTGACAAAAGCAGGACGTTGCCAGTCAGGATCGCTGTTTCGCGCGAGGTCGGCTTGAAGTCACCGGTGGTCCTGGCGAGATCGCCTGCGATCTTCACAGCGTTCGCACGCTTGGCGAACAACACCAGCGAGCCCCCGATGACGATCGCCAGGAAAATCAGTATGAACAAGCCGCGTAGTGGATCCTGGGCAAAGGAATGCACCGAGGACAGAACGCCCGATCTCACCAGAAAAGTGCCCAGCAAAGACAGCGAGAACGCGCCGAGCGAGAGGAAAACGGTCCACACCCGCAAAGCACCGCGTCGCTCGGTGACTACCAGCGAATGCAAGAGCGCCGTGCCCGCGAGCCAAGGCATCAGCGAAGCGTTTTCGGCCGGATCCCAAAACCACCAGCCGCCCCAGCCCAGTTCGTAGTAGGCCCACAACGAACCGACCATGACACCCAAGGTCAGAAAGGACCACGCCACCAGCGTCCAGGGGCGCACCCAACGCGCCCAGACGGCATCGAGCCGACCGGAGATCAAAGCAGCGATGGCGAAAGCGAACGCCACCGAAAAGCCGACATAGCCCATGTAAAGCAGTGGCGGGTGGAAGATCATTCCCGGGTCCTGCAAGAGCGGGTTCAGATCGCGCCCGTTGGCCGGCGGCGGCTGCAGGCGCATGAATGGGTTGGAGGTGAACAGGATAAAGGCGAGGAAACAGGAACTGAGCAGGCCCATGACGCCGATGACGCGCGCCACCAGGTCGGCAGGCAGGCCGCGGCTGAACAACACGACGGCCAGGGTCCAGCCGCCCATCAGCGTGGTCCACAGCAGGAAAGAGCCCTCATGCGAACCCCAGGCTGCGGTGAAGCGGTACTCGATCGGCAGGTGCCGCGAAGAATGATCAGCCACATTCATCACGGAGAAATCATTGACCAGAAAGGACCAGATCAGCGCCAGGAACCCCAGCACGACAAACAGCAGTTGCCCGGCGACGGCTCCGCGCGCCATGGCCATCCAGCCCGCCTTGGCACGGGATGCGCCTGCCAGCCCGAGGATGCCCTGGAGCAGTGCCAGTTGCAGGGCAATGATCAGTGCCACATGGCCGAGTTCTGGAATCATGGTGTCAAACCGATGGACAAAAAAGGGGCGCGGAATTCCGCGCCCCGGGGATCGTACTACTGGCTAAAGGACTACTTCGCCGCAGGTGCCGCCGCCGCTACCGGCACTGCCATCTTCGCGGCAATCGCGTCGTTGAGAACCTTGATGCCGGCCTGCGACTCGTTCACCGACTGCGTCAAGGACTTGCGGGCGTTCTCCGGATTATGGAAACCGACAGAGTTCTCGGCCGTCCACCATTCCCACTGGGTTTGAGCGTCGTCATGGTGCTTCTGCGCTGCCTTGATCGCCTCTGCTGGAACACCGGCCGCCCGGGCTCGCGGGAAGGCATCAATCAACTGGGCAAGCCAGAATTCGGCTTTGGCGATCCTGCCGCGGGTGTAGTTCTGGATCGCGTCGATCTGGTACTTCGCCTCCTGCTCGGTCATCTCTCCGTGGCACTTCACGCAGGTGTCCTTGAGGTTCTGGCGTGGCGATATCTGCTGGTGCGAGGTGAATGTCTTGCCGCTCTTCTCGACCTTGGCCATGTGGCAGTTCTTGCACTCGACCCCTGCACGCTCGTGCTTGGACATCCAGAAAGTTTCGGTCTCCGGATGCTGGATCTTGGACAGCGCCGCGCCCGTCACCGCGTGCCTGAAGTCCTTGAAGTTGCCGAACTTGTCGACCATTTTCTTGTTGTAGTCGAAGACGTTGGACCACTGGAACAGGTTGGTGCGCTGGTCGGCCATGGTCACCGGCTTGTCCTTGCCATCGGGTCCGGCGTTCGGCTCAAAGCCCGGGTTGCAGTTGTATTCCACATGGCACTGGGCGCACATCATGGTCGAGTCCGCTTTGGAAAGCAGGCCGATGGCACGGAAACCGTCGCGGAAAGTCACCTTCTTCATCGGGTTTTTGTCGCTCTTGACTTTGTCGTAGGGGTAGGTCCCCTCGCCGCGATCCACCACGGCCTGAATCAAGGCATCACGCACGACACGGGGCGCCGACGAATGCGGGTCGTGGCACATGTAGCAGTTGAGCGCGTGATTGACATCGCGGGCAAACTCGACCGGCTTGGAAACGCGGCTCCACTTGGCCTTCGGGTCCGGATCGCCCATGTACTTCCACTTGAGGATGTTGTCGAAGGACTTGCAGTTCATGCACACCGGGTTGGCTGCCGTCGCGGTTCCCGGCTTGAAAGCCTTCTGGTCGCTGTTGGCGGGATCGGCATCCTTCAGCACGACATCCCACATATTGGTCAATGCGCTCTTGGCGTCAGTGATGTAGGTCCAGTCCTTGAGCTGGAAGCGGCCGCCGTAGGCACGGTCGACGATCAGGTGATCCAGATTCATGAAGACATGGCTGCGCGGTTCGTTGTGCTCCCGGGTGAAACCGTGTGGCGCCATCAGCTTGTCGAACAGAGGCGAAACACCCCTGGCAGTAGCCTTTTCGATCTTGGCGCCGGAATCGTAGTTCACCGTCGCGAACGAGTTGAACTGCTCCTGGTGGCAGGTGGCGCAGGCGGCGTGGTCGGTGCGCGTGCCGATAGATTGGTTAAGGCCATCGGCCTTGCCATTCTTGGCAAGGTGATTCTCTGCGCCGGTATGGCAGTAGGCGCAGTTCACACTGGAGTGCTTGCTGCTGACGTGGAATTCCTTGATGTCTTTGTGGCAGCTGTAACAGTTGTTGACATCGACGTACTTGATCTTCGACTCCGCCGACTTCGCCAGATTGCCCTTCGTCTGGCCGATAGTCGCCTCCTGCTGCTTGGCATAGGCCGGATCAGGCCCCTTGGTTTGTGCCATGGAAACGCCAAGGACGGCGGCCACACACAGTGCAACGAACCCTCTCAGCCACTTGCTTTGACCCATTTCCATTCTCCCGGTACGTCATGGGGAAATCCACGCCTGCGAGTTTATGACGCAACCAGATGCACCAGAAGGGGGGGAAGTCTGGCCCGGAATCGACTTTGGACGGAAATTCAATAAACCTTGATCTGGCGCAACCCTGTGAAGCGACCGGTGCGCGCCGGAACGGGCTTGCCGGACCCACCGGATGGCCCGTGAATGACGCCGTCCGGTCGGCACAAGCAGGCCTGTAATAGCTATATAAATAATAGCTTAATGCGACCTGTCGACGCTGGAATAGTGAGATATTCTTCATAAATTCGCACCGAAAGGCCGCCCGCCGGCCTTGGACGGCAAGTCGGCGCACTCAAGCCGCGAGCACGGCCTCGTAGGCATGGCGCGTCGACGGTGCCACCGCCGCCAGCACCTGGCTGTAGGAGGTCTGGTGCCGGGCCAGCAAGCGCGCCGAAGCGACAGCCCGTGACCGGCAAAACCAGTGGCAACTGTGTTGCATCAGGAACAGTTCGGCCGACAGGGCAAAGGCCTTGTCCCGGGTCGACTGGCCCTGGCGGTTGTTCGCCGCATCCGCGATGCCGTGCGCGTGAACGGCCAGCAGCTTGCGCATGTCGAACGTGGCTTTCGGAAAAAGCCGGACCGCGTAGGGAATCGGCCACGCCAGCCGGCTCACGCGCGCCTGCGCCTCGTCGACCCGGGCAAATTCGGTCACAAACCGGCCGAACTGCGCAGACAGCTCGGTCTCCGAAGCGCCCAACAGGTTCATGACCTGCCCTTGGCGCTCGGGGTCCGCCTCGCCCAGCGCACGCAGGTAGCCGTCGGTCAGGGTTTCCATCAACTTCTCGATCTGGAAGCGCCCGAGATGACGGCCGAGCAGGGCAATGCGCCGCGCCCGATCCCGTGCATTGACGGCATAGGCGCCAAGGACAATCACCATCACCAGCGTTACGATTTCCATGGGCGCTTGCAGGTCGTTTGAACGGGCTACGAGTGTAGTTGTCGGCTCCAGACCCTGAAACCTCGGCGCGCAGCGAAAAAACAGGCTTCAAGAGTGCCAAAATGTGCCTGACACCACTTCTCATTCCTCTTCCCGCCCCTATGTCCCCTGTCGATCCGGAAACCGCACTGGCCCTGTCTTTGCAACAGGGCCGTTGCCGCGACCCATTCAGTCACCTCGGACCGCACACGGACACGGTTTCGGGCCTGACCACGCTACGGGTGTACCTGCCGGGTGCTACTGCGGTTGTTGCACGTGCCCGCCAAAGCGGAGAACCCCTGGTTGAACTGGCGAACTGCGGCGGCGAAGGCCTGTTCGTTGGCCGGCTTCCCGGGGCCGCAGGGGCGGACTACAAGCTCGACGTTGGCTACGGTGGCCATCGGGAAACACTGGAAGACCCCTACCGCTTCGGTCCCTGGCTGGGCGACATTGATGTCTGGCTGCTGGCCGAAGGGCGACACCATCGCCCCTGGCAGAAGCTGGGCGCGCATCTGGTCTTGGTGGCCGGCGTGGCCGGCGCGGCGTTTGCCGTCTGGGCTCCCCATGCGCAACGGGTTTCCGTGGTGGGGGACTTCAACGGCTGGGACGGCCGGCGCCACCCCATGCGCTGGCGTGTCGAGTGTGGCGTGTGGGAGATTTTCCTGCCCGGCGTGGGCGCGGGGGCGCTGTACAAGTTCGAGATTGTGGACGCCCAAGGGCAGTGCAGCGTCAAGGCCGACCCCTATGCGCGCCGCAGCGAAGGTCCACCCGGCAACGCGGCCTGGGTTTGCGAGGGCGCTCTTGCCCCCGACGGCTCGACGCCGGGCGACTCGCCCCAGCGGCCCGCGCCCGACCACGGCACTGCGCCCATCGCCATCTATGAGGTGCACGCGGGTTCCTGGCGCCGGCCGGGCGGCCAGATGCCGGACTGGGACTATCTGGCGGCGACCCTGGTGCCCTACGCCGCCGACCTCGGTTTCACGCACATCGAGCTGCTGCCGGTCAGCGAGCACCCGTTCTACGGCTCCTGGGGCTACCAGCCCACCGGCCTGTACGCGCCCACCGCGCGCTACGGCTCGCCGGAGGCATTGCGCCGATTCATCGCCACGGCTCACGCAGCCGGCCTGAAGATCATCCTGGACTGGGTGCCCGGTCATTTCCCGGCGGATGCGCACGCGCTGGCCCGCTTTGACGGTACCGCGCTGTACGAGCATGCCGACCCGAAAGAGGGCTTTCACCGCGACTGGAACACGCTGATCTACAACTTCGGCCGCAACGAGGTGCGCAACTTCCTGGTCGGCAATGCGCTGTTCTGGGTCGAACAGTACGGGGTGGACGGGCTGCGCGTGGACGCCGTGGCCTCGATGCTCTACCGCGACTACAGCCGACCGGCCGGGGAGTGGGTGCCGAACCGCGACGGCGGCCGCGAGAACTACGAGGCCATCAATTTCCTGCGCGAGACCAACGACATCCTGCATCGCGAGGCCGCTGGCGTGGTGACGCTGGCCGAGGAGTCGACCGCCTTTCCGCGCGTCACCGGACCCACAGCGCACGGTGGCCTGGGCTTCGACTACAAGTGGAACATGGGCTGGATGAACGACACGCTGGCGTATTTCGCGCTGGACCCGATGTACCGCCGCTGGCATCACGAGCGCATCACGTTCGCCATGATGTATGCGTACAGCGAGCATTTCGTGCTGCCGCTGTCGCATGACGAAGTGGTGCACGGCAAGGGCTCGCTGCTGGGCAAGATGGCCGGCGACCCCTGGCAAAAGCGCGCCAACCTGCGCGCGCTTTATGGGCTGATGTGGGCATTCCCTGGCAAGAAACTGATGTTCATGGGCTGCGAGCTGGCCTCGCCGACTGAATGGAACCACGACGCCGAGCTGGACTGGGGCCTGCTGCAGGACCCCGCCCACGCTGGCGTGCAACGCCTGGTGCGCGACCTCAACCACGCTTATCGCACCCACCCGGGCCTGCATGCGCGCGATTCAGACCCTGGCGGTTTTGGCTGGATCCACGCCGATGACCGCGACAACTCGGTGTTCAGCTTCATGCGCTATGGTCACGCCGAGCACGAGCATCTGGCCGTGGTCTGCAACCTGACGCCGGTGCCGCGCGACGCCTACCGCATTGGCGTGGCCCACGGCGGCGCCTGGCGCGAATGCATGAATACCGATTCCGCCCACTATGGCGGAACCAATGCCGGCAACCATGGCCGCGTCGAGGCCGAGCCTGTCCCGATGCACGGGCAACCGTGGTCGCTGAGTCTGCATCTACCCCCGTTGGCTGTGATCTGGCTGGCGCCGGAGTCCGCCGCATGAATGCAGTCGCCAGCCCCGTCTGCGAGCCCGGGCGCGCTTGGCCGATGGGCGTGGTGCCGGCCGTGATGGGTGGGCGTGCCGGGTTGAATGTGGCGGTGTACTCGCGCCATGCGACGGCTGTCGAGCTGTGCCTTTACGACGACGAGGGCAAGGCCGAGACAGCGCGAATCCGCTTGCCGGCCTGCACCGGAGGCGTCTGGCACGGTTTCGTGCCGGGACCGGGCGCTGGACAACGCTATGGCTTGCGCGCCCAAGGACCCTGGAATCCAGCGGCCGGCCACCGCTTCAATCCCGAGCGGCTGCTGATCGACCCCTGGGCCCGTTCGCTGTCCGGCCCGCTGGCCGAGCTGGCGCTGGAGATCGGGCACCGGGCCAGCGCCCCCGATCAGCCTTGCGGCTCCGACAACGCGGAGCGCATGCCCAAGGCCCGCGTGGTCGATATGGCCGCCGAGCTGCACGCTGGCGCGGCGATCATGCCGGGCCCCGACACGCCGATGGCCCGGACCATCCTGTACGAAGTGCACGTCAAGGCACTGACGGCGCTGCACCCGGGCGTTGCGCCCGCACAGCGAGGCACCTACGCCGGGCTGGCCAGCCCGGCCATGCTGGCGCACTACAAGCGCCTGGGACTGACCGCGCTGTGCCTGCTGCCTGTGCAACTGCACGTGGACGAACACCATCTGGTCGAGCGCGGCATGACCAACCACTGGGGTTACAACACGCTGGCCTTCTTTGTGCCGGAGCCACGCTATGCAACGCCTGCCGCCCGCGGGCGGGACCGGGACGACGCCAGTGTGCGGGCCGAGTTCCGCCAGATGGTGGACACGCTGCACCGCAACGGAATCGAAGTCATCCTCGACGTGGTCTATAACCACACGGCGGAGGGCAACTCACTTGGCCCGACGCTGTCCTGGCGTGGCCTGGACAACGCCAGCTGGTACGCCCTGGACGCTCACGGCCACCACCTCAACCCCAGCGGTTGCGGCAACACCTTCAACATGGGCGAGGCGCGCGTGGTGCAGATGACCATGGACAGCTTGCGCTGGTGGGTGCAGGCCTACGGAGTGGACGGTTTCCGCTTCGACCTGGCCGTGGCGCTGGGACGCGACCCGGCGCTGGACCGGCGCTTCAATCCCTTTGGCACCCTGTTCTCGGCCATGGCGCAGGACCCGGTACTGGCCCGCGCCAAGTTCATTGCCGAGCCCTGGGACATCGGGCCCGAGGGCTACCAGACCGGCGGTTTCGGGCCGCGCTGGCACGAATGGAACGACCAGTTTCGTGACACGGTTCGCGCCTGGTGGCTCGGGCACGCGTGCACGCGCGGGCAGATCGCACGGCGCCTGGCGGGCTCGAACGACCTGTTCCAGGGCAGTGGGCGTAGCCCGCTGGCCAGCATCAACATGATCACCGCCCACGATGGCTTCACGCTGGCCGACCTGACCTCGTACGTTCACAAGCACAACGAATCCAATGGCGAGGACAACCGCGACGGGCACGGGCACAACCTGAGCGCCAACGCCGGCCAGGAGGGACCGAGCGACGATCCGGCCATCCTGCAAAGGCGCTCGCGATGGCGCCGCGCCTTGCTGGCCACCTTGTTGTGCGCCCAGGGCACCCCTCAATTGCTGGCCGGTGACGAACTGGGGCACAGCCAGCAAGGCAATAACAACGCCTACTGTCAGGACAATGCCGTGACCTGGCTGGACTGGGCCACGGCAGACGAGGCTCAGATGGATTTCGTGGCCGGGCTGGTACATCTGCGCCAGCGCTACCCGGGCCTGCGGCACCCGCACTGGTTCCATGGCGCCCCGGTCAAAGGCGAACCTTTGCCCGACATCGCCTGGCGAACGGTCGATGGCGAGCCACCCGGCACCGAAGCCTGGGAGCTCCCCGACGGCCGACTGCTGTCCTGCGTCATCACGGTCGGCGACGGCGGGGAGCCCCCGCGCGAACGTCTCATGCTGATCCTGCTTGCCGGCGAAGTACCGGCCAACCTGCGCTTGCCCGAAGGGCCGTGGGAGGTTGTGCTCGACAGCGCCAGTGGCTGGGTTGCCAGGCCGGGCGGCCCGCCTGCGGCCACAGTGTCATCGTCACTGCAGGTGGCACCCTCCAGCTTTGTGGTTCTGGCCCAGCCCCTGCCCACTTTCGACAAGCAAACCAGTGAGAACCCGGAATGAGGGACCGCGCCACCGCCCACGCCCACCCCCTGCTGTCGCGCCGTAGCAGCGGCGTGCTGCTGCACCTGACCAGCCTGCCCGGGCGCCACGGCTCCGGCGACCTGGGCACGCCCGCGCGGCATTTCCTGGACTGGCTTGCATCGGCCGGCCAGTCGCTGTGGCAAATTCTGCCGCTGACGCCGCCCGGGGCAGGCCATTCGCCTTACCAGAGCCCGTCGGCCTTTGCCGGCAGTCCCTGGCTCGTGGACCTGGACGATCTCGTGGCTTGCGGCTGGCTGGCGCCCCCCGCAGACGCGGGTTTCGATCCCCGTCACTGCGACTTCGCCCAGGTGATTCCCTACCGGCTGGCGGCACTGAATGCGGCTTGGAAGGGCTTTGTCGAGCGGGCTACCGACGCCGAGCGGGCTGCGCTGGCCGAATTCACCCGGCGCCAGGCCGCCTGGCTGGACGACTACGCCCTGTTCATGGTGCTTGAAGTGCAGCATGGCCCGGCGTGGACCCAATGGCCTGCGCCGCTCGCCCGCCACGATCCGAGCGCACTGCGCGTGGTGCGGGAGGAGGCGGGATTCGAGCTGGGCTTCTGGTGCTTCGTCCAGTGGCGTTTTCACGTGCAGTGGCAACGCTTGCGGCACGACGCCCACGCGCGCGGCGTTCACATTGCAGGCGATGCACCGATCTTCGTGGCCCACCAGAGTGCCGATGTCTGGGCGCACACCGACCAGTTCCTGCTGGACGAACGCGGCGAGCCACGCGTCGTGGCGGGCGTCCCACCCGACTATTTCAGTGCGACCGGCCAGCGCTGGGGCAACCCGCTGTACCGCTGGGACGCCATGGCGCACGACGGCTACCGCTGGTGGAAACAGCGCATGGCGCACCTTTTGTCCCAAGTGGATCTGGCGCGGCTTGACCACTTTCGTGGCTTCGAGGCGTACTGGAAAATCCCGGCCAGCGAGCCGACTGCCCAGGGCGGCCAGTGGTGCGCCGGACCCGGCAAGGCGTTCTTCCACGCCCTCAAGGAAGAGCTCGGTCCGTTGCCGATCATTGCCGAGGATCTGGGCATCATCACCGATGCGGTGACCCGACTGCGCCACGAATGCGCCTTCCCCGGAATGCGCGTGATGCAGTTCGCCTTTGGCGACACGGCCCGCAACCCTTATCTGCCGCACAACTTCGAGCCCTGCACGGTGGCCTATACCGGGACCCATGACAACGACACCACGGTGGGCTGGTGGGCAACCGCCAGCGACCTCGAGCGCGAGGCAGCCCGCCGGTATCTCGGCCCGATGGCCGACCAGGAAATCAACTGGGCGATGATCCAGTCGCTCTCTCAATCGGTCGCCCACACGCTGGTGATTCCTTTCCAGGACGTGCTGGGCCTGGACGGCCGCCACCGCATGAACACGCCAGGACAGGCCGAAGGCTGCTGGGCCTGGCGGTTCACTTGGGCCGACGTGGGCGACGCGCCCGCCAGGCGGCTGGCCTCGATGGCCCGAGCCCACGGACGCACATGACCCGACCCTTTCGACAACACGCTGATCAAGGAGGCCTCCCATGGAACTGAACGCACCCCACCAACTCGCCCGCCGCACCATCGCCTTGGTGCTGGCCGGTGGCCGCGGCTCGCGCCTGCACGCGCTGACCGACCGGCGCGCCAAGCCGGCCGTGTATTTCGGCGGCAAGTTCCGCATCGTCGACTTCGCGCTGTCCAATTGCTTGAACTCCGGCGTGCGCCGTATCAGCGTCGTCACACAGTACAAGTCGCACAGTCTGCTGCGCCACCTGCAGCGAGGCTGGTCATTCCTGCGCAGCGAGTTCAACGAGTACATCGATCTGCTGCCCGCGCAGCAGCGCATCGACGAGACCTCGTGGTACCGGGGCACCGCCGACGCAGTGTTCCAGAACCTGGACATCCTGAGCGCGGAGCGCCCCGACTACATCCTGGTGCTGGCCGGCGATCACATCTACAAGATGGACTACGCCAGACTCATCGCCGACCACGTGGCGCAGGGCGCGCCCTGCACCGTGGCCTGCATCGAAGTGCCGCTGGCCGAGGCGAGCGCCTTTGGCGTCATGGCCGTCGACGCGCAGCGGCGGGTGATCCGCTTTGATGAAAAGCCGACCCATCCAGCGCCGATGCCCGGGCGGCCCGGCCAGGCATTGGCCAGCATGGGCGTCTACGTCTTCAACGCCGACTACCTGTACGCAACCCTGAAGGCCGACGCGCTGGTGCAAAGTTCGAGCCGCGACTTCGGCAAGGACCTGATCCCGGCGATTGTGGCCCGAGGCGAGGCGGTGGCCCATCCGTTCGGAATGTCCTGCGTCAAGAGCGCGCCCGACGCGCCCGCGTACTGGCGAGACGTGGGCACCATCGATGCCTACTGGGCCGCAAACATTGACTTGACTGGAATCACGCCCGATCTGGACATGTACGACCGGCAATGGCCGATCTGGACGCATCAGGAGCAGTTGCCGCCGGCCAAGTTCGTATTCGACGACGAAGGCCGGCGCGGCATGGTGGTCGACTCGCTGGTGTCCGGCGGGTGCATCATCTCGGGCGCGCACGCCCGCCGATCGGTGCTGTACTCCAAAGTCAGGCTGCATTCGTACAGCACAGTCGAGGAAGCGATTCTGCTACCGGAAGTCGATGTCGGCCGGCACTGCCGGTTGCGCAAGGTGGTCATCGACAAGGGCTGCCAGATTCCCGACGGCATGTCGATCGGATTCGACGCGACCGAGGATGCACGCCGTTTCTTCCGCACGGAACAGGGAGTGGTGCTCGTGACCCGAGAGATGCTGGAAAAACTGGCGGCTGCAGAGGCCCCTGGCGAGGCTGGCGCGTGAGGGTTCTCTACGTCTGCACCGAACTCTTCCCCCTGCTCAAGACCGGCGGGCTGGCCGATGTGAGCGCTGCTTTGCCTGCGGCGCTGGCGATGGCCGGTTGCGAGGTACGGGTCTTGTTGCCCGCCTTTCCGTCGATTTCCGCTGGCGTGGAACTCCAGGGGCAAGCCATCGCCCTGCCCGCCACGGGTGGGCCCGATGTCGCGCGAACGGCGCATCCCGTGCCGCGGATCGTGCCGGGCCGCGTGCGAGCGACCGGCCAGGCGGTGTACCTGCTGGACGCCCCGGCACAGTACGAACGTCCGGGCGGACCCTACCTCGACGCCAGCGGCCATGACTGGCCCGACAACGCGGCGCGCTTCGCCCTCCTGAGCTGGGTGGCCGCCTGGCTGGGCTGCGGCGGCGACCCTCACTGGCAGCCCGATGTGGTACATGCGCACGACTGGCACGCCGGACTGGCCCCGGTGTACATGCAACTGCTGGCGGGTGGCGGCGCCAGGCCGGCGAGCATCTTCACGATTCACAACCTCGCCTACCAGGGCGTTTTCCCACGAGACATGCTGGAGACGCTGGGCCTGCCTGAATCGCTGTTCACGATCGACGGGTATGAGTACCACGGCCATCTGTCGTTCATGAAAGCGGGGCTGCAGTTTTCCGACGCCCTGACCACGGTCAGCCCGCGCTACGCCCGCGAGATCACGACGCCCGAGCAGGGCTGCGGCCTGGATGGCGTGCTGCGCCACCGGTCTGGCCAGCTCAGCGGTATCCTGAATGGTGTGGATTACAGCGTATGGAATCCGGCCAGCGACCCGCTGCTCGAGACGCCCTACGAATTCAACCAGATGGCGGGTAAAGCCGGCGCCAAGCGCGCGCTGCAACGCCTGCTGGGCCTGGCGCTGCGTCCTGAGGCCTTGCTGTTCGGCGCCGTCAGCCGGCTGAGCGACCAGAAAGGATTCCATCTGGTGCCCTCGGTGCTGGACGATCTGGTGGCCGGTGGCGGCCAGTTGGTGGTGCTGGGCAGTGGCGACGCGGGCATCGAGGCGGCCCTGCGCGACGCCGCGGCGCGCCACCCCGGGCAGTCCGTGTTGCGCGTCGGGTACGACGAAGCCCTGGCGCACGGCATCATGGCCGCCGCGGACGTGCTTCTTGTCCCCTCGCGTTTCGAGCCCTGCGGATTGACCCAGATGTATGCCCTGCGTTATGGCGCCCTGCCGCTGGTGCATGGCGTGGGCGGCCTGGCCGACACCGTGACCGACAGCACGCCCCAGGCACTGAAGGACGGCACCGCCAGCGGCTTCGTCTTTCATGAATTCAGCGCCCATGGTCTGCGCCAGGCCATGGACCGCGCGTTCACGCTGCATCGCCATCCGGCGGACTGGGCCCGGGTACAGCGCCATGCCATGCAATTGCGGTTTGACTGGAAAGTCGCCGCACAGGCCTACCGCACCCTGTACGAACAGACCGCCGCGGCCACGCCTGGCACAGCTTATGCGTCCAGCCTGAACGGCTCCCGATAGCCGTTTACCCCCGCTTCCTCCGGAGAGTTCCCATGTCCAGCGTCCAGCCCTTCAGTTTTGACCAGCCCACGAACTCGATCGAAGCGCTGCGGCGCTCCATCTCCAACCGCCTGGTGTACCAGGTCGGCAAGGATGTGCGCTCTGCCACCCAGCGCGACTGGCTGTTCGCGATCCTTTATGCCGTGCGCGACCGCGTGATGGACAGCTGGCGCGAAGCGCTCGACGCGGCGCAGGACCGTGAACTCAAGCGCGTCTACTACCTCTCCATGGAGTTCCTCACGGGACGCATGCTGACCAACGCGCTGATGGCGGTCGGCATCTACGACGACACAAAGACCGCCTGTGCCCAGCTTGGCGCCGACTTCGACGCGCTGCTGGACCTGGAAGCCGACCCGGGCCTGGGCAATGGCGGCCTGGGTCGCCTGGCGGCCTGTTTCCTGGACTCCATCGCCACGGTCGGCCTGCCAGGCATGGGCTATGGCATCCGCTACGACTACGGCATGTTCGCGCAACGCATCGTGAACGGGCAGCAGGTGGAGGAGCCCGATGGATGGCTGGTCAACGGCAATCCCTGGGAATTCATGCGGCCCGAGTTCAGCTACGCCGTGCGCTTCGGCGGCCGGCTCGCCACCGAGAATGGACGCGTCAAATGGATCGATACCGACGATGTCATCGCCACCGCCTACGACAACGCCGTGCCGGGCTATGAGCTGACTTCAGTGGCAACGCTGCGGCTGTGGTCGGCGCGCGCCAGCAGCGCCATCAACCTGGACGCCTTCAACAAGGGCGATTACATGCGCGCGATGGAGGCCAAGAACGAGTCAGAGAACGTCTCGCGCGTGCTCTACCCCGACGACAGCACCGACCACGGCCGTGAACTGCGCCTGCGTCAGGAATTTTTCTTTGTCAGCGCCTCGCTGCAGGACCTGTTGCGCAGGTTCCTGAAGGACCACGGCAGCCTTGAGCAACTGGCCGACAAGGTGGCCATCCACCTCAACGACACCCACCCCGCGCTGGCCGTTCCCGAGCTCATGCGACTCCTGGTTGACGAGCACCGGATGGACTGGAATGCCGCGTGGTCGTTGTGCAGCCGCATTTTCAGCTACACCAACCACACGCTGATGCAGGAGGCGCTGGAAACCTGGCCGGTGGATTTGATCGGGCGACTGCTGCCGCGCCATCTGCGCATCATCTACGACCTCAACACCCGTTTTCTGGCCGCCCTGCATGAGCGTTTCCCGGCCGAGCAGGAGCTCCTGCGCCGCGTCTCGCTGATCGATGAAACTGGCAACCGGCGCGTGCGCATGGCCTACCTGTGCGTGCTCGCCAGCCACAAGGTCAATGGCGTCTCGGCGCTGCACAGCGAGCTGATGGTCCAGACCATCTTTGCCGATTTTGCGCGGGTGTATCCCGAACGCTTCTGCAACAAGACCAATGGGATCACGCCCCGGCGCTGGCTGGCGCAGGCCAACCAGCCGCTGGCAAACCTGATCGACGGCAGGATCGGCCGCGGCTGGCGCCGCCATCTGGACGAGCTCGCCGGCCTGCGCGACCTCGCCACCGAGCCGGCCTTCAACAATGCAGTGCGTCTGGCCAAGCAGCAGAACAAGCGCCGGCTGGCCGACTTCATTGGCCGCGAGCTCGACATCAGGATCGACCCCGAGAGCCTGTTTGACGTGCAGGTCAAGCGAATGCATGAATACAAGCGGCAACTCCTCAACGTGCTGCACGTGATCACCCGCTACCACCAGATCCTGGCCAACCCCCAAGCCAACTGGGTGCCTCGCACGGTGATCTTCGGGGGCAAGGCCGCTTCGGCCTATCGCATGGCGAAGCAGGTGATCCGGCTGATTAACGACGTCGCAAGTGTCGTCAATGCAGACTCGCACGTCGGCAATCTGCTCAAGGTCGTCTTCATTCCGAACTACCGGGTCACCCTGGCCGAGATGATCATTCCGGCGGCCGATCTGTCCGAGCAGATCTCAACGGCCGGCACTGAAGCCTCCGGAACCGGCAACATGAAGTTCGCGCTCAACGGTGCCCTGACCATCGGCACCTGGGATGGTGCCAACATCGAGATCGCCGAGCACGTCGGGCTGGACAACATCTTCATCTTCGGCAACCGCACCGATCAGGTGGCCGATTTGCGTGCCCATGGTTACCAACCGCGCCGCTACTACGACAACAACTACGAGCTCAAGACCGCGATCGACCGCATCGCCGATGGCGCCTTCTCGCCGGAAGAACCCCACCGCTACCAGGATGTCACACACGCGCTGCTGGAGTCGGACTACTACCAGCTTCTGGCTGATTACGGCGACTACGTCGCCACGCAGCAGCGGGTGGACGACCTTTACCGGCGCCCCTCGGAGTGGACGCGCCAGGCGATCCTGAACATCGCGGCCATGGGACCATTTTCTTCGGACCGAACCATCCGCGAGTACGCCAGCGAGATCTGGGACGTGCAACCCATGTCCGGCGACGCACCTTCCGCCTGATCGCACAGGGTGCTGGGGCAGGTGCACTACGATAGGCACCCGCCATGCCGCACAACGACTTCTCGACCCTCTTTGACTGGCTGCCGATCGGCGCCTATCGCAGCAGCCTGAGCGGGCGTCAGCTGCGTGCCAACCCCGCCCTGGTGCGCATCAACGGATATGACACCGAGGCCGAGATGCTGGCCGCCGTAGATGACATTGGCGCGCAGTGGTACGTCCAGACCGGGCGGCGTGAAAATTTCAAGATGCGTCTCGACACGCATGGTGAAGTGCGCGACTTTGTCTCGGAGGTTCACCGCTACAAGACGCGCGAGCGCATCTGGGTGTCCGAGCATGCGCGTCTGGTGCATGACGCCGAGGGGCGCCCCCTGTTTTACGAAGGCACGGTCGAGGACATCACCGCGCGAAAGCAGGCCGAGGAGTCGCTGTCCATCACGCTGAAGCATATCGAGCAGGGGATCATGCGGTTCGACCGGCGCGGGCGCATCGTCTTCTACAACGAACGGGCGATGGCGCTGCTGGATCTGCCCGAAGCACTGTTGGCGAGCCAGCCAACGGCCCACGAACTCGTCATCTGGCAGCAGGCGCGAGGCGATTTCGGTGCGGACTTCGAATTCCTTGCCTCCGACGAGGCACGCTCGTTCATTTCCCGGCTGGTGGATGCCAATGACCCGCTGACTGCCAATCACGCGCCGACGACGAATTACCTGCGCCGGACACGGCACGGCCGCATGCTGGAGATTCAAAGTCGTGCGCTGCCCGATGGCGGAGCGGTGCGCACATATGCCGACGTGACAGCCTATTTCCAAGCGCAGCAGGATCTGGCGGAGAAGGGCCGCATGCTCGAGATCACCCTGGACAGCATGAACCAGGGCATCGCCACGATCGACGCCCGGGGACATATCGTCGTCTCGAACCGCCGTCACCAGGAACTGCTGGGATTCAGCGCGGCTTTGATGGCCAGTCGGCCCACCATGGAACAACTGGTGCAGATTCAGCTGGAACGGGACGACTTTGGCAGTCATTTCAACATTGCCGAAGCCATGGCCCGCGGGTATGGCACCTTTGGCGGCGCCAACTCCCCTTTTGGGGGCCCTGAGACTTACTTGCGAAAAGGGCGTGACGGCAAGACGCTTGAAGTCCGTACCCGCGGGCTTCCCGATGGTGGCGCGGTGCGCACCTACACGGACATGACCGACTATGTGACGGCGCAGGAGGCCCTGGGCCAGAAGCAGGCCTTGCTCAGCGCGCTCATCAACAATATCCCCGACCGGGTTTGGCTCAAGGACACGCAAGGCGTGTACCTGCTGTCCAACCCCGCACACCAGCGCCAGCATGGCCTGAGTGATCCGGAGATCATTGGTCGCACGGCACAGGATCTGTTTGGCGACACGTACAGCAACAGTTATCGCCAGAGCGACCTGGAGACCATGGCGTCGCGCGAGCCGATCGTCTATGAAGACCGCCTGGTGAACCGGGAGACCGGACACATCCAGTATTTTGAGCTGGTCAAGGTGGCCCTTCGTGACGACGCCGGGCACTGCACCGGCGTGCTGGGCATCGCACGTGACATCACCGCGCGCAAGCAGACCGAAGCGGCGCTGATTGCCGCGCGCGACGCCGCAGACGCAGGCAACCGGGCCAAGGCCGAATTCCTGGCCAACATGAGCCATGAGATCCGCACGCCAATGAATGCGGTGATCGGCATGAGCGAGCTCTTGCTGGACATGCCACTGGCAGAGCCGCAGCGGGAGTTTGCCCAGACCATCCACGCCAGCGGCGAAGCGCTGATGGCGCTGATCAATGACATCCTTGATTTCTCCAAGATTGAATCAGGTCAGATGGACCTTGAACAGGCACCCGTCAACCTGTGCGAATGCCTGGAAGGTGCGCTGGAGCTGACCTGCGGGCCAGCCCGCGACAAAGGCCTGGAACTCCTTTCCTGGATTGAGGACGGGGTTCCGCAAGCGATCGTCGGGGACATGACCCGCCTGCGCCAGATCTTTGTCAATCTCATTCACAACGCGGTCAAGTTCACTCCGCGCGGCGAAGTGGTCGTGACGCTGGGGTGGCGTCACGCGCAGGATGGCACGCCGATGCTGAAAGCCTCGGTGCGGGACACGGGCATTGGAATTGCCGCCGACCAGGTGGGCCGCCTGTTTCATTCCTTCAGCCAGGTGGATGCATCCACCACCCGCAGGTTCGGCGGGACCGGCCTCGGCCTGGCGATCTGCAGGCGCCTGGTCGACATGATGGGCGGGCAGATATGGGTCGAATCAAAGCCTGGAGAAGGCTCCGTTTTCCAGTTCGAGTTCCCCTGCCTGATCGCCTCGCCCGCCCGCCTCCCGGCACGGGAAGACCCGACGGGGCGGCTGGCGGCGCGGCGCTTGTTGCTGGTTCAAGGCAATGCGAGCAGCCGGACGATCCTCGTCGCACAGACACGGCGCTGGGGCATGGAAGCACGCGCCACGGCGACGGCGTCCCAGGCGCTCGCCTGGCTTGACGCAGGCGAACGCTTCGATGCCGCCATTGTTGACCTGCAAATGCCGGCCCCCGCGGGTCTCGACCTGGTGCGCGAACTGCGCAAGCGGGTCGACACAGCGCAGTTGCCGGTCCTGGCGCTGACGTCGCAGCCGGATGACAGTGCGCGCGTTGGCGGTCTGCAGCTGATGCAGACGCTGCTCAAGCCGATCAAGCTCCGGGTCTTGTCGGAGGCCCTGTCCACTGCTCTGGATGCCACCAGGGCAGCCGCCATTCCAGCGTCCCGCACGCCCACGCCCCGACTCGCGCAACAGATTCCGCTTCGAGTTTTGCTGGCGGAAGACAACGTTGTCAACCTGCGTGTGGCCTCGCTGATCCTGGGCGGGTTGGGCTATGACATCGAGGTCGCAGGCGACGGCCGACAGGTTCTGGATGCGGTCACCGCGGCACAGGACAATTCGCCGTTCGACGTGGTGTTGATGGACGTGCAGATGCCTGTGCTGGACGGGCTGGAGGCCGCCCGACGCCTTTGTGCGTTGCGGCCGGACAAGCATCGCCCCTGGATCATCGCCATGACAGCCAGCGCCATGGATGGCGACCGTGAAGACTGCCTGGCTGCCGGCATGGACGACTATCTCAGCAAGCCCGTGCGTGCGGCAGCTCTTGGCGATGCGTTGCGGCGGGCCAGCGAAGGCCTCGCCAGGCGCCGCCAGTCCTCGTCCTGAAGTCCTCGCGGTGCCCGGGGTCCGCGCGTCGTTGGCTCCGGTGCCATGGCGTGGCAGGCGCGGAGCGCGTAAAGTGTCGTCCTGAGTCCTTGCGTCCTCCATCCTGAAACTTCGATTCCGACCATGAACGCCCCCCTTCACCGCGAAATACCTCCATCCGCCCTGCTCGACACCGATCAGGCACTGGCGCAAGTCAGCGCGCAGTGGGACAACGATATCGTGCGCCAACTGACCGACTACATCACCATTCCCGCCAAGTCGCCCGCGTTCGACGCGGATTGGGCGGCCCACGGTTATATCGAGACGGTGGTCCGCAACGCCGCCGACTGGGTTCTGGCGCAGAACGTGCCGGGGTTGACACTGGAGATCGTCAGGCTGCAGCGCCCAGACGGTACGCCACGCACGCCAGTGCTGTTTTTCGAGATTTCCCCCACCAAGGTCGACACCGGCCAGACCGTCCTGATGTACGGCCACCTCGACAAGCAACCCGAGTTCAATGGCTGGCGCAACGACCTCGGGCCCTGGACGCCCAAGTACGAGGACGGCAAGCTCTATGGCCGCGGCGGCGCGGACGACGGCTATGCGGTGTATGCGGCCATCGCGGCGGTGCAGGCGCTCAAGACCCAGAACGTCCCCCATCCGCGCATCGTCGGCCTGATCGAAACCTGCGAGGAGTCCGGCTCCTATGACCTGTTGCCCTACATCGACGCGCTGCGCGCGCCGGACAACAACCGGCTGGGCGACGTCGGGCTGGTGGTGTGCCTGGATTCGGGCGCGGGCAACTACGACCAGTTGTGGCTGACGACCTCGCTGCGCGGCATGGCCAGCGGCACGCTGAAGGTGGAGATCCTGACGGAGGGCATTCACTCGGGGGACGCCTCAGGCCTGGTGCCTTCGAGCTTTCGCATCCTGCGCCACGTGCTGGACCGACTCGAAGACAGCGCCACAGGGCGCCTGTTGCCGGCCAGCTTCCACTGCGAGGTGCCCCCCGACCGCCTGGCGCAGGCGCGGGCCACAGCTGCCATCCTCGGCCCTGAGCTTTTCAAGCGCTTCCCCTGGGCGCATTACGACTGCGGCGGCTCCACCACTTTTGCGCTGCCCACCACCACCGACCCGCTGCAGGCGCTGCTGAATCGCACCTGGATTCCGACTCTGAGCGTGACCGGCGCCGACGGCTTTCCCGCGATGAAGGACGCCGGCAACGTGTTGCGCCCCTGGACGGCGTTCAAGCTCAGCCTGCGGCTGCCACCCCTGGTGAACGCGGCGGCTGCGGTGCAGGAACTGAAAGCCTTGCTGGAGGACAACGCGCCGTATCAGGCAAAGGTCACGTTCGAAAGCGCGGGTGGCGCGACGGGCTGGAACGCCCCGACGTCCACGCCGTGGTTCGAGCAGGCACTGAATGCCGCCAGCCAGGCGCATTTCGGGGCCTCGTGCGGCCACATCGGCCAGGGCGGCACGATTCCCCTGATGAACATGCTGAGTGAGGGTTTCCCGAAGGCCCAGATGATGGTCTGCGGCGTGCTGGGCCCCAGGAGCAACGCGCACGGTCCCAACGAGTTTCTGCATGTGCCCTATGCCCGCAAGCTGACAGCCGCAGTGGCCCAGGTCATCGCGCAGATGCCTTGACCGGCAGGGCAATAACCATGGCGGATTCTGCGCTGTATTCCTTCACCGCCCATGACGGAAACAACCTGGCCGTGATGGAATGGCCGCTGCCCGAGGGCATCAAGCGCCGGGGCGTCATCATCATCGTGCACGGGCTGGGTGAACACGCAGGGCGCTACGACCATGTGGCCGAACGCCTCAACGGCTGGGGTTTCGCGGTGCGCGGCTACGACCAGCACGGACACGGCGAGTCGGACGGCAAGCCGGGCGCCTTGCCGTCCGACAGCTATCTTCTCGACAATCTGGCCGACATTGTGGAAAGCACGCGCCTTCGCATGGATGCCAGCATGCCGTTGATTTTGCTGGGACACAGTCTGGGCGGCCTGGTCGCCGCGCGGCTGGTTTCACTCAACCGGATCAAGGTGGACGGTCTGGTGCTGTCCTCACCCGCACTGGACGCCGGAATGAGCCGTTTCCAGAAATTCCTGATCGGCGTGCTGCCGCGGTTTGCCCCAAACCTTCGCGTGGGCAACGGACTCGATCCCAGTTTCCTTTCACACGAATCCACCGTGGTGCAGGCTTACCTTGACGACCCCAAAGTGCATGACCGCATCAGCGCGCGGCTGGCGCGATTCATTGCCGATGCGGGGCCGGCCACCCTGGCCTGTGCTTCGCAGTGGAGCGTTCCCACACTGTTGATCTACGCAGGCGCAGACAAGCTGGTGGACCCGGCCGGCAGTCGGGCGTTTGCCAAGGCCGCGCCCCGAAACGTCGTCGCCTCGCAGTGCTTCGATTCGATGTACCACGAGATATTCAACGAAGTCGAGCGCGAGAAAGTCTTCAGCCGCCTTCGCGCGTGGCTGGATGCCAATTTCCACGGGCAGTAAAGACCGCAACGAGGTCCGCGCCGCTGATCGGCGCATTCTGGCCGGATCCAATCCACGATCCGAGCACGTCACCCATGCCTGCCTGATTGAATTTTTCCATCAGTCCCCCCGGGCCGCCGCCCTGCCCGCCTTCCTGTTGAGAGTTCAGCACCGATCCCAACATTGAATCCAGCAATCCCATGGCAGCTTCTTTGAAGTAAAGACGAACTCAGGCATTTTGGGCGGCGCGCTGCTTGAGCGCAAGCCACGCCAGCGCAGCGCCGGTGAATGCCACAGGCACCAGGGAGCCCATGTTCAGCAGCGCCCAGCCCTGCGTCGTGACCAGCGCGCCCGAGGCAAACGAGGTGAAGGCCATGGTCGCGAACACACAAAAATTGATGGCGGCCTGTGCACGGTCCTTTTCCTCAGGCCTGTAGGCACGTAGCGAGAGCGTGGTGCTGCCCGTGAACAGGAAGTTCCAGCCCACGCCGAGCAGAAACAGGGCGATGATGAACTGATGCAAATCCACGCCCGACAGCGCCACGGCAATACAGGCAAAGTTCAGCACCACACCGACGCCCATCACGGGCAAGGTTCCGAAGCGATTGATCAGATGCCCGGTGAAGAACCCCGGCGCGAACATGCCGATCACATGCCACTCCAGCACCAGTGCCGCGTCTGAGAACGGAAAACCACACACCTGCATCGCCAGCGGGGTGGCTGCCATCAGCAGGTTCATCACGCCATAGCTCAGGGCCGCGCTGGCGGCGGCCACGATGAACACCGGCTGGCGCATGATCTCGGACATCTTGCGCCCGGCCGGACTGCCTGCCACCTTGGGCGGCACCGGCGGGAACTGAACGAAGGCCATCAGCAGCATGGACAGCACGGCCACCACGGCGAGGCTGAGGTAAGCGCCTGCAAAAGGCACCTCGAAAAGCCCCTTGGTGCGCGCCGCCAGGTTCGGTCCGATCACCGCGCCGATCAACCCACCCGCCATCACCAGCGACACGGCCTTTTCGCGAAATGCCGGCGGTGACAGCTCGGCCGCGGCAAAGCGGTAGAGCTGGCCGTTGGCGCTGTAATAGCCGGCCACCAGCGTTGCCGTGACCAGCAACCAGAAGTTGCCGCTCCAGACCGCGTAGGCGCACAGCAAGGCCGACAGCAAGGCCACCCCCAGCCCGATCTGGAACGAGGCCCGGCGGCCGTAGCGCGACTGCGTCTTCGCGACCAGGCTGGTGGAGAGCGCCCCGCCGACGACGTAGCCCATCACCGGCAGCGTCGCCATCCAGCCCAGTGGCGCCAGGCTCAGGCCCACCAGGCCGTTGATGGCGATAAAGACCACGTTGTTGGTAAGGAACAGTCCCTGGCAGAACGCCAGAAGGGTAAGGTTGCGCTTCATCAGCCGCAGTTTATAGAAGTGTAGAAGTGGCCCGGATGCGCTGGCGCAAGGAGGGGCCGGCACGCCGCCCGGCGAAACCAAGCACGCATCGGACTGCCCCCCCTGGACAGGCGACCTGCGGCGCCGATCCGGGCCTTGCAAGGACTGTCAGCGGGCCCGGGCAGCAGCGCAGGTTTTTGTTTCCAGCCGGCCCCGAACGCTCGATGAGAGGTCCACCGGGCGCGACCTTGGCGCGCTCCTGCCTTGATCAGACCAAGGTCAGCGCCGCCAGTGGCGCCGTCTCGGCGCGCAGCACGCGCGGACCTAGCGTCACCGAAACAAAACCGGCGGCCAGTGCAGCGGCTTCCTCGGACGGCGTCAAGCCGCCTTCGGGACCGGACAGCAGCGTGACCGCTCCGCTGGAGGGCACGGCCTCGCGCAATGGGCGAGCGTCGGGGTGCAGGGACAGCACCAGGCGCGTCACCGGTTCCAGCCCATCCTGCATCAACAAAGGATGGTCCGCCAGCCATTCGGCCAAACTCACCGCCTCATGAAGCACCGGCACCCGGTTTCGCCCGCACTGCTCGCAGGCGGCCACGGCCACGGCCTGCCAGTGGGCGCGCTTCTTGTCACCGCGCTCGCCCTTGAGCTTGAGCACGCTGCGCTCGGCCAGCAACGGCGTGAGGCTGGCGGCGCCAAGTTCCGTCGCCTTTTCCACCAGCCAGTCCATGCGTTCGTTGGCCGTGATACCGGCCAGCAGGTGCACGGCGCGCGGCGCCTCGCGCTCGATGGCATGGTGCGCGCCGACCAGCACCTGCACGTCCGAGCGCCCCATGCGGGTGACGGTGGCGTCGAATTCACCGCCGGTCGCCCCGGCGTCGTCCGCGCCGCCGCTGAACAGCGTGATGACCGCGCCGGGCTGCAGGCGCAGCACCTGCACATGGCGCGCGGCACCGGCAGGCAGGTCGATCACCTCACCGCTGGCGAGCGGCACGGGGCAATGAAAGCGCGGCATTGAATCCAATCAATCACAAATAAATAGCTAACTATGACCATTAGACGATGGGGAAGTGCCATTTTTGGCCTAAACACGACCAAAAGCATAGCCTGAGACCGTTTCAATGCCTTCCACCTCGTCGATCAGGCGCAGCAACGGGCCGAGTTCGCGGTAGCGGCTGGCCGTGGCACGGATGTAGCCGATGAAGCGCGGCGCATCGGCCAGGTAGCGCGGCTTGCCGTCGCGCAATGTCAGTCGGGCAAAGATGCCAGCCACCTTCAGATGGCGCTGCAGGCCCATCCATTCCACCGCGCGGTAGAACGCGCCGAAATCGCTGTGCCAGTCCTCGTAGTCCATCAGACCGGCCTTGCGCGCCTTTTCCCAGTAGCGGACGGTCACGTCGAGCACGAAATCCTCGTCCCAGCTCAGGAAGGCGTCACGCATCAGGCTGGCGATGTCGTAGGTGACCGGCCCGTACACCGCGTCCTGGAAGTCCAGCACACCGAGCTGGGTCGATGGCGTGGCGCCAGGCACCGTCGGGATCATCAGGTTGCGCGGCATGTAGTCGCGGTGCACATAGACCTGCGGGGCCGCGAGGTTGCGCGAAACGATCAGGTCGAAGGTCTTGTCCAGCGTGGCGCGGATCGGGCCTTCGACCGCCACGCCCCTGTGCTTCGCGAGGTACCAGTCGGGAAACAGTGCCAGCTCCCGGCGCAGCAGCGCATCGTCATACGGCGGCAACACGCCGGGCCTGGACGCGAGTTGCCAGGCGATCAGCGCGTCCACCGCCTGACCGTACAAAGGTGTGCTGGCCTCGGGGTGGTCGCGGTCGATCACCTCCATCATGGTTTTCGACCCCAGGTCACTGAGCAGCATGAAGCCCTGCGGCTCGTCCCAGGCCAGAACCTCGGGGACGTTCAGCCCGGACGCCTGCATCAGACGCGCCACATTGACGAAGGGCGCGCAGTTTTCAAGCGCGGGCGGTGCGTCCATGATGATGCAGCTGCCCGTACCATTTTCTCGGTCCACCCGGAAATAACGCCGGAAACTGGCGTCGGCGGAAGCCGGCCGCACGCTGGCAGCAACCAGGCGGTGGATCGCGGATTGATGGCCCAGCCACGCCTGAAAAGTCGCCTCGCGGGCGGGATCAGTCCAGACAGGGGCGTCGACCCGCGCTGGCACGCTGGAATCCGGGGGGGAAAGATTTGAGCTCATGGATAATCCATTCTACAAATCCAGTCTCGTCAGGCTGGCCAGACCTGCCTCCTGCCTTCGCACCGGCCGGACTTTTCGACTGATGATTGCACCCCTTGTTGCCTTTGATGAAGCCTGAGCCGCCGTTCCTGCACTGCCGCCTGACGCCCGTGGCCTGCGTGGTCGCCAGCTTGCTGCACGGCCTCGCGTGGGGACAGGAACTGCCGGACGGCGACGCGCTGAAGCTCAAAAGCAGCCGCCAGCTGGAAGAAAGGATTCCCGGGTCCGTGCGCAAGGACCTGCCCACTTTCTTGTCGGGTCAGCGCCTTTCGGGGCGCGTGGACGTGGAAACAACGATTAAGGGCGCTGCGGAAGTACGACGGGGCGACACTGTGATCCGCGCCGACCAGCTGCAATATACCTCTCCCGACGACATGGCCCGGGGCAATGGTCATGTCCGCATCAATCGCGAAGGCAACATCTACGAAGGGCCCGCCGTGGAGCTCGAGGTCGATGCGTTCAAGGGTTTCTTCACCGAGCCCAAGTTTGATCTGCTGAAAAACGGCGCCCAGGGTGACGCTGAACGGATGGACTTTCTCGACGACAAGCATTCCGTTCTCCACCAGGCCCGGTACAGCACCTGCCGACGCGACGGCGGGCCGGAGTGGCTGCCCGACTGGGTATTGCGAGCCACCCGCATCGATATTGACAATGAGGAAGACGTCGCGGTTGCCGAAGGCGCGACCTTGAGTTTCATGAACGTCCCCATCCTGCCGATTCCCGCGGTCAGTTTTCCACTCAGCGACAAACGCAAGTCCGGTTTTCTGGCGCCTTATTTCGGCATTGGCAACGTCAACGGAGTGGAGTACTCACAGCCCTACTACCTGAACCTGGCGCCGAACCGCGACGCCACCCTGACGGGCACGCTGCTCTCAAATAGAGGCATTGATCTGGGCGGCGAATACCGCTATCTCAATCCCACCTACAGGGGGCTGTTGTATGGCAATTACATGCCTTGGGACAGGCTGCGCGACGAGAGCCGATGGGGGGCTGGCGCACTGCACAGCCAGACGCTCCCAAGCGGCCTTGGCCTGAACCTCAACGTCAATCGGGTCAGCGACGACAATTACTGGAAGGATTTCCCCCGCGCGCAAACGGCTCTGACCGCGCGCCTGCTGCCCAGCGACGCCAACCTGACGTGGAACCAGGGCAGCTTTTCCGCAGCCGCCAGGACGCTTTACTGGCAGACCCTGCAGGACGTGACGGCCCCCATTACGCCACCGTACAACCGCACACTGCAGCTGACCGGGCGCTATGCCGGCAGCCCGGGCGCCGGGATGGATCTTTCCGTGGACATGGACTACACGCGGTTCGAATCCAATCCCACGCTCACGGGGCAGCCCAACGGACAACGCACCTACACGCTGGCCCAGCTGAGCCGGCCCTGGGCACTGCCCGGCGCCTTTGTGACGCCAAAGGTGCAGGTGCACGCCGCCCACTACCTTTTTGACGGCACGCTGTCCGCCGGTGCCACCTCCGCCAATCCGGTGGTACCCACCTTCAGCGTGGACAGTGGCCTGATCTTCGAGCGTGACACCAACTATTTCGGACGCGACGTGCGCCAGACGCTTGAGCCCCGCGCGTTTTACGTTTACACGCCCTTTCGAAGCCAGAACGCCTTGCCGAACTACGATACGGCTTCCTTCGACTTCAACTTCACCACCATCTACACCGAAAACGCGTACGTGGGCAACGACCGGATTGCCGACAACAACCTGCTGACGCTGGGCCTGTCGACCCGACTGGTCGATGCCGTCACGGGCGCACAGCTGGCGCAGGTAGGCATCGCGCAGCGCCCGCGCTTCAGCACGCAGCTGGTCACGTTGCCGGGCCAGGCGCCGATTCCACCGGGCTGGAGCGACATGCTGGTGGGTGGCACGATCAACTGGTCCCCAAAATGGAACGCCGCTGCAGCCGTCCAGTTTGACGCCAGAGACGGCAGCTCCGTCCGCACGACCGTTGGCGGAACCTACAACCCGGGTAACTACCGGGTCTTCAATGCCGCCTACCGCCTGCAGGCCGGGGTCAGCGAGTCGCTGGATGTAGGCTGGCAATGGCCGCTCAACGACCTGTGGGGCGACCTCGGCCTGGACCTTGGCAGGGGCAAGGGCCAGGGCGCGGGCCGCTGGTATAGCGTTGGCCGGCTGAACTACAGCCTCAAAGGGCGCGAACTCGTTGACGCGCTTGCCGGCTTTGAGTACGACGCAGGCTGCTGGATTGCCCGACTGGTCCTGACCCGGCTTCAAACCAGCACATCCACTGCCAATACAAGCATCTCGATGCAGATGGAGTTCGTAGGGTTCACGCGACTGGGCCCAAGCCCGTTGAAAGCCCTGCGGGACAACATATCGCGCTATCAGTACCTGCGTGAACAGACCCACCCCCCCAGCCGCTTTAGCAACTATGACTAACTTCAATCCTCGCCATGATGCCTGTGCCGTTCCTCGCCCGGCGTTGCGGCGAAACTGTCTGGCCGTCCTGATGCTGGCCGCAGCGTTGCCCCTGGCGGCACCCGCGCAAGGGCTGCGCCCGTCCGCCGGAACAGGGCTCGGCAGTCCTGCGGCCCGTCCGCTCAGCACGGCACAGCGTCCGGCCGATTTCATCGTGGTCGTGGTCAACAGTGAGCCCATCACCAACAACGAGGTCCTGGCCAGACTGGTTCGAACGGAGCAGCAATTGGCGCAGCAGGGCGGGGCCAGGCCTTCGCGCGAGATCCTGGCGCGTCAGGTTCTGGAGAGCCTGATCAATGAGAAGGCCCAGCTCCAGCTCGCCCGGGAAGCCGGCCTGAAGGTGGACGATGCCGCGGTGGCGCAGGCTGAACTCACCATTGCGACCCAGAACCAGGTAAGCGTCGCCGAGCTGGAACGCCGCATCCGGCAGGACGGCATGGACGTGCGGAAGTTCCGCGAAGACCTGCGCAACCAGTTGCTGCTGACACAACTGCGCGAGCGGGAAATGGCGTCGAAAGGCCGGGTGACCGAGTTTGACATCGACCAGTACATCCAGGAGAAGCAGGGTGGCAGCGATGCCAGCAGCACGGAGATCAATATCGCCCACGTCCTGATTGCGGTTCCGGAAAATGCGACACCCAACCAGATCGCCGCCCTGCAGGCCCGTGCCGAACTCGTCGCCACGCGGGCCCGCGCTGGCGAGGATTTTGCCGCGCTGGTGCGCGAGTTTTCAGATGCCCCCGACAAGGAAAAATCTGGCGGTCAGGTCGGCCTTCGCCGGGTCGACCGCTACCCGCCCCTGTTCATCGAGGCGACAAAATCACTGGCTGCAGGCGGCATCGGCGGCCCGGCCCGTTCGGCAGCCGGATTTCATGTCCTGAAGGTGGTGGAAAGGCGTCAGGGTACGCTGCCGGCAATGACCGTCACGCAGAGTCGTTCGCGCCACATCCTGCTGCGCCCGGACACCCAGCTGACCGAGTCTGCAGCCATCGCGCGCCTGTCCGATTTCCGGCGCCGCATCGTCGCGGGTCAGGCCGATTTCGCCACACTGGCGCGAGAAAACTCCCAGGATGGCAGCGCCAACGAAGGCGGTGATCTGGGCTGGACCAACCCTGGGCAGTTCGTCCCAGAATTCGAGGAAGCATTGAACAGGCTCTCCCCCGGGCAGATCAGCCAGCCGGTCGTCTCGCGATTTGGCGTGCACCTGATCCAGTTGCAGGAGCGGCGCGAAGGCACGCTGAGTCAGCGCGAGCAACGCGAGATCGTGCGCAACCTGATACGCGAGAAAAAGGTGGAAGAAGCAGCCGTCCTTTGGGCCCAGGACGTTCGCGGCCGCGCCTATATCGAGTATCGCGAGCCACCACAGTGAAGCACATCGCCCGCAAGCGCTTTGGCCAGCACTTCCTGGCTGATCGCGGGATCATTGACGCGATCGTTCAGGCGATTGATCCCCGGGCTGGTCAGGCGATGGTGGAGATCGGTCCGGGCCTGGCGGCCCTGACGCAGCCTCTGGTCGAGCATCTGGGCCACCTGACCGTGATCGAGCTGGACCGGGACCTTGCCGTTCGGCTGCGCGCCCATCCGCAACTGACGGTCATCGAGTCCGATGTACTGAAGGTCGATTTTTCCCTGATCGAGAAGCCTGCCGGAGCGACTGGCCTGCGGGTCGTTGGCAATCTGCCCTACAACATCTCGACGCCGATCCTGTTTCATCTCCTGCAGTATGTCGAACTGATCGAAGACCAGCACTTCATGCTGCAAAAGGAAGTGATCGACCGGATGGTCGCGCAACCGGCCACCAGCGACTACGGCCGGCTCTCGGTGATGCTTCAATGGCGTTACGCCATGGCGAATGTGCTAGCGGTCCCGCCAGAGAGCTTCGAGCCGCCACCCCGGGTGGATAGCGCCGTGGTTCGCATGGTGCCGCATCCGCAACCGGCCGCCGTCGAGCCCGCCGTGTTGTCGACCATCGTCCGCGTGGCCTTCAGTCAAAGGCGCAAGCTGATCCGCCACACGCTGGGCCGCTGGCTCGAAGAAAAGGCCTTTTCAGGGCATTTCAACGTTCAGCGCCGCGCCGAGGAAGTGCCTGTCGATGAGTACGTGGCACTGGCGCAGCGGCTGGCCGATTGAGCCCGGCGGCCGCGATGGTGCATACCGGCATTCGCCGGAAACGAAAAAGCCCGTTCATTGAACGGGCTTTTTCTTGTGCCGGTCAGTCAGCGCCTGAAGCGCCTCAGGTGCCCCGGTGATCAGGCGGCCGTGAGCCAGTAGCCCGCATTGAAAGGGCTGCTCATGCGCAGCGCCAGCGGAGAGATGTCCACCAACAGGTCCGTGGGCATTTTCTCGCCATTCTCGGTGCTCGTCTCAGCAACGGCAACTGCGCCGGCGTTGACTTCCCCTTTTGCCTCGTTAGCCCGTTCTGCTTGGCTGGTGTGTGCAGAACGGGCTACAGAAAAGAATAGAAGCACCTGAACGGTATCTTCCGGTCTCCCCAGTAGTCCGCGGCATCGCGGAAGATATCCAGGAGTTGCTCACGCGCCTCCTTGTCGAATTTCCCGTTGGCCGGAATCTGCTCCAGAACCACGATGAAACCAGGTTGCGGGCCCGACTTGTGCAGCGGATCCGTCATGGAATCGTACAAGGCATCAAAATTCTTGCCGAAATGCGCGGGAAAGGTGAATTGCTGGGCAATCAAGTCCAGCACATCCTGCTTGCTTTGCGCAGACGCCAGGTTGGCATATAAAAAGTGATGACCAAGCCCCTGGGCGGCCTCCTGCAGGTCGTTCACGCGGAAAGCGCGGATCGACTGCACGATATTGGTTCTCACATTACGAAGTGGCGTATCCATCTCCGCTGCTCTTTCTTAATAGTCAAAAAACTGGTTGCGACCTTGAGGGCCGGACAAATCGGGGCTGGACCGCTATTCGGCAATCCGGCTGAAACTGGCGTAATGGTCACCTGTGTAATAACAGGTGTCCGGTGTTCTGGGTTGACCACCGCAAACAATGCGGCGAGCGCCTCGATCACGGGAACCCGGGGTCTTCACGGTGTATTCAAGGTAGTAGCCTCGCTGACTTGAGGGCAGCAAGCGCTCACGGTTGCCGAAAACCGAACCATCCTTGCGGTACGGAAACGGTCCGCCTTCACGGATCAGCTGGAGGGTTTGACGCCCCTGAGGTGGCAACTCCGCCACCGCCATCGTCGCCAAACTGTCTGCCGGCACTGACTTCCGGGCTTGCACCAAACTGGGGCTTGCCAGACTGGCCAATACCAGGACACCTGCGAGCAAAGACTTACTTCTTCCGACCCATGCAGCTCGCGACATTCGAATACGTCCTATGAAAACCTCGGGTTAACCCCGAAATTTCAGGCCATAGTGTGACCGAACTGCGCTGAAAATGCAAGCGGCTGCCCAAAACTTGGGCAACCGCAAAGGGGTTTACCCCGAAGGTAAGTTAGTGCCAGCTCTCTATTTTCAACTCAGCGCGCCGCGTTGGCGTCGGCCACGGTCAAGGCGGTCATATTGACAATCCGGCGCACGGTGGTGCTGGCCGTGAGGATGTGCAACGGCTTGGCTGCCCCGAGCAGGACCGGCCCGATGGCGATATTACCGCCCGCTGCGGTTTTCAGCAGGTTGTACGAGATGTTCGCCGCATCGATGTTGGGCAGCACCAGCAGATTCGCGTCACCCGCCAGCGAACTGTTGGGCATCAGCGCCCGGCGTGCCGCGCCGTCCAGCGCCACATCGCCATGCATTTCGCCGTCCACCTCCAGCCAGGGCGCCTGGGCTTTCAGCAATTCCAGCACCCGGCGCATCTTCACCGCGCTGGGCTGGCCGGACGAGCCAAAGTTCGAATGCGACAGCAGCGCCGCCTTGGGCCGCAGGCCGAAGCGCATCATCTCCTCGGCGGCCATCATGGTGATCTCGGCCAATTGCTCTGCGCTCGGGTCGTAGTTGATATGGGTGTCTACCAGAAACACCTGGCGCCCCGGCAGCATCAGTCCGTTCATGCAGGCGAAAGTGTTAACGCCTGCGCGCTTGCCGATGACCTGGTCCACGTATTCCAGGTGTGTCTGCGTGGTACCCCAGGTTCCGCAGATCATGCCGTCCACTTCCCCCTTGTGCAGCAGCATGGCGCCAATCAGCGACAGGCGCCGGCGCATCTCGATCTTGGCGAGCTGCGCGGTAACGCCCCGGCGCTCGGTCATGCGGTGGTAGGTTTGCCAGAAGTCACGGTAGCGCGGGTCCAGTTCGACGTTGACCACGTCGTAGTCCAGCTCTTCCCTCAGGCGCAGCCCGAATTTTTCAATACGCTTTGCAATCACTGCAGGGCGGCCGATCAGTGTCGGGCGGGCCAGCCCTTCGTCGACCACGATCTGCGCGGCACGCAGCACGCGCTCCTCCTCGCCCTCAGCGTAGGCCACGCGCTTCTTCGGCGCGCGCTTGGCCGCCAGAAAGATCGGCTTCATCATCGTGCCCGACGCGTAGACGAAGCTCTGCAGCCGCTCGCGGTAGGCGTCCATGTCGGCAATCGGGCGCAGCGCTACGCCGCTGTCAGCCGCCGCCTGGGCCACGGCCGGCGCGATCTTCATCATCAGGCGCGGGTCGAACGGCTTGGGAATCAGGTACTCGGGGCCGAAGGCCAGCTGCTCGCCGGCATAGGCCACCGCCACCACCTCGCTCTGCTCGGCCTGCGCCAGCTCGGCAATCGCGTGCACGGCCGCCAGTTCCATTTCCAGCGTGATGGTGGACGCGCCGGCATCCAGCGCCCCCCGGAAAATGTAGGGAAAACACAGGACGTTGTTGACCTGGTTCGGATAGTCGGTGCGACCGGTCGCCATGATGGCGTCATCCCGCACGGCCTTGACAAGCTCGGGCATGATTTCAGGCGTGGGATTGGCCAGCGCGAAGATCAGCGGTCGCGCAGCCATGGTTAGCACCATGTCCTGCTTGAGCACACCCCCGGCTGAAAGGCCGAGAAACACGTCGGCACCGACCATCACCTCGGCCAGTGTGCGCGCGTCGGTTTTCTGCGCGAACTGGATCTTGTCCTCGTCCATCAATTCGGTGCGGCCCTCAAAAACCACACCGGCCAGGTCCGTCACCCAGATGGCTTCGCGCGGAATGCCCAGCTTGACCAGCAGGCCCAGGCAGGCCAGCGCGGCAGCGCCTGCGCCCGAGGTCACCAGCTTGATCTGCTTCGGGTCCTTGCCCGCGACCTTCAGGCCGTTGAGGATGGCCGCGCCCACGGTGATGGCGGTGCCGTGCTGGTCGTCATGGAAGACCGGGATCTTCATGCGTTCGCGCAGCTTGCGCTCTACATAGAAGCAGTCCGGCGCCTTGATGTCTTCGAGGTTGATGCCGCCGAAGGTGGGCTCCAGCGCGGCGATGATCTCGACCAGCTTGTCCGGGTCTTTCTCGTTGATCTCGATGTCGAACACGTCGATGCCCGAGAACTTCTTGAACAAGACCGCCTTGCCCTCCATCACCGGCTTGCTGGCCAGCGGACCGATGTCGCCCAGCCCCAGCACGGCCGTGCCGTTGGTCACCACGCCGACCAGGTTACCGCGGCTGGTGTACTTGAACGCGGCCGCCGGGTCCTTGACGATTTCCTCGCAGGGCGCGGCCACGCCGGGCGAGTAGGCCAGCGCCAGGTCGTGCTGGTTGACCAGTTGCTTGGTCGCGGCGATCGAGACTTTTCCGGGCGTCGGGAACTCGTGGTATTCGAGGGCAGCTCGGCGCAACTGGGCGCGTTTTTCTTCCGTCTGGGCGGTTTCGGCGGGCATTCATGTCTCCTGCTGTGGCGGCGGTCGGAGAAGTCCGGCACGTCAACTCTTTTGAAGCTGGCCGATTCTAGACCTCGCCCCAGGGCAATTCAGGTAAGTGAATCTGCGTAAAAGGGTGGGCCGCTTTTGACTTTTCCGCACAAATGCAGGTGGCGTCGCCCAGGCCGACTGCACAGGAGCATGGCGCCGCTGCTTGTTTGTTCTTCCTCTGCGCAGCCCTCAGGCCGCCATCATGCTGCCGGTCTTCAGGTAGCCCGAATGCCAGCCCAGCGCGTCGTCCAGCAGGTGTGGCGTGTGCTGGCCCGCGGATTCGCGCTGGGCGCGGTCCATGTAGTCGAGCAGCGCCGGTCGGTAGTCCGGGTGCGCGCAACGCTCCACGATGAGCCGCGCGCGCTGCGTGGGCGACAGGCCGCGCAGGTCGGCCAGGCCCTGCTCGGTCACGATCACCTGCACGTCGTGCTCGGTGTGGTCCACGTGCGAGACCATCGGCACGATGCACGAGATCGATCCGCCCTTGGCCACCGAGGGCGTCATGAAGATCGACAGGTAGGCGTTGCGCGCGAAGTCGCCCGAGCCACCGATCCCGTTCATCATGCTCGAGCCCATCACGTGGGTGGAATTGACGTTGCCGTAGATGTCGGCCTCGATCATCGCGTTCATCGCGATCAGGCCCAGGCGGCGGATCAGCTCGGGGTGGTTGCTCATCTCCTGCGAGCGCAGCACGATACGTTCGCGGTAGAAGTCGATGTTCGCGTTGAACTCGTCCATCGCATCGTCGCTGAGCGACAGCGCCGTGGCCGACGCCATCGACAGCGTGCCGGAGCGCAGCATGTCCAGCATGCCATCCTGCAGCACCTCGGTGAAGGCGGTCAGGTTTCTGAACGGCCCGTCGTTGAGCCCTTCCAGCACCGCATTGGCGATGTTGCCCACGCCCGACTGCAGCGGCAGCAGGTCGGCCGGCAGACGGCCGGCCTTCACCTCCTGCTGCAGGAATTCAATGATGTGGCCGGCGATGCGCTGGGAGGTCTCGTCCGGCGGCGTGAAATGGTTGCTGCGATCGGGCAGATCGGTCTGGACCACGGCGATCACCTTGTCCGGGTCGCAGCGCAGGTAGGGCTCGCCGATGCGATCCCCTGGGTTCAGCAGCGGGATCGGGATGCGGTAAGGCGGCAGTTCAGTGCCGTAATAGATGTCGTGCATGCCTTCGAGCGCCGGATTCTGGCTGGTGTTGACCTCCAGAATGATGCGGTCGGCCTGGTCAAGCCAGGTCTTGTTGTTGCCCACCGAGGACGAGGGGATCAGCCGGCCGTCGGGCAGGATGCCCGCCACCTCGATCACCGCCACATCCAGGTGGCCCAGGAAGCCGAACCAGACGAACTGCGCCACGTGCGACAGGTGGATGTCGGTGTACTGCATCTGGCCGCTGTTGATCTGCTTGCGCACGGCCGGGTCGGACTGGTAGGGCAGACGCATCTCGACGCCATGCACCCGGGCCAGCGCACCGTCGAGCTCGGGCGCGGTGGATGCGCCGGTCCACAGGCCGATCTGGAAATCCTCGCCCGCCGCGTGCAGCAGCTCGATCCGCCGCGCCAGCGCCTTGGGCACCAGTTTCGGGTAACCCGCGCCCGTAAAACCGCTCATGCCGACATTGGCGCCGGCCGGAATCAACGCGGCGGCCTCGGCAGCGGACATGATCTTCTGGCGCAGGCCAGGGTGACGTACGCGATCGGACAGGGGCATGAAAAACCTTTGATGAGACACCTGCCGCGCTACAACGCGCACGCGGCAATAAGGAGGCATCCTAGCATGACATGCATCAAAACTTAGGGTTTACCCTCGAATCTGGGTTGCGAGATCACTCCATCCCGAATTTCAGGCTTTTATTGGCTTTCCCCCCGCTTGGATTGGTCTTTTTCAGCTATCACTATAAGAGTGACTTCAGGCGGCCGGACGAGGTGCCGGGCTTGACCAAGGTGTCGTGTGAGGGTGATGTTGCGATGCAACATCTGGCGGCTTGTGGCTGCATCAGACTGAAAACCGACTTTCCCGCTGTTGAAAATCAGCTTGAGCGAGGGTTTAGACGCCACCGGTTTCACGCGCTCATGCGAGCGCGTCTTCCATCCTGTCGTGGCCCAAAAAGATTTCAGAACCCACTGCAAAGGGCGGCTTGTGCGCGGAGCGCCGTATGGTCGTGGCGAGGGTGGATAACGTGGGGTAGGGCAACCCACACAATTCTTTCCACAATTGGTAGAGCGATACCTTGCCAAAGGTATAGGTCGAGAGTTCGAGCCTATTATCCCGCTCCAGATTTGTTAGCGCCGGTCGTGGCAATCAGAAGCTCGTCCTTTGTGATGGGCTTTGGTGTTTCTGGATTGAGGGAGCAGCATAGGGCAGGCTCGGTTCAGTTGGGGTTCGGTGTTGGGGGTGATGCAGGGTAAGCCAGTTGCTGATGCCCTAGGGTCTGGCGATCATCCAGCAAGAAAAACCACCATAGGAAAGTGGTAAATATTACTGACTGGTATTGGCGGTAACTAAAAGGTAAATAATTCAACTTTTAAGTTTTTACTTAACCTTTGGAGTCTATAATGGAAGTAGTTGCACTGTTGACGGCATCGAAATACGGCATAGCCGCTCTGAGCTCGGTCTCCCTGGCGATTGGCATGCTGGCTGGAACGTTTAGCTTGTTGGCCTACAAGGCAAACCAATCAGCCCCGACCTCAAAGTAGTCGCGTTGGTAACGATGTACCCAACTCCTTTTCCTTGGGTTTGAATGCGTCCTTGCGCTTAAAAAGCGAAATCAGCTCTTAAATCAATAGCCAAGCATGATCACAGCCACGCTCAAACTCACCCGCAGCCTGGATGACGGTGGCAGCGGCTACCGTAAATATTATTTGTTGGCTGACTTTGCTGCAACGCATGGACAGTCCAAGGCCAGCATCATCGCACTATCGGTAGGCGCACCCATGCCTGTGGAAGATCAGATGACCGTGCGCGGTGGCGAAAATGAAGCGATCTTGAAGGCCATCGATGTGATCAGAGAACTGCCTGACAACGAAGGTTATGTCGCCGAGGTCAACCTAGAGCCCAGCTGAGCTTGGAGCCAAGGTGTAATTGGGGCCAGACTCCAGCTAATTTACAAGGAATATGCCTTCGGCCCGTGCCCGCTGCGACCGCGGGTGAACCCACTTCGACGCCATTTCCTGCAAAGGCAGTGTCGTTTGCTCCTCATGCAGTACCCGGCACATGGCGGGGACGGCAGCGCTCCTGCACCAATAGATAGATCGGGGGTTTATGAAGCGTACTCACCTGCAGATCGTTCTGGTCACTCTGCTGGGAATCGGCCTCGTCGCTTGCGGTCGCGAAGAGGCCGTTCCGGCAGCTACGGTTCGAGCCATCGATGGCTTGCCCAAAGGCGACACAAAGAAGGGGAATCCTCCCGACACAGATCCTAAAGTCGTCGACCCGCTCAAAGAGGGCTATTGACCAGCCTGACAGCAGACCAGTGGGCTAGACCAGAATGTCGGCTTCCGCTGCATAGACCCTGCGCCTGCACGCCGTAGCCAACCTCATCATTTCTGTTGCCTCAAAGCCCGATTCCACAGCCAAAACGATCACTTCCCAGCGTCACAGGGTCACTATCAGCTATGTTTACTGAAGCATCCGCGCCGCTGCCACCCTTACCGCAGGCTTTAACGCCGGCGCAAAGTCATCCAGCTCGCGCACGGGCAGGCAGACTTCCAGACTCCACGCACACTCCCGCCAAGCACGCACGGGAGCGTGAGCCTCGGCCAGCACTTGCAGGGCGGCGACAGGGGACATGCTGAAATAGCCAGCCTGCGCCATGAGCATGGCCACAATGAATATCGGCCCGACGTCCTCACTCAGCCAGGTCTTGCAGAGGATCGTCCACGTTGGTGATCAGAAGGTTGAACACCGGCCGCAGCAGCAGCTGCTGTACGCCCGCGGATAGGTTCGCGCATCGGGCCCTGATGATGTCGACGATCTCAGCGCAGGACCTTTCTTCGTTGCGCGAGGCCTGAAGCATGCGCGCGACTGACCGGCTTCTGGCGGAGACGGCGGGTGAGGCGATTCAGAAGTGGCCAAACCCGATCTCATGCTAAAAACGGCCGTCTCCCATCGTCGAATGGTCTTTGTCAGCTATGCTTTTTGAATCGACTCGGCAAGCCTGCCAGATGCTGATCCCCGCGTCCCCACTCAGTTCGCCGGCAATTCGCGCCGCACGTTTCCCGAATTGAGCCCGCCAATCCACACGTTCCGGTCCATCGGGATGCGCTGAAGCGCCCGCAGCGCCGGGTACTCAGCGCAGCGCCCGCCGGGATCGGAAAGGCCTGGTTGCCCGCCTCTTCGGCCGGGTTGTCCAGCACCAGCATGGTGGCGGGCCGGTAGAAAAATCACCGGGCGAGGCGCAGAACTGGAAGCCTGTGCGCGAAGTGAAGATCGGGGGTTCAGCCGTCGCTCAGGGCCGGCTTCTCGGCTGCGTGGCTGTTGAGGGTTTCGGACGCCGCGCGCTGGGCGGCACAAGCTGCCCGCCGAGCGCTGGCGGCGAGGGCAGCATCAGACCTTCGTGCAAGGCCACATGTTCAAGCGCAGCTTCAAAACTGGCCCGCGCGGCGCCCGCAACGCGTCTCAAATAGGCGTGCAGCTCGGCGTCGGGGGCGCTGCGGTTTTCGCATTCGGCGCTGTAGGCCTCGAAGTGCGACAGCTGCATCAGCAGTTCGGCCACGTGGCGCGGGCACTCGCAGGCGACGGTTGTTGAGAGGCCCGCGATGTCGGCCAGGGCCGCATCGTCCCAGCGGCGCGGCGGCAAGGGCTCGGTTGAAAGTGCGTTGGTGTCCACCGCAGGTCCTTGCGCCGAGGTCGCCAAGGTCGCCGTGGACAAGGCGCGCAGCCATTGCGCCAACACCGCGTCCGGCTGCGGCTCGCGCAGCAAGGCCGTGCCAGCCGTTGCCAAGACCTCGCACACGCGGTCGGCAGCGTAGCCGTAGAGCACCGCTTTCGGCAGCCCGGCCAAGGCTGGCGCAGCCGCATCGAGGGAAGCCAGCCAGCCTTCCTGCAAATGCGCTTCGTGCACGAGCAAGGCATCCGCGTCCGAGGCTCGCAGAGCAGCGGCTGCCTGCGCGGCATCGTCGAACGGGCCCAGCACCACCAGGGGCCGGCCCAGCCAGCGCAACAGCCCGGGCCGCTGCAAGCGGGCACCCAGCGCAGCGCCTATCACCGCAAGCCGCCAGGCCCGAGCAGGAAGGAGGCGGGCCGACTCTGCGCGCGGGCTCTTTTTCGTGGCGGCCTGCGCCTGCACGTGCGTGGCAGCCACGCCTTGCAGTTGCGCCATGTCCAACGTGGCCAGGCTGCCAATCGCGTGGCCGAGGTCTGTCAACTGCTTCAGCACGGCCAGTCGGCGCACATCGTCGACCGAATACAGGCGCTGGCCGCCCGGCGACAGCGCCGGTTGCGTCAATCCATAGCGCCGCTCCCAGACGCGCAGCGTCGCCACCGGCATGCGCAACATGCGAGCCACGGCGCCGCTACGGTGCATCGGCGAACTGTCTGCATCGGAGGGACGCTGCTGAGCTGGCCGAGACCTATGGTGAGTTTTCATGGTGTTTTCCGTTTTTGACATCGTTTTGACTCTGTTTTGACCCGTATTATTCCTCTTTTTTTGTGATATATCACTAATGAACACGTTATGAATCGTAATGCGATACCATCTATCCATGCCAACCAACCTACCTCCGAGTTTCGCCGCAACCACCCTTCGGGGATACGGCGCCACGTTTCGCGGCAACAAGGCTTCGCTGCCGAGCAAGCCTTGTGCGGCCTGCGGCCGGCCCATGAGCTGGCGCCGCAGCTGGGCCAAGAACTGGGCCGAGGTGAAGTTCTGCTCACAAGCCTGTCGCCGCGCCGGGGGCCAGCGTGGCTGAACTGCGCGACTTGACCCTGGTGCTGGGCGACCAGCTCGACCTCGACGCCGCGGCCTTCGACGGCTTCGATGCGAGCGTTGACGCGGTGTGGATGGCCGAGGTCGCGCAGGAGTCCACCCATGTGTGGTCGAGCAAGCCACGCACGGCGCTGTTCCTGTCGGCGATGCGGCACTTCGCGCTGGCCCTGCAATCCGCAGGCCGCCCGCTTCAGTACACCCGGCTGGATGCGGCCGACAACGCAGGAAGCCTGCAAGCCCAGCTGCGGGCCGACATCCTGCGCCTGCGGCCCAAGCGCCTGGTGATGACCGCACCGGGCGACTGGCGCGTGCTGCAGGCCATCAAGGCCGTGGCCGAGGCCAACGGCCTGCCGCTGGACATTCGCGAGGACCGCCACTTCTTCTGCAGCGTCCGCGAGTTCGCGGCGCACGCCAAAGGCCGCAAATCCCTGCGCGTGGAGTATTTCTACCGCGAGCAGCGCAAACGCCATGGCGTGCTGATGAACGGCGATGAGCCCGTGGGCGGACAGTGGAACTTCGACGCCGACAACCGCGAAGCGTTCGGCGCTGCCGGCCCAGGGGACGTGCCGCCGCGCACGGCCTTCGCGCCCGATGCCGTCACGCGCGACGTGATCGCGCTCGTGAACACCCGCTTCGCGTCGCACCCCGGCCAGCTCGACAGCTTCGCCTGGCCGGTGACCCGCGCGCAGGGGCTGCAAGCCCTGCATGCCTTCATCAAGGAGCGCCTGCCGCTGTTCGGCCGCTACCAGGACGCCATGTGGCCCGGCGACCCCTGGCTGTACCACGCGCACCTATCGGCCGCGCTCAACCTGAAGCTGCTGAACCCACGCGAGGTGGTGGCTGCAGCCGAGGCGGCGCACCACGCCGGGCACGCGCCGCTGGCCAGCGTCGAAGGCTTCATTCGCCAGATCCTGGGCTGGCGCGAATATGTGCGCGGCATCTACTGGACCCAGATGCCCGGCTACCTGGAACGCAACGCGCAGGGCGCCCGGGAAGACCTGCCCGCGTGGTTCTGGACCGGCGCCACCGACATGGCCTGCCTGCGCGACGCCCTGGCCCAGACGCTGGCGCACGGCTACGCCAACCACATCCAGCGGCTGATGGTCACCGGCCTGTACGCGCTGATGCTGGGCGTGGACCCCAAGCAGGTTCACGACTGGTACCTGGCGGTCTACGTCGATGCGGTGGAATGGGTCGAGCTGCCGAACACCCTGGGCATGAGCCAATACGCCGACGGCGGCGTGATGGGCAGCAAGCCGTACATCGCCACGGGCAAGTACATCCAGCGCATGAGCCCGCACTGCAAGGGCTGCCGCTACGACCCCGCGTTGCGCAGCGGCGACACCGCCTGCCCGTTCACCACCCTGTACTGGGACTACCTGATGCGCCATGAAGCTACGCTGGCGAAGAACCCGCGCATGGCGCTGCAGGTAAAGAACGTGGCCCGCCTGACCGACGCGCAAAAACAGGCGGTGGGCGAACGCGCGGCCGCCATCCGGCGCGGCGAGGTCGCCGCTGTTGCCGGCTCTGGCGTTGACACGACCATGGAGGGCGCTCCGCATGCCTGACAGCTTCGCGCCCACACTCGCGGCCGCGCACGACCGCATCGCCGCCGTGCGGCCGACCGCCTACGCCCGCACGCGCAACGCGCTGGACGGCGCGGTAACGGGGCTGTCGCCCTACATCACACATGGTTTCGTCACGCTGACGGATGTACTGGCCGGCGTCGCGGAGCGCCAGCCGCTGGACATCCAGCACAAGTTTGTCTTCGAACTCGGCTGGCGCGCCTACTTTCGCCACGTCTGGCAGCAGCGCGGCGACGCCATCCTGCGTTCGCTGCACGACGGGCTGCTGCCCGACGATGCCTACGCCCGCGAGCTGCCGGCCGACATCCGGCAGGGCCGCACCGGTGTGCCAGTGGTGGACGAGGCGGTGCGCACGCTGTACGCCACTGGCATGCTGCACAACCACGCCCGCATGTGGCTGGCCAGCTACATCGTGCATGTGCGCAAGGTGCACTGGCGCGCCGGCGCCGACTGGCTGTACGGCCACCTGCTCGACGGCGACCTGGCCAGCAACCACCTCAGCTGGCAGTGGGTGGCTGGCACCGGCAGCCGCAAGCCCTACCTCTTCAATGCCGAGAACGTGGCCCGGTATGCCCCGGCGCCCTGGCACAGCCCCGGCAGCGTGATCGACACGTCCTATGAGGCGCTAAACCACCTGGCGCGCCAGCCGGCCCCGCCTGCGGCCGGCGCTGGCGCGGTCGCGCCCGGCGCGGGGGACCCTGCGGAGCCGGTCCTGCTCGGCGCGCCGCCCGACGACGCGCAGTCGTCGGCCCCAGACCCCCTGCTCGCGAGGGGCCGCGACGTCTGGCTGGTCCACCCGTGGAGTCTGGGTGCACCGCCGGCGCTGCCGGCTGACACGCTGGTGCTGGGCCTGCTCATGAGCGACTTCCACCGCGCCTGGCCGTGGAGCGAACGGCGCTGGCGCTTCGTGGGCACGCGCATGGCCGAGCTGACCCCGCAGTGCTGGCACGGTGACGCGGCGGCCATCGGTGCCGCGCTGGCCGGCGCGCGCCGCGTGCGCGGCTTCGGCGAGCCGCACCTGGCGCCGTGGCTGGCCCGCTGGGCCGAGTGCCACGCGGCGCCGGCGCTTTTTCCCCCGGTCACACGGCGTTGCGACTCGTTTTCGCAATGGTGGACCAGCGCCTCACGCGGGCTGTCAACCGCCGCCGACCTGCTGGCCGTGAACGAGGTGCCCGCGTGGTGACCCCGACAAGCCCTGACGCGGGCGCCGAAACGCAAGCGCTGACCGTTCTCTACGACGGCGCCTGCCCGCTGTGCCGGCGCGAGATCGGCATCTATCGCGGCCTGCAGCCGCTACGCCCGGACACCCCGGTGTGTTTTACCGACGTCAGCGACACCGCGCTGCCTTTGCCGCAGGGCACCACGCGCGAGCAGTTGATGGCGCGCTTCCATGTGCGCGCCGCCAACGGCCAGTTGCTCAGCGGCGCGCAAGCCTTCCTGGCGCTGTGGGCCACCCTGCCCGGCTGGCGCTGGCTGGCGTTGGCCGGCCGGCTGCCGGGGGCAGCCTGGGCGATGGAACGCGTCTACCGGCTGTTCCTGCGCGCGCGCCCGGCGCTGCAGCGATGGGCTTCCCGCCTGGACCGTCCGGCCTGAGCCGTAACCCGGCCCCTCACTTCCCTGGAAATCAAGACATGACTTCAATTGCCCTCATCACCGGCGCGAGTGGCGGCATTGGTCGCGCCCTGGTCCGCCAGTTGCACGCCCAGGGTTGCCGTGTCGCCGCCGTGGGGCGCGAATCGAGTCGCCTCGCCGACGTAGAAGCTGACGTGCGCATCGCCGCTGACACCACCACGCCCGAAGGCGCTGTACTGGCCATCAAAGCTTGCCAGGAGGCCCTCGGCGCTGCGCCCACGCTGCTGGCGCACTGCGTCGGCAGCACGCTGATCGCGCCCTTGCACCGCACCCGGGTCGACGCCTACCGCGAGGTGCTGCGCGTCAACCTCGACAGTGCGGTGTTCATGCTGCAGGCCTGGATCGCCGCGCTGCAGGGCGGGCCCGGGGCCGCGGTGTTTGCCAGCTCGGTGGTGGCGCGCATCGGCGTGGCCAACCACGAGGCCATCGCCGCGGCCAAGGGCGGCGTCGAGGCCCTGGTGCGCAGCGCGGCTGCCACCTACGCGACGCAAGGTGTGCGCGTGAACGCCGTGGCGCCCGGCATGGCCGAAACCCCGATGGCCGCCAGCATGCTGAAAATGCCCGCGATGCGCGAAGGCGCCGCTCGGCAGTATCCTCTGGGCGGCGTCCAGACCGCCGACCAGGTGGCCGACGCGATGGCCTGGCTGCTCGGCCATGGCGCGGCCCGCCTGACCGGTCAGATCCTCGCGGTCGATGGCGGCTTCACCACCGTGCGGCCGCTCGTGAAGTAAGCTGTAGTCACAACACCGGAGTTACCGATGAGCGAAGACCCTCGCTGCTGCGGCAGTGGCACCTGCATCATTGACCTGGAGGGCCGCTGCTGGTGCGGCCAGCAATGGGACGGCCGGCAGATGTGCAAAGCGCCACTGGCCTCAGCCCCGCCAGCCCTTCCTGCCGATGACAAGACGCCAAAGCGGCCGCAGTCTGACGGGAAGGCTGACGCGCGCTGAGTCTCCGAGGCTCAGATCGAGGGCGCCGGCACCGGCTGGCCCCCGGCGATGAGTTCGTCAATGCGCGCCATGACCTGCGCGCCGCTGGCCGAATAAGGATCAAATTCCGGCCACACGATCTTCGATTGCGGGTCCACGTCGGACAGGCTGACGCGCGCCATCGACCATTGCCCGTAGCGTCGCGCGGAAATGCTTTCGCAGTGAATCAGCTCCAGGGCCGTGTGGCGCGGATCGGCGGCGATGCGCGCGTAGAGTCGTGTCACCGCGCCGCGCTCGCCTTCCAGCGCCTGCAGGAACACCCCTTGTCCCTCGCAGAGCACACCGGTGATGGCGTTCTGGGTGTTCCAGGCGTGGGCCTTGCGCAAAATCGAATCGGTCAGTGTGCCGGTCTGCGCATCGACCGCCTTGCTCACGTAAATCAAGCGGATCAGCATGGTCCCGTTGTCCTCGAAATGTCTGCGCCCGGGCGCAATACCAGGCCGCGAACAGCGGCCCCTTCACGACTTGCGGATCACGCCGCAGGCCACGCGCGGGCCAGAATTGCCGGTGGGCTGCGTGTAGTAGTCGTCAGGGTCCCGGTGCACGATCAGGCCCTTGTCCACGATGCTGGTAGCGCCGGGCTTGAGCGTCAGGCTCGTGGAGATGAGTTCGAACTTTGCCACGCCCTGCGCGTCAGCCTTCAGTGAAGGCAGGTCGCCCACATGGTGCTCGGCCCGGCCGTACTGGCCATGCGCGTTGCCGCCCGGATTGAAGTGGCCGCCCGCGCTCATGCCGTCGCCGCTGGAGCAGTCGCCGTTCTCATGCACATGGAAACCATGCTCGGCATTGGGCTTGAGGCCACGCACTTCGCCGGTGACCAACAACTTGTCGCCCGTCTGGACAAAAAACATGGTGCCGCTGGCCGTGTTGCCGCGGGTGGCCTTCAGGTCGGCTGAGGCCGTTACATCGGGCTTGGGCGCGGCGCAGGCCACCAGGCCCAGTAGCAGGGCTGCCGACGAAAGCACGCGGACCAAGGAAAAAGCGAGGGGGTTGGGTGAAGTCATGTCAGGTTTCCAGTCAGGTGGGGGTTGGGGGGCGGGTGAAAAAATCAGGGCTTGCGGTTGAGCAGGGCATACAAAAGAATGGCGCCAAAGGTGGCGGTGCCGATGCCGCCGAGTGCGAACTGGCCGAACTTGAGCGTGAAGTCGCCGGTGCCCAGCACCAGCGTGATGGCGGCGACAATGAGGTTCTTGTTCTGCGAGAAGTCGACCTGGTTGTCGACCCAGATCTTGGCGCCGGCCACGGCGATCAGGCCGAACACGACGATGGAGACACCGCCCATCACCGGCAGCGGGATCACCTGGATCACCGCGCCGAACTTCGGCGAAAAGCCCAGCAGCACGGCAATCAGCGCCGCCACCAGGAACACGGCCGTCGAATAGATCTTGGTGGCCGCCATCACGCCGATGTTCTCGGCATAGGTCGTCACGCCGGTGCCGCCGGCGCTGCCCGAGACCATGGTGGCGATGCCGTCGCCGATGAAGGCGCGGCCCATGTAGATGTCCAGGTTCTTGCCGGTCATCGCGGTCACCGCCTTGATGTGGCCCAGGTTCTCGGCCACCAGGATGATGGCCACCGGCGCGATCAGCAGCATGGCGTTCCCGGTGAACACGGGCGCGGTGAACGCCGGCGCGCCAAACCAGGCGGCGTTGATGAGCCCGCTCAGGTCCATCGGCTTGCCCAGCCCCAGGCCGTTGGTCAGCACGGCGTAGATGATCGTCGCGACAATCAACCCCACCAGGATCAGCAGGCGCTGCACCATGCCGCGCGTCAGCACCGCCACCAGGCCCACGCTGACAAAGGTGACGAGCTGCATCCAGCTGTCAAAATTGCTCGCCGCCATGTTCTTGACCGGAATGCTGGCCAGGTTCAGGCCGATCACCGCCACCACCGCGCCGGTGACCACCGGCGGCATCCAGCGCTCGATCCAGCCGGTGCCGATGACCTGCACCAGTACGCCGATCAAGGTGTAGAGCAAGCCGCAAGCGATGATGCCGCCAAGCGCCACGCCAATGTTGGCGTTCGGCCCCTTGCCGGCATAGGCCGTGGCGGCAATGACCACGCCGATGAAGGCGAAGCTGGAGCCCAGGTAGCTCGGCACCTTGCCGCCGGTGACGACGAAGAAGATCAGCGTGCCGATGCCGCTCATCAGGATGGCAATGTTCGGATCAAAACCCATCAGGATCGGCGCCAGCACCGTGGCGCCGAACATGGCAATGACGTGCTGCACGCCCATTACCGCGGTCTGCGGCCAGGGCAGACGCTCGTCCGGACCGATCACCCCGCCCTGCTGCAGCACCTCCGCGCTTCGTTCGGTCCAGTCCAGCATGCCCATCGAGTTCTCCGGTTTGGTGAAGCGGCCATCGTAATCGGGTTCTTGAGGCAACTCAAGAACGACGGTCCCATGGAAACCGCTGCGTTCGCCATCCCACAGTCTGCGTCATTGGGATGCTGGTACGCTTGCCGGATGAAGCCGCTTTTCAAATGGGGCGCCGCTGGGGTAGCCGTGCTGGCCTTGGTCGCAGCCGTGGCGCTGGTCAGCCAGCGCGGCACCAAGGTCCAGGTCGCGCCGGTGGTGCGAACCGGGATCGTGCAATCGGTGGTGGCCACGGGGCGGCTCAACGCGCCGGCGCGCATGGATATCGGCAGCGAAGTCACCGCCACGGTGCTGGAAGTGAAGGTGCGCGAGGGCGACCGCGTCAAGGCCGGCGACCTGCTGCTGCGCCTGTCCGACGCCGAGGCGCGCGCCGCCTTGCAACAGGCCCGCGCCGCGCTGGTGGAGGCCCGCGGCCGCGCCACCCAGCAGGCCACGGTGTCGGCCCCGGTGGCCAGCCAGGCCGTGGTGCAGGCCGAGGCCACCTTCAAGGCCGCCGAGCGCGACTACGAGCGCACGCGCGACCTGGTAGCGAAAGGCTTTTTCTCGCAGCAAAAACTCGATGACGCCCAGCGCCTGCTCGATACCGCGCGCAGCGCGCTGGAGTCCGCCCGCGTGCAGTCGGCCGCCAACCAGGCCAGCGGCATCGAGCCCGCCATGGCCGCATCGCGCGTGGCGCAGGCCGAGGCCGCGGTGGAGGTGGCCACCGCCCGCCTGGCGCGGCTGCAGATCACCAGCCCGGTCGATGCGGTGGTGCTGGCGCGCAATGTCGAGCCCGGCACCATGGCGCAGCCCGGCCGCACGCTGCTGGCACTGGCCGCGCAGGGCAACACCCGCATCGACGCGGCGGTGGACGAGAAGCACCTGCGCCTGCTCACGCCCGGCATGGCGGCGCAGGCGGTGGCTGACGCCTTCCCCGGCCAGCGCTTCGACGCAAAACTGAGCTACATCTCGCCAGCCGTGGATCCGCAACGCGGCACGGTCGACGTGCGCCTGGAAGTGCCCAAGCCCCCCGCCTTCCTGAAGCCGGACATGACGGTGTCGGTCGAACTGCTGGCGGGCTCGAAGAATGACGCGCTGGTGCTGCCGTCCGGCGCGGTGCGCGACGCCGACCGCGAAGCGCCCTGGGTGCTGGCGCTGCAGGACGGCCGGGCCGTCCGCATGCCGGTGCGCCTGGGCCTGCGCGGCATCGGTTCGGTGGAAATCGTCGAAGGCCTGAAAGAGGGCGACGAGGCGATTCCCCAGACCGAAAAAGCCCTGCCCGGCGACCGCGTGCGCCGTGGCCCGACCCTGGCGCCGGAAAAGGGCATGGAAGTGCCCTCCTTCATCTCGCGCTGAAGCGGCAAACCGGGCGCCCCTTCTCATGACATTCAGCTTCCACCGCACCCGCCCCTCCCTCAGCTCCCAGGCGCGCTGGATGCCCTTCGAGCTGCTGGTGGCGCTGCGCTTTCTGCGCGAGGGGCGCATGCAAAGCGCGCTGATCCTGGCCGGTGTGACCGGCGGCGTGGCGGTGATCATTTTCCTCACCCAGCTCATCAACCAGCTGCAGGGCACCATCATCGACAAGGTGCTGGGCTCGCAGGCCCATGTGGTGATCAAGCCGCTGGAAGAAGCCACGCAGCGCGTGGTCACGCCGCGCGCCGACCAGGCCGTGGCCGCGCTGGTGCAGCCGCGCGAACAGCGCCTGCGCTCGGTGGACCAGTGGGAGCGCATCGCCGCGCTGGCCGCCGCCACACCCGGCGTGCTGGCCGTGTCGCCAGTGGTCAGCGGGCCGGCCTTTGCCGCGCGCGGCAACAGCAACAAGAGCGTGGTGCTGCTGGGCGTGCAGCCCGAGCAATACCGGCGCGTGGTGCGCATGGACGACTTCATGACGCGCGGGCGCTTCGACGTGGCCGGCACCGGCGCGCTGATCGGCACCGACCTGGCCAGCGACCTGGGCGTGACCGTGGGCGACAAGCTGCGCGTGACCAGCGCCACAGGCCGCAGCGAGACGCTGGACATCACCGGCCTGTTCGACATGGGCAACCGCGACCTGAACCGGCGCTGGGTCTTCGTCACGCTGAAGCTGGCGCAGTCGCTGCTCGACCTGCCGGGCGGCGTCTCCAACATCGACCTCACGGTGCGCGACCTGTTTGGCGCCGACGCCGTGGCCGACACCCTGCGCGCGCAGACCGGCCTGACCGTGGACAGCTGGATGCAGACCAACTCCGGCCTGCTCAACGCCCTCTCCAACCAGACCGTGTCGAACAACCTGATCCGCAGCTTCGTGGTGATCATCGTAGCCTTGGGTATCTCAAGCGTGCTGGTCGTCAGCGTGGTGCAGAAGCAGCGCGAAATCGGCATTCTGCGCGCCATGGGCGCGGGCCGGCGGCGCATCATGGCCATCTTCCTGCTACAGGGCGGATTGGTGGGGCTGGTGGGCTCGGCACTGGGCTCTGCGCTGGCCTACGGCCTGCTGGTGGTGTTCTCGCACGTGTTCAAAAGCCCCGACGGCAGCGCCATGTTCGCCGCGCAGCTCGACCCGATGCTGGTGCTGCTGGCGTCCGTGGTGGCCTGCGGCGTCGGGCTGGCGGCAGCGGCGATTCCGGCGCGCAGCGCGGCGCGGATGGACCCGGTACAGGCGATCAGGGCTTAGTCAAGCGTGGTTGCGGTGTATTCCGAGATTGAACGTCAGCAACACCCCAGGAAGCAGACGTCTGCGCAAGAGGGCTGACCTCGCAGAAGTTGGCCTCCGCGGTCATCGTAAAACTGAATCGGTCTTGTCTCTTCGAAGCATGAAGGACCTCGCAGACACCAATTGACAACTGGTTGTCGTGTTGTAAACTGGTTGTCAATTGCCCGTCTTCACGGTTTCTGGAAAGGTTTCAGTTCATGGCGCATGACACGAAGTCCATCGATACGGTGACTGAAATCATCCTCATCATCTTCCGGCTCAACGCACGGCTGTTGGAACAAGGAGACCGGCTGGTTCAGCCGCTCGGGCTGACCAGTGCGCGATGGCAGGTGTTGGGTGCCATCGCCCTGGCGGGAGAACCACAAACCGCGCCGCAGATCGCCGTGGCCATGGGTGTCACCCGACAGGGCGTGCAAAAGCAATTGAACCTCGCGGTCGCTGAGGGTCTGGTTGAGGCGCATCCCAATCCACGGCATCAACGCTCCCCCCTTCATGCGCTGTCAGCCACAGGGCAAGCGGCCTATGACGATGCGATGGCGTTGCAACGCGTGTGGGCGAAATCGCTCGGGCAAGGGTTGACGCTGTCTGAATTGCAGCGTGCAAAACAAGCCCTCATTGCCCTGGAGCACCGTCTCTCGCCGGTCACTGCGTCCTGATCCTCAACCCCAACCAACCTCCATCAGAAGGAGTCATCTCATGCTCAAACTGCGCCCACTGGATCAGAAAGTGCCCATCTTCCAGCAACTAACCACGGAAGTTTCGCCGGTAGTTCTGGTCAATATGTTTGAGGTCGCCGAACCCGACATTCCTGCCTTGCTCAAGGCTTGGGAGGACGACGCAAACTGGATGAAGCAACAACCCGGCTACATCTCCACTCAGCTGCATCGCGGTATTGCGGGAAGCACGGCATTTCTCAACTACGCCCTCTGGGAGTCGGTGGCGCATTTTCGTGCCGCTTTCACCCACCCGGATTTCCAGAGCGCCCTGGAGCAGTACCCGTCGTCCGCCGTTGCGTCGCCGCATCTCTTCACGCGTCTGGCCGTGCCCAACCTTTGTGTGGGTCCGTAGTGAGCGATCGAACTGGAGCACAAGCGATGACGCAACGAATCCATCTTTTGGCCGGTGTACTGGCGACGTTGATCATTGCCAGTTTTTTCAGCGCTTCGCTGTTGTCAGAGCTGTTGGGCTCGACGCAAACCATCGTCGCGGTCAAGGCCCTGATCGTGATGCCTGGACTTTTCCTTTTGATACCTGCCATTGCGGCCACAGGCGTCAGTGGTTTCATCCTGTCGAAATCTCGCCAGGGGCGCCTGGTTGCAGCCAAGAAGAAGCGAATGCCTTTCATCGCTGCCAATGGGGTGTTGATCCTGGTGCCCTGTGCGATCTTTCTGCATCGATGGGCGGCAGCGGGAACATTCGACACGTCGTTCTACTTGGTTCAGGGATTGGAGCTCCTGGCGGGGGCCACCAATCTGGCGCTGATGGGACTGAACATCCGGGATGGAATGAAAATGTCCGGTCGATCTCGCAAGTCCTGAAAAGATTCCCTGTCAGACCATTTCAGAACTTTGGGGGTGGCAGCCCCCATCGCGCCCCCTCCCAGCCTGACAGTGCCCATGCGTTCACAATACCCCCACGCATGACCGCCCCGCCCGCCCCCATCCTGAAGCTCTCCGACATCCACAAGAGCTACAACGTTGGCACGCCGGTGGAGACCGAGGTGCTGCACGGCATCACGCTGGCGCTGCGCGAGGCCGAGTTCGTCGCGCTCAAGGGTCCCTCGGGCTCGGGCAAGAGCACGCTGCTCAACATCATCGGTCTGCTGGAGCGGCCGACCGCGGGCACGCTGGAGATTGCGGACCAGCAGACGCTGTCGCTGGACGATGCCGGCCTTACGCGGCTGCGCGGCGCCACCATCGGCTTCGTGTTCCAGTTCCACCATCTGTTGCCGGCCTTCACCGCACTGGAAAATGTGCTGCTGCCGTCCATCATCGCCCACAGCACGGCCACGCCCGAGGCCGAAGCCCTGGCGCGCGAGCTGCTGGCGCGCGTGGGGCTGAAGGGAGCCGAGTCCAAGCGGCCCGGCGAACTCTCGGGCGGCATGCAGCAGCGGGTGGCGATTGCGCGGGCGCTGTCGCTGAAACCCCGGCTGATCCTGGCTGACGAGCCCACCGGCAACCTCGACACCGTGTCGGCCGACGAGGTGTTCGGCCTGCTGCGCGAGTTCAACCACGACCACGGCAGCGCCTGCCTGATCGTCACCCACGACCCGCGCCTGGCCGCGCGCTGTGACCGGCAGATCGAGCTGGTGGACGGGCGCGTGGTGGCGGGCATCGACCCCGCGCCCTGAGCTTTCGCACACCGTTCAGATTGCGTGTGGCAAACGCGGATGGCGGGTCCGCATCGATCGGATGACAATGGCGGGGTTCCAACCCGACCCCCGCAATGCCATGACCACCTCCACTCCAGACCCAACCCCCCTTCGCATCGCCGTCATCGCCGGCGACGGCATTGGCCGCGAAGTCATGCCCGAGGGGCTGCGCGTGCTGGAAGCCGCCGCGCGCCGCTTCGGCCTGAGCCTGGAGTTCACCCATTTCGACTGGGCGCACTGCGACTACTTCCTGCAGCACGGCCAGATGATGCCGGACGACTGGAAGGCGCAGCTGCAGGACATGGACGCGATCTACTTCGGCGCCGTCGGCTGGCCCGCCACCGTGCCGGACCATGTGTCGCTGTGGGGCTCACTGCTGAAGTTCCGCCGCGAGTTCGACCAGTACATCAACCTGCGCCCGGTGCGCCTGTTCGAGGGCGTGCCCTGCCCGCTGGCCGGGCGCAAGGCGGGTGACATCGACTACTTCGTGGTGCGCGAGAACACCGAGGGCGAGTACACCAACCTCGGCGGCGTGATGTACGCGGGCACAGACCGCGAGATCGTGATCCAGGAGTCGGTCTATTCGCGCCATGGCACCGACCGCGTGCTCAAGTACGCCTTCGAGCTGGCGCAAAGCCGCAATCGCAAACACCTGACGGTAGCCACCAAGAGCAACGGCATCGCCATCAGCATGCCGTGGTGGGACGGCCGCGCGGATGCCATGGCCAAGGGCTACCCCGAGGTCACCGTGGACAAGCAGCACATCGACATCCTGAGCGCGCGCTTCGTGCTGCAACCGGGACGCTTCGACGTGGTGGTGGCGTCCAACCTGTTCGGCGACATCCTCTCGGACCTGGGCCCGGCCACCACCGGCACCATTGGCCTGGCCCCCTCGGCCAACCTGAACCCGGAACGCCGCTTTCCGTCGCTGTTCGAGCCGGTGCATGGCTCGGCGCCCGACATCTATGGCAAGAACATCGCCAACCCGATCGCCATGATCTGGTCGGGCGCGCTGATGCTGGACTTCCTGGCCGGCAGCCGCCCGGGCGCGGACGGCCACCCCGACGCGCGCTTCCGCCAGGCGCACGACGCCATCGTCCAGGCCATCGAGGTGGCGTTGATCACCGGCCCCTGCACGCCGGACCTGGGTGGCAACGCCAGCACGCAGGAGATGGGCGAAGCGATTGCGGCGCGGGTGGGGGGCTGAACAGGCCGCAACAGGGGCCTGCAGAGCAAAATATGGGTCAAAACTGCCTTTCCCCAGCTTCGGATGGTCATAATCAGCTATGAATTTCGAAGTTGCCAGCGGCCCCTGAAGGCCCAGACCGGTTAGGATTTCCGGACCTTCGCACGCCCGCACCGCCCCATGCCCCACCCGCTGCCCTGTCCCTCCTGTGGCGCCCCGATGGAAAAGCACCGTCTGCCCGGCCAGCGCAGCGAGGTGCTGCTGGACCTGTGCTTTTCCTGCCAGCTGATCTGGTTCGACCCGCAGGAGAACCTGCAACTGACGCCGGCCGCCGTCGTGGAGCTGCTGCGCCTGCTGCACCAGCACCGCGACGACGCCCGCACCCCGCTGGCCACCCGGCTGGGCTGCCCGCGCTGCCGCGCCGCGCTGCAGGAAGGCTTCGACATGGTGCGCAGCGGCCGCTACGTCACGCACCGCTGCCCCAGGCGGCATGGGCGCATGGCCACGTTTTCGTCCTTCATGGTCGAAAAAGGATTTGTGCGCCACCTCACCAAGCCCGAGATCGAAGACATCGCCGCGCGGGTGGGCACCATCCAGTGCACCGGCTGCGGTGCCCCGGTAGACGTGCGCCGCGACGACGCCTGCCCTCATTGCCGCTCCCCGCTGGCGCTGCTGGACCCGAAGGCGGTTGAGCAGGCGCTGGCCGGCTACGCCCGCGCCGCGCAGCAGGCCGGCACCGTCTCCCCGCTGGGCGTGGCGGACGCGCTGATCATGATCGAACGCGACCGCGAGCGCGCCCGGCGCGAGGCCCAGGCCGAACGCTTCTCGACCGGGCGAGCCGACGTCGACCTCACCCACGGCGACCTGTGGGCGGCCGGGATCGAAATGGTCTGGAAGATGATCAAGTAGGCGCCCGGCCGGCTGGGTTACGCCACGCGGAAGAAGCGCATCTCCACCCTGTCCGGAAAGCGCGCACCGGTGCCAACGAAGAGGCTCTCGGTCAGCCAGGCCAGCGCGGGCGACGAGACCTCGAAGGTGGGCGCGCAGCGGAAGTAGATCGCCGCCGGGTCCACCGGCTCGCCGCGCACCAGCCTGGCGATGTCTTCCACCGAGCCGCGGCGCAGCGCGCGGTTCATCACGAAAACGTGTTCGCCGTTGTCGAGCCGCAGCAGGTAGCGCGCATCCAGATCGGCGCAGGTGTCGGACACCACCATCTGGAAGTCCGCGCCGCCCGGCAGCACCGTGCCGCTGAGCTTTCCGGTCACTTTTCCGCCGGTGATCGGGATGATGCGCCGCCGGCCGCGGCTGTTCAGGCCGGTGACCTGCCCGGCTTCGATGGGCGTGGCCACAAAGACCGTGAGATCGGCGATGGGTTCGAGCGTGGGGGTGGGCAGGGTCATGTCGGTCTAGGGATCGTGAGGCCGCCAGCATAAGGGCAATCGGCTGTCACATCCGCGTACCTTTCCCGATGCGCGGGCGGCGCCAAGCCGCTACCCTCACGGCCATGAGCGCGACACCCACACCCCTTTCCCCGCCACCTTTCATTCCCCAGATCCGCCTGTACCAGAACTGGCTGCGCGACACACGCGGCCTGAGCTTCGACCGCTACGACGACCTCTGGCGCTGGTCCACCACCGAGCTCGACGCCTTCTGGCAGAGCATCTGGGACTATTTCGACCTGCGCTCGCCCACGCCGCACACCGCGGTGCTGGAGAAAAACGTGATGCCCGGCGCGAAATGGTTTCCCGGCGCGCAGGCCAACTACGCGCAGCAGGTGTTCCGGCATGTGGGGCCGGCCCTGGCCGCAGGCCAGTCCGCAGGCCTTGCGGCGGGCTTCCCGGCCATCATCAGCCGCAACGAAAAAGGGCAGCAGCACGAGCTGTCGTGGCCCGAGCTGCGCAGGCAGGTGGCGTCGCTGGCGCTGCACCTGCAGGAAGCCGGCGTGAAACCCGGCGACCGCGTGGCCGCCTA